>NZ_DASVWK010000943.1:0-2049 GCF_036389735.1 Archangium sp. | reverse complement strand
CGCGGAAGAAGAAGGAAGTCGTCGAGACGGAAGCTGCCGCCACGGAGGAGGCGACGCCGAAGAAGGCGGCGGCGAAGCGTCCGGCGGCCAAGAAGGCCACGGCGAAGAAGAAGAGCGCGGCCAAGAAGGTGGCCGCCAAGGCGAAGGGCAAGGGCAAGGGTAAGGGCGCCCTGGCCGAGGTGGAGGTGTCCGCCGACGAGGAGGGTGAGGAGGCGGAGGAGTCCACCCGGCGTGGCAAGGGCCCTCACTACCTGGTGGTGGTCGAGTCTCCCGCCAAGGCCAAGACGATCAAGAAGTACCTGGGCACCGGCTACACGGTGAAGGCCTCGGTGGGCCACATCCTCGATCTGCCCAAGAGCAAGATGGGCGTGGACATCGAGCACGACTTCGAGCCCCAGTACGAGGTCATCAAGGGCAAGGAGAAGGTGCTCGGCGAGCTGAAGAAGGCCGCCCAGGGCGTGGACAAGGTCTTCCTGGCGACGGACCCCGACCGCGAGGGCGAGGCCATCGCCTGGCACATCCACAAGCAGCTCGGCCATGACAACGCCTACCGGGTGATGTTCAACGAGATCACCAAGTCGGCCATCCAGGAGGCCATCGCCCACCCGCGCCAGCTCAGCCAGGAGAACTACGACTCCCAGCAGACGCGGCGCATCCTGGACCGGCTCGTGGGCTACCAGATCTCCCCCATCCTCTGGAAGAAGGTGCGCCGAGGGCTGTCCGCGGGCCGCGTGCAGTCCGTGGCCGTGCGCCTCATCTGCGAGCGCGAGGATGCGATCAAGGCCTTCGTCCCGCAGGAGTACTGGACGCTCGACGCCCTGCTGGAGGGGCCCTCGGGGCCGCCGCCCTTCAAGACCAAGCTGTCCAAGGTGGACGGCAAGAAGGCGGACCTCAAGGACCAGGCCACCACCCACGGACTGCTCGAGGAGCTGAAGAACGCCTCCTTCGTGGTGTCCAAGGTGGACAAGCGCGAGCGGCGCCGCAACGCGCCCGCTCCGTTCATCACCTCCAAGCTCCAGCAGGAGGCCGCCAACCGGCTCCACTTCACCGCCAAGAAGACCATGGCGCTCGCCCAGCGGCTCTACGAGGGCGTGCCGCTCGGTGAGGAGGGCCCCACGGCGCTCATCACGTACATGCGTACGGACTCCACCCGTCTGTCGGATCAGGCGGTGGCGGCGGTGCGCGACCTCATCGGTGGCACCTACGGCGCGGACTACCTGCCCGAGGCCCCGGTGGTGTACCGCACCAAGAAGAGTGCCCAGGACGCGCACGAGGCCATCCGTCCCACCGCGCTCGAGTACCCGCCTTCCAAGGTGAAGGCGCAGTTCGACGCGATGGACGACGACATGGCCGCGGACATGTTCCGCCTCTACGAGCTCATCTGGAACCGCTTCGTGGCGTGCCAGATGAAGCCGGCCGTGTACGACCAGACGAGCGCGGACATCACCGCGGGCCGGGCCACGTTCCGGGCCTCGGGCTCCACGCTGAAGTTCCCCGGCTACCTGGCCGTCTACGGCGCCAGCCTCACCCCCGAGGAGGAGGCCGCCCAGGAGAAGGCGCGCGCCGCCGGCGAGGACACCGACGAGGACGGCGTGGGCGATCTGCCCGTGCTCAACGACGGGGACGCGCTCAAGCTCCAGAAGCTGATCGACGAGCAGCACTTCACCCAGCCCCCGCCGCGCTTCTCGGAAGCCACCCTCGTCAAGGAGCTGGAGGAGCGGGGCATCGGCCGTCCGTCCACGTACGCCGCCATCCTCTCCACCATCCAGGACAAGAAGTACGTGGAGAAGATCGAGGGGCGCTTCCGTCCCACGGACCTGGGCGTCATCTGCAACGAGCTGCTCGTCAAGCACTTCCCCCACGAGCTGGACGTCGCCTTCACCGCCAGCATGGAGGAGAAGCTCGATCTCATCTCCGAGGGCGAGGCCAACTGGAAGGCCGTCCTGCAGGACTTCTACGCGCCCTTCAAGGAGACGCTCGAGAAGGCCGAAGCGGAGATGCGCGACGTCAAGCGCGAGGAGATCAAGACCGACGTGGCGTGCGAGAAGT
>NZ_DASVWK010000942.1:0-8832 GCF_036389735.1 Archangium sp. | reverse complement strand
CGAGCCGAACCTCTCGGCGATGAATTGGAGGATGGACGTGTGATCCAGATGGCCGTGGAAGACCTTGCCCGGCCGGGTCCAGGGAGTCGCGATGAGCCCGGGGACGCGCGGCCCGGTCGTCGAGAACCCCTCCGTGTAGCTCGCTCCAGGTGGCACCGGGTTGGAGATGGGCAGGGGAGGCACGTGGTCGAAGAAGCCTCCGTGCTCGTCGTAGGTGACGACGAACATCGTCCGGGCCCACTTCTCCGGGTTGAGCGTGAGCGCGGAGTAGACCCGATGCAGGAACAGCTCGCCGTTGCTGAGCTGCGCGAGCGGGTGGTTGCAGTTGGCGGGGAGGTCCGACCAGAAGTAGTCGAAGTAGCGGGGCTCGATGAAGATGACCTGGGGCGTCTGCGCCAGCGGCTCGGTGCGCAGGTCGTCATCGAGCTTGTCGATGGGGCGGAACCTCGGCCCGATCACCTCGGGGAACCGTCCGAACAGGGCGAAGAACGGCAGACCATCACAGTAGACGCGCCACCGGATGTTGCGCTGCTCCAGCCAGTCGAACACGTGCTGCTCGTTGGGGAGGAGTCGCTCGCCCGTGTTGTCGATCAGGGCGTGCCCGGTGAAGGCCATGAGCCGATTGGGCTGCGTGTCCGCCGGGAGCGGGGTGAACCAGCGATCGCAGACACAGAAGTTGCGCGCCAGGAACGACGACATCCAGGCCCCCTGGGAGTCGAAGTACCCCATGGGAGGCGGCTGCGACGTCACGTGCTGGGTGTACTCGACGTAGGCCTTGACGAAGCCCGACATGCGGAATTTGTTGCCCCGTCGCCCCATCTGGGTGAGCACCGAGGCACGGCTGTGCGGGGGATCATGGGTGACGACGGCCGCCTCGTCGTGGATGACGAAGGGGCGGTACACCATGTTCTCGTACACGTTCGCGTAGCGCGGGTTCGTGTCGGGGTTGCGCAGCCCGTCGACCTCCGACTGGGGATCCTCCAGCGACAGGTGCCCGAGCAGGTGGTCGAACGACCTGTTCTCGAACATCAGCACGACGAGGGTGTCGATTCCGTCGAGTCCGGCCATGGTTCACCTCCGACACGCGAGCTGCAGCTTGATGATCAGTCGTCCGTCGACGTCATCGACCGCCGTCTCGCAGTTTTCACCTTCCTCGAGGGGGACACGCAGACTCCAGCGTCCCTGGGCGGGCATCCCCTCGAACCCCGCTGCCTCACCCTCCTCGAGCGTCTTGCTCACCCCGTCCTTGCCGAGCACGAGGCGACGCACGTTCATGTTCGTCACCTGTTCGATAAGGACACCGGGGGACATCTTCTCTTCGTCCAGGACGATGAACGCCTCCACGGCGCGCTCCTGGTCGAGGCACGAGAAGTCAGCCTCTCCCTCGGCATCCACGACGGCGTACTCACGGGCGAGCGGCGGTGACAGCACCTCGCCCGAGGTGTCGGTCTTCTTGAGCCCGAAGAAGCGGGAGACGTGGATTCCAAAAACCGTGGGCCCGGGTCCTCCTGGCAGGGTGACCGTCTCCCGGCCGGACGCGTCCCGCTTGCCGAGCCCTGGAACCTCCGGCTCGGCGCTGAGCGTGACGTTGCCGTTGGTGCGCCAGCTCAAGGTGATCGTGTCTCCTGGACAGGCCATGAAGGGTCTCGCGGTGAATTGCTCGACCCGGGCCTTGGGAAGACAGCCACCGAGCAGCAGGCATAGGACACCTGGAAGGATTGCTCTCATCCCACCCCCTGTGTGAATGGTCCCTCGAAGCGCCGCCGAGTGTAGGAGGACCCTCCCAAGAGGTGAATGGGTGGAAGGGCCGGAGTGACGCCTTCAAGACTCCGGCTCACTCCGAGACGGAGTCCACGCGTCCCTCCCGCACGCGCCAGCGCAGGGCCGTGCACCGCTGCGCGAAGTGCGAGTCGTGCGTCACCAGCAGCAGCGCCCCGGGGTACTCCCGTAGGGCCACTTCCAATCTCTCGATGGAGGGCAGATCCAGGTGGTTGGTGGGCTCGTCGAGCACCAGCACCCAGGCGTGCTGCCCGAGCCCACGCGCCATGAGCAGCTTGCGCGCCTCGCCAGGGGACGGCTGCTCCGAGGCGAGCAGGCGCTCTGGCTCCACCCCGAGCGCCGCGACCAGCGACAGCACCCGGCCCTTTTCCGCCGGGGGCAGCTCGCGCACCGAGTCGAGCACCTCCTCGGCCTCCTCCGCGCTCAAGTCCTGGGGCAGGTACAGCACGCGCTCCAGCGGTACGCGCGCATGGTCCAGCAGGGCACGCAGCAGGGTGCTCTTGCCAGCGCCATTGGGGCCCTCGATGCGGATGCGATCCTCCCGCTGGACGTCGAGCCGCAACCGGCCGAACAGCTCCACCTCGCCCGCGCGCAGCACGGGTAGGTCCACGCTGAACAGCAGCGGGTTGGGGGGGCGCACATAGTCCACGAAGACGGAGCGTCCGAGCGTCTTCTCCACCTCGACGGACT
Organism: Archangium sp.; assembly: GCF_036389735.1. GTDB lineage: Bacteria > Myxococcota > Myxococcia > Myxococcales > Myxococcaceae > Archangium. Next base: position 6,363 of record NZ_DASVWK010000942.1, on the reverse strand, counting down.
CGACGGCGGAGGCGGCGCGCTCCACCTCGCGGCGAGTGGTGGCCACGCTGCGGCCGAGCCGCGCGTCCGCCCAGCTCACGAGCGTCTTGGCCCCCAGGGAGCGCGCGTCACTGTCGTACTTGTCCTTCATTCGGCTGCCGGCGCTGCGCGCGGCCGAGGCGGCCTCCTGATCGCGCCGCGTCTGGACCAGCCGCTGCTGGAGCCGGCGGTGCTCCTCCTGGGCCTGCTGCCGGGTGGTGCGGCGGGCCTCCAGCTCGCCCTCCCAGGCCTCGCGGGCCTCGGAGTAGGCGCCGGGCCAGAGGCGCACCGTGCCCGCGTGGACGCGCAGCGTGGAGGTGGTGAGGGTCTCCAGCAGCTCGCGGTCATGTGAGACGAGCATCCCCACACCGCGGAAGCGGCGCAGGGCGGCGATGAGCCACTCACGGGCCTCGGCGTCGAGGTGGTTGGTGGGCTCGTCCAGCAGCAGCACGTCCGGCTCCCGGGCGAGGGCGGCGCCGATCTGCCAGCGCTTGCGCTCACCGGGGGACAGCGTGGGCCACCGGTCGAGGGCCGTGGGATCCAACGCGAGTTGGCCCAGCAGACGGCGCGCCCGGGAGTCATACGCCTCGGCGAGCGCGGTGATGTCGGGGGTGAGTTCCTCGACGCGCTGCGGGCAGAGGTGGACGAGCGCCGAGGGCGGCTCGAAGTGGAAGTGTCCGTCCGAGGGCTGGAGCTCGCCGGAGATCAGGCGCAGCAGGGTGGACTTGCCGGCCCCGTTGGCACCGACGAGCCCGGTCCACCCGGTCGGCAGGTGGAACTCGGCGTCGGAGAACAGGGAAACGGCGTCGGAGAACGCGAAGGAGACGCGCTGGGCGCGAACGAGTGACACGAGGAACTCCAGAATCGTTCCGGACACGCACGAGGGGCCCGGGGGTTGGCTTACGGACAGCGCCGACGATTCAGGAGTGGATCTTCAATGGAGTACGAAGCCTCGTGTGGGAAGCGGGGCCCGCGTTCAGGGCCCGGGATTCATAACCATTGACGGTGGGGCGCGCAATCCCTGACGTGCTACCGCGCCGGAACGGCGACAGCTTGCGCCTGCCGGGAAAGCCGCCACGCACCGACCGAGGCCGCGAGCGTGGAGATCATGATCAGCAGCAGGGCCAGGGCCACGTTGTGGAGCGACTCGAAGGTGCCGAGAAACAGGACGGTGGGCCCCTCGCTCTCCAGGGGACCCGCGTAGGCGTGCAGCATTGTCATGACGCCCGTGACGAAGCCCAGGACGCCCGCGAAGAGCGTGAAGAGCCCCAGGGAGATCATCAGCGGCACGAAGCGCGACTCGGGCCGGAGGGCGTAGCGCAGGGTGGTGCCGAGCAGCGCGAGACCGGCGATCAACGTGGGATACATGCCCCAACCACCAGCGATGAAGGCGTCCGACATGAGCGTTCCTTGAAAGGGTGCGCCCCCTCGGACAACGGGGGGCGCGAAAGGTTCCCGCCTCTCGTTACTCCTCGGACGGCAGGGAGGGGCGGGCGCGCACCGGCACCGCGGGCGGCTGGTTCCCCAGGGTGCGCGACAGGTTCTGCGCGCTCCGGGCCGCCGCCGAGGGAACCTGCTGCTGCGCCTGGGCGCTGGTCGTGGTGACCTCGCGCGCGAACACGTCCTTGAGCGAGGCGATGCTGCCCAGCACCGCCGTGGCCTCGTAGGGCACGAACATCTTGTTGTCGCCCTTGCCGAGTTCCTGGAGCGTTTCCATGTAGCGCAGCGCCAGCACCTCGGGCGTGGCGCCACCACCCGCGTTCACCGCGTCGAACACCATCCGCGTGGCCTCGGCCTTGGCCTCGGCGTCCAGCAGCGTGGCGCGCTTGCGGCCCTCGGCGCGAGCCACCTCGGCGTCGCGCTCGGCCTCGGCGCGGAGGATCCGGGAGATCTTCTCGCCCTCGGCCGAGAGGATGGCGGCGGCCTTGTCACCCTCGGCCTTGGTCACCTCGGCGCGGCGCTCGCGCTCGGCCGTCATCTGCTTGGCCATGGCGTCCTTGATGGCCGAGGGCGGCTCGATCTCGCGCAGCTCCACGCGCGTCACCTTCACGCCCCACTTCTCGGTGGCCTCGTCCAACACCTGGCGCAGCTTGGTGTTGACCGTCTCGCGGCTGGTGAGCGTCTGATCCAGCGTCAGCCCGCCCATGATGTTGCGCAGGTTCGTCATGGTGAGCTGCTCGATGGCCAGCGCCAGGTTCTCCACCGCGTAGAGCGCCTTGGCCGCGTCGACGACCTGGTAGTAGATGACCGAGCCCACTTCCATGGTGACGTTGTCATGGGTGATGACCTGGACGGTCTCGAAGCCCATGACCTGCTCGCGCATGTCCACCAGATGGGTGCGGGTGTAGCGGTTGCCCACCCGCATCTCCTGGGCGCGCGGCGAGTCCAGAACGGGGATGAGCACGTTCAGCCCGCTGTGGGCCACGTGGTGGAACTTCCCCAGACGCTCCACGACCATCACCTTGGCCTGGGGGACGATGCGCAGGCCCTTGATGAGGGCATAGCCCACGGCCATCGCGATGACGACGAGAACGGCGGTACCCATCTTCTCAACCTTCCTTCTGCTTCTTCGGAGAAATCTCGAGCGACGCGACGGGGCGCCGCACCCACAGCTTCAAACCTTCCACCTGCTCCACGACGACCCGCTCGCCCTCGATGACCGGGCCCCCCAGCGAGCGCGCCGACCACAGCTCCCCGTTGATGCGCACCGTCCCGCCCTGTCCCTCGACGAGCGACTCGGTCACCACCGCCTCCTGGCCCACCATGGCCTCCACGCCCGTCTTCATCTGCGTGGCGGTGCGCATGAGGGCCTGCTTGAAGAGGGTGCGCGACGCGGTGAAGAGTGCCACGGACACGAGGATGAAGAGCGTGAGCTGGACGTTGACGCCCAGCCCCAGGGCCGCCCCGAGGCCCGCCACCAGCGCGCCCACGGAGAACCAGAGCATCACGAAACCGGGAAGGGCGATCTCCAGGGCCCCCGCGAGGACCGCGGCGAGGAGCCACAACTGCCAGGCTGGGAAATCCATGGAATGCTCCTGTCGGGGCCAGAGCTTGCCATCAGGGCGACGCGGCGCGCCAGAACCCCTGTACCGGGAGTGACATTCCTCCACCACCGGAGGAAGGGGGCGGGGTAGGCTCCGGGCCCCTCGCGGGGAGGCAAGTGATGGCTGGACGAGTCGAAGGCAAGGTCGCGTTGGTGACGGGGGCGGCGTCGGGGCTGGGCAAGGCGGCGGCGGAGATGTTGGCCCGAGAGGGCGCGCGGGTGGTGGTGACGGATCGCAACGAGGCGGGCGCGAAGGAGGTGGCCGGCGCGATGGGCGAGGCCGCGCGCGCCTGGAAGCTGGACGTCACGCAGGAGGCGGACTGGGCGCGGGTGGTGGACGAGACGCTGGCCACCTTCGGTCGGCTGGACGTGGTGGTGAACAACGCGGGCATCGGGGTCGCCAAGGACATCGAGACCATCTCCCTGGAGGAGTGGCGCGTCGTCCATGCGGTGAACCTGGATGGGGTGTTCCTGGGCTGCAAGCACGCCATCCGGGGCATGCGGCAGTGCGGGGCGAAGGGCTCCATCATCAACATCAGCTCCGTGGCCGGACTGGTGGGGGTGGAGAACCTCCCGGCGTACTGCTCGAGCAAGGGCGGGGTGCGCCTGCTGACGAAGTCCGTGGCGCTGCACTGCGCGCGCAAGGGCTACGGCATCCGCTGCAACTCCGTGCACCCCACCTTCATCGAGACGCCCATGGTGGATGGTCTGGCGAGCCTCATGGGTGGCATGGAGGCCGGCAAGGCGCGGCTCGCGCGCATGATTCCGCTCGGCCATATCGGCGAGCCGAACGACATCGCCTACGCGGTGCTCTACCTGGCCTCGGACGAGTCCAAGCTGATGACCGGCTCGGAGTTCGTCGTGGACGGTGGCACCACGGCGATGTGAGCCGCGCCATGCCCTTCCTGGACGTCAACGGTACCCGGCTCCACTACGAGGACACGGGGGGCTCGGGAGCGCCCATCGTGTTCAGCCACGGCCTGTTGTGGAGCGGCCGGATGTTCGACAAGCAGGTGGCGGTGCTGAAGGACCGCTACCGCTGCATCACCTACGACCACCGCGGGCAGGGCCAGAGCGACGTGTGGAAGGTGGATGCCGTGGACATGGAGACGGTGTACGCGGACGCGGTGGGCCTCATCGAGAAGCTGGGCGTGGGGCCCTGCCATTTCGTGGGCCTGTCCATGGGCGGCTTCGTGGGGATGCGGCTGGCGGCGCGGCGGCCAGACCTGCTGCGCTCGCTGTCGCTGCTGGAGACCTCGGCGGACCCGGAGCCGGTGGAGAACGCGCCGCGCTACAAGCTGCTCAACTTCGTCGCGCGGTGGAGCGGGCTGGGGCTCCTGGCGAAGCCGGTGATGTCCCTCATGTTCGGCCGCACCTTCCTGGAGGATCCGAGCCGGGCGGCGGAGCGAGCGGAGTGGGAGGGCCGGCTGAGGGAGAACCGGCGCGACATCTGGCGGGCGGTGAACGGGGTCCTCTACCGACGCGGGGTGTACGAGGAGCTGGCGCGCGTGAAGACGCCGACGCTGGTGCTGGTGGGGAGCGAGGATGTGGCCACGGTGCCGGCCAGGGCCGAGCGCATCCACGAGGCCCTCGCGGGCTCGAAGCTGGTGAAGCTGCCGAGAGGCGGGCACACCTCGACCGTGGAGGAGCCGGAGTTGCTCAACGCCGCGCTGGTGGGCTTCCTGGACGGAGTGACTTGAGCAGAGCCCGATCTAAAGACGATGCGTTGAGAGACACGTTCCAACGAGCACCACGAGACGAACCATGGATTTCACTCCGCCGGAGTCACTGAAGAAGATCCTTCCCGGGGTCCGCGGCTTCAACGGCATGAAGAAGGCGAGGGAGGAATGAGCACGCCCGAGTGGATGGATCGGACGCGGGCGGTGCGTCCGGGCGAGGAACTGGATGCCGCGTGGCTGGAGAAGTACCTGGCCGAGAAGGTGCCGGGGCTGACGGGTCCGCTGGGGGTGGAGCAGTTCCCGGGTGGGCACTCGAACCTGACGTACCTGCTGCGGATGGGGGAGAAGGAGCTGGTGCTGCGCCGGCCGCCGTTCGGAGCCAAGGCCATCAAGGCCGGGCACGACATGGGGCGCGAGTACCGCATCCTCAGCAAGCTGGAGCCCGTGTACCCGAAGGTGCCCCGGCCGCTGGTATTCTGCGGCGAGGGCGAGTCGCCGATGGGCGTGCCCTTCTACGTGATGGAGCGGGCGCGCGGCGTCATCATCCGGGCGAAGCCGCCGAAGGGCATCGAGCTGACGCCAGACTTCATGCGCCGGCTGTCGGAGAACTTCGTGGACAACCTGGTCGAACTGCACGCGGTGGACTGGCACGCGGCGGGGCTGGGGGAGATCGGCAAGCCGGAGGGCTACCTGGGCCGGCAGGTGGCGGGGTGGACGGAGCGCTACGGCAAGGCGCGGACGGACGACATCCCGGAGATGGAGCAGGTGGCGACGTGGCTGGCGGGGCACCTGCCGGCGGAACTGGCGCCGACGCTGATTCACAACGACTACAAGTACGACAACCTGGTGCTGGACCCGGACCACCTGCCGAGCATCCGGGCGGTGCTCGACTGGGAGATGGCGACGATTGGCGCTCCGCTGTCTGACCTCGGGATGGCGCTGGCGTACTGGGGGCAGGCGGACGACCCGGAGGAGCGGGTGGCGCTGCCGTTCGGGCTGACGATGCTGCCAGGGAATCTGACGCGCGAGCAACTGGTGGCGCGCTACGCGGAGAAGAGCGGCAGGGACGTGAGCGGAATCGCGTTCCACTACGTGCTGTCGCTCTTCAAGGTGTCGGTGATCGCCCAGCAGATCTACTACCGGTTCAAGCAGGGCCTGACGAAGGACGAGCGCTTCGCGGCGATGCTCTTCGGCGTCCAGATCCTCTCGAAGACGGCGGCCCGGGCGATCGAGACGGGGAGCATCCGCCCCTGAGATCAGACGTCTCCGGTCCCCAGCTTTTCACCGCACTCCGAAAGAAGGTCACGCGGATCGATCCCACTTCGGCCGTGACGTGACACGACGGGTAGACTGAGCATACCTACTGGGGCGGGCCTTCCGCCTGAACGCCTGCCCAGTAGGGTAGCAAGCGTGTACGCCGAGCTCGTCTGCCGCTCGAACTTCTCATTTCTGCGCGGGGCCTCGCACCCCGAGGAACTGATCCAGGCAGCGGCGGCCCAGGGGCTGCCCGCCGTGGCGTTGGCGGACGGGGACGGGCTGTACGGGGCGGTGAAGGCACACCTGGCGGCGAGGGACGCGGGCATCAAGTACATCATCGCGAGCCAGCTGACGCTGATGGATGGG
>NZ_DASVWK010000941.1:0-2944 GCF_036389735.1 Archangium sp. | reverse complement strand
GAGGTTAATTCCTTGCACGAAAATGAGAATGCCCTTCCTCTCTTTTCGCCCGCGCGGGCCAGGCCAGTCTTTGCCTGCCTTCACGCCGCTCGGCGTGGCTGGAAAAGTCCGCTCCCCTCGGTCCAAAGACCTGGAAGCCCTGAGACTCTCAGGGAAAGCCGCTCAGACCTGGAGAGGGGCAATCAATGACTTGCAGGGCGCGGGCGGGACGATGTCAGGCTTTTGCCCGGCTGGCGGATCTCCAGTGCCGCCGTATCTGTCGCCCTGGGGTGTGAAGTCCGGGTGGATGTGGGGTCTGGTACGGCGAATCGAGGGGGATCGCGCGGCCGGATTCCGGCGCGGGCTGTTGGCGGGTGTGCAGGAGCCGGGGGCAGGGCCGCCTCGCGGTGTGCACCGCAGGACGGTCAACCCCATGGACGTGCGTGGCGGGAACGGCGAGGCTGCGCCACCCAGGAGGACCTACATGGCAAAGCCCACCGCCGAGGATCGGTTCAACGTCGAGGTGCTCAAGCTGATGCTCCAGCTCGCCTGGAGCGACGGTCAGGTCGATGTGCGGGAGATAGGCACCATCCTCGGCGCGGCGCGAAGCTGGGAGGTGCCGGAGTCGGAGGTCGCCGCACTCAAGAAGACCCTGGACAGCAACGGGCCCCCGCCGGCACCGGACCTGGCGCTGCTGCGTGGCCGCTCGGCGGAGGTGTTGGAAGCGGCTCGCGCGCTCATCGCGAGCGACGGCGAGCTCCAGGCCGCCGAGGAGGAGCTGCTCGCGGAGCTGCGCATCATCCTCGACGCCGAGCGCTGAGCAGGCTCACTCCTGCGTCTTCGCCACCGGCGGTAGCGGCTTCTTCACCATCTCCTCGCGCCGCAGCAGCAGCGTCGCGTTCTTGTTGGGGAGGATGCGCACCTGGAAGCGCCGTTGGTACGCGTCCTCCTTGGCGAAGACGTCCCGGTCCGACACGAGCAACAACGCCGTGGGCACCACGTAGCGCGCCGAGTTGTTGCCGAAGTAGTGCACCAGGACGAAGTACGTGCCCGGTGTTGACTGACGCGCGTGGTACAGCTCCGGGCCCAGCCCATCGGTGATGTCCCAGTGGTGCTCCCCGCCCAGGCTCGTTGTCGGGTTGCCGTAGAAGCACTTCTCGCCGCTGGGCTCCACCACCCACAAGTCGATGTCCGTCCCGTCCGAGTTCCAGTGCGTGGTGAGCTGGTAGTCGAGGGGCTCCAGCTTCTCGCGCTGCCTCAGCTCGCGCCGCCGCGCCTCCAGGGCCGCCACCTCGGCGCTCGTCAGCCTCGGGTGCTTCGCCAGCGAGGCCAGCATGCGCCCGTAGTGGTACGCGGCCACCCGCTTCGTCTGCGTGTCGTGCCGTTTCCAGTCCCGGGCCAGGACGATCTCCCAGTCGCGCGCCGCCTCCGCCAGGCGCCCCGCGGCGTCCAGCGCGAGCGCCTCCTCCAGGTAGGCCTGGGGCTCGAAGGGACGGTTGAGGCGCACGTGCTCGAAGAGCTCGGTGGCCGTCGGGTACTGGCCGAGCGCCAGCAGCCCATAACCCACCAGTCGCAGCGCCTCGGCGTCCTTGGGGCGCAGCTCCACCGGGGAGGAGAGCGCCCGCACCGCGCCCCACGTGTCCCCCGAGAAGGCCCGCTTGCGAGCCACCTTCTCGTAGAGCAGCACGTCGTCCTTGTGGGTGCGCCGCTCCCGCCGGTACTCCAGCTCCGCCTGGAGTCGCTCCTCGCCGCCGGCGTAGGGCTCGTCGCGCAGCGGCTGGGCCTTCATCCGCGAGCCCAGCTCCACCTGCTTCGCCCCCAGCACCCGCAGCACCTCGCGGCCCGAGTCGGGCACGCCCTCCAGCGAGAGTCCCAGCAGCTCGTCGCGGCGCTGGTCCTCCTGCTGGCGCTGGAGCGCGTCCAGGTCGCTGAGGTCCATCTGCTCGTCGCGCACCGCGTAGCGGGTGTAGTCGCCCTCGGACTCGAGCACCAACATGGAGGCCCGTGCGTTGGCCAGTCGGTAGTGCTGGCTGAGCGCCACCACCATCCGGTCCAGCTTCACGTCCTCCAGCGCCACCAGTCGGGACACGAAGAGCTCCGCCCAGGCGCGCGGGGCGAAGGCGCTGTCCTCCTCGCGCGGCAGCGACACCGAGAGCGTGCGCTCCTCCTCACCGGAGGCCCGCGTCACCACCTCCAGCTCCGCCGCGCCCTCGCCCACCAGCCGCCCGGCCACCTGGAGCTCCTGCCCCGGGAAGACGAGCCTCGGCCGGCCCGCCACCACCAGGTCCTTCACCTGCGCGCCCTTCACGCCCACCCGGGTCAGCACCACCGAGGCCGCCCGGTGCGCGCGCGCCGCCGCCGGCACTTCCGCGCCCGACAGCACGTTCACCACCCGGCCGCTGCTCGCCCGGGCCAGCGCGTCGAAGAGCTCCGCGTTCACCGCCGACTCGCCGAAGCGGTAGCTCACCCAGCGCAGCGTCTCCGAGGCCGCGTGGCGCGAGATGAGCGCGTCCACGTTGCTCTGCCCCCAGGTGACGTTGCCGTCCGAGAGCAGGAAGGCCGTCACCCGCCCGTCCTTCCCCGCCGGCTTCAGCCAGTCGCGGCTCGCCCGGTCCAGCTCGGTCAGCAGGCCATCCACGTTGGAGGCGCCCTCCAGGTAGACGCGCTCCAGCTCGGCGAACGTCTCCTGGCGCGCCCCGGGCGTGTTGCGCCGGAAGCCCGGGCCGTGCAGCCAGCGCGGGCGCACGTCGAAGAGGAGCACCGCGTACTCGGAGAGGCTCTCGTCCTTCTCCAGCAGCGCGCGCAGCATGGCCCCCTGCAAGGCCCAGGCGTTGCCGTCCTCCGCGGACAGAGAGGTGTCCACCACCAGCACCGCGCGCCCGGTGGGTTGTCCCTCGTCGCCCGAGGTGAGCCGCTCCGGCAGCCGCACCCGGGTGTAGAAGGCCTGTCCGGACAGCCCCGCAGG
>NZ_DASVWK010000940.1:0-14674 GCF_036389735.1 Archangium sp. | reverse complement strand
CCCGAGCGGAGCCAGCCAGGACGGAGAGAGTCGAGCCTGGAGCCATTGACGCGGAAACCCGGGTCACCGAAGACTGCGCGCCATCCCCATGTCCGAACCGACCACCTCCGCGACTCCCCGCCGCGCCGCCTTGATTTTCATCTTCATCACCATCCTGCTCGACATCCTGGCGATGGGGATGATCATCCCCGTGCTGCCCAAGCTGGTCGTCAACTTCATGGGAGGCGACGCTGGCAGGGGCGCGGAGATCCTCGGCGTGTTCTCCACGACCTGGGCGCTGATGCAGTTCATCTTCTCCCCGGTGATCGGCGCGCTCTCGGACCGCTTCGGCCGCCGGAAGGTGATCCTCCTGTCGAACTTCGGCCTGGGGGTCGACTACATCCTCATGGCGCTGGCGCCCACGCTGGGCTGGCTGTTCGCGGGCCGGGTCATCTCGGGCATCACCGCGGCGAGCATCTCCACGGCCAGTGCCTACATCGCGGACGTGACGCCGCCGGAGAAGCGCGCCGGCAGCTACGGCCTGCTCGGCGCCGCCTTTGGTATCGGCTTCGTGGTGGGGCCCGCGCTGGGCGGCGCCCTGGGCCAGATGAATCCGCACCTGCCATTCTGGGTGGCGGCGGGCTTGAGTCTCCTGAACGCGATGTATGGCCTGTTCGTCCTGCCGGAGTCCCTGCCTCCCGAGCGGCGCAAGCCCTTCCAGTGGCGGCGCGCCAATCCGATGGGCGCGCTGGCCATGCTGCGCTCGAAGCCCGAGCTGCTCGGGCTCGCGTCCGTCCATTTCCTCTACAACCTCTCCCACGTCGCGCTGCCCAGCGTGTTCGTGCTGTACGGCAGCTATCGCTACGGCTGGGACGAGCGCGCCGTCGGGCTCACCCTGGCTTGCTCGGGCCTCTTCTCCCTCATCGTCCAGGGCGGACTGGTGCGGCCCCTCGTCGCGCGTCTGGGCGAGCGGCGCACGCTGTTGATGGGACTGTCCTTCGGCGCGGTGGGCTTCGCCGTCTACGCGCTGGCCAGCACCGGCGCCCTCTTCTGGATTGGCATTCCGGTGATGTCGCTGTGGGGACTCTTCGGACCGTCCTCCCAGGGCCTGATGTCGCGCCGGGTGGACCCGTCGGAGCAGGGCCAGCTCCAGGGCGCGCTCTCCAGCCTCATGGGGATCGCGGGGATGATCGGCCCCGCGCTCTTCACGCAGAGCTTCGCGCTCGGCATCGACCCGGAGCGCAACTGGAACATGCCCGGCGCTCCCTTCCTGCTCGCCGCGTTGCTGCTCGTCTTCGCGGTGCTCCTCGCCTGGCGGGTGACCAGCCCTCGCCCCGAGATCGCCGTCACCCCCACCGTGCCCACCGCGTGAGCTGTAGTCCCTGACGAGCGGGCTCTCGCCCGCTCGCTCGTTCTTGGCTGGGTATTGCCTGGCGCTGATGATTTCAGCACCAAGCAATGTCGAAAACCCAACACTCCTTCTTTCGCGGTCTCGCGTCCCTCACGCTGGGACTTTCGTTGTCCTTCACGGGCTGTCTGCTGGGTTCGGACGGGAGCGACTCCTGGGAGGGCCCACCCGGGCAGGAGCTTCCGGGTGAGACGGAGCAGGCCGTCAGCTCGCCCATCGTCCTGCCCCTCGAGGTCCTCGGCGCGGACGGCTTCACGCGGTCCGTCCCGGTCTCCCTGACCACGCTGGATGTGCAGCAGCCGCTGAAGCTCTGGCTCCAGGTGCACAACCTGAGCTACGCGAACAAGGCCAGTGTCCGCTTCAACTCCGGCGCCTGGCTGCCCTTGAGCAATCAGACGGTGACGGTCGAGGGGCTCGGGAAGGTCTACGGAGGCATTGGCGGCGCCTTCTCGACGCTGAAGCTGAGCCTGAACGTCCCCGCCGGCGCGCTGGTGGCGGGCACGAATCAGCTCTCCTTCCGGTTCAATGTCTCGGATGGGCGGTCCATCGGCTACCGGGTGCTGAAGCTCAACCTGCTTCGGGCCGATGGGAGCCGCGTCCTCGCGGATACGACCTTCACCCAGGACTCCCCGGCCACCTGGCAGCCTCCGTTCACGGATGCCCTCTCCATCTCCGAGGGCCAGAAGCTCTGGCGCACGCGGCAGCTCGTGCGCTCTCCCAAGAGTCCCGTGGCCATCCGCGCCCGGTGCATGGATTGCCATGCCCAGGACGGCCGGGACTTGAAGTATTTCAATTATTCGAACCACTCCATCATCGAGCGGTCGAAGTTCCATGGCCTGACGGAGACCGAGGGCCGGAAGATCGCCTCCTATATCCGGACGATTCCGGGGGTGACGAACCCGGGGAGGCCGTGGAATCCGCCCTACCAGCCCGGGCCGGGGCTCGACGCCAGGCCCGTGGAGCAGTGGTCGGCCGGAGCTGGGCTCGACGCCGTGCTGGAGCAGGATCGCGACCTGCTGCGCTTCCTGTTCCCGGCCGGCATCCAGAAGGCGGCCATCGCCACGACGACGAACGTCAGCGCCCGTGAGATGCCCATCTTCTTCCAGTTGCCCGACTGGAATCACTGGCTGCCGAGCATCCACCCCAAGGACGCCTGGGGAGATGCCTTCGTCAATGACCGGGTCAACAAGATCTACGCGGGCGAGGGAACGGCGGCGGGCGTCACCGCCACCGTGCGCGACCTGGCCACGAAGGTGAAGGCCGCCGGCTACACCAGTTACAGGTCCGAGCTCTTCTACCCCCACCGCCTCTGGAACTCATACCTCTACGATTTCATCCGCGCGAGGTACCCGAACGCCACCACCAGCCTGGACAGCGAACACTCGCGCAAGCTGTACGCCACCTCCCTCTGGCAGGTGGTGAAGACGTGGGAGGTGATGCAGGAGTTCGGCCTCGAGGGACAGCAACGCAAACTCTTCCCCTCGTCACGAGACACCCGGGGGTGGATGACCAACAGCACCTTCGACTCCTCGCCCCACGTCCTCAAGCTGCCGAGGAACAACACGGGCATCCTCGACAACAGCGCGGTCCACTACCCCTACTTCTCCATGGCCTGGTACCAACTGGCCCTGGTGCTCTTCAATGGCAACCATTCGGATGGGGCGGATCGCAATGGCCAGCGGCCGCTCGACTGGGGTTACGCGCACGGCTTCATCCTGGAGCTGCAGCGCGCCGGCTCCGTGAGCGTGCCCAACAATGCCCTGCTCACGCTGTGGCTGGTGAAAGGCATGCAGGCCTCGGACAACACGCTCAAGCCCAATGTGTCGGGCTCGACGGGCTGGTCGCCGAGGACCGCGGCGGATGTGAGCCGGCTGGTGGCACCCGGGTACATGCCGGGCTGGACGGGCATCACCCGCGACGAGCAGCGCGCCGTGCTGGAGGCCGTGCTGTCCACCTGGTGGGACAAGACGCGCCAGTACGCCGTCGCGGACTGGATGGGCACCGGCGGCGCGAGCACCACGGAGACGATCAACGGCGCCTTCGATGGCTCGTTGGGCAACCGCATCTGGTACATGCTCCCGCACTTCAAGTACCACGGGGTGAACCCCATGCTGGTCAACGCGATCGCCGACTGGGCGCAGACCGTCTGGCCCCAGGCCAACTGGTCCGAGGTGAAGAACGCCACCTGCTGGCCCTACCTGACCTACACCCGCTGCTCGTCCGAGAAGCTGTGACCCGTCAGCTCGCGCGGCGCCGGGCCCGCCACAGCCAGCCCAGGGTGAGGGCGAGCATCAGGCTCGCGGGCCACGGCGAGCCACCAGGGCCCTGGCCGCAACCGCACCCCGACTCCCCCGTCTTCGGGTCACGCGCGCGGCCGGTGCCACTCACCGCCACCACGGCCTCCGGCTCGCTGGCGCCCTGAAGCGTCACGCGCACCTGGCCGCTCACGGGCCCCAACGCCTTGGGGCTGAAGGTCACGGTGAAGGTGCCGCTGGCTCCCGGCGCGAGGGGGGACGACAGGCCCGAGGCCGTCACCGCGAAGGCCTCGTTGTCGGACTGGAGCTCGCTCACCACCACCGGCTCGGTGGAGAGGTTGGTGAGGGTGACGGTCTGGGCGGGACTCGTCGCTCCCTCCTCCACCACTCCGAAGTCGAGCGAGGAGGGAGCCATCCCCACCAGCTTCGACACCGCGCGCCCGGAGAGGGCCACGGCGAGGGCCGTGGAGCCGTCCCGGGTGGCGATGCGCAGGAGGGCACGCGAGTCCGCCGCGGTGGTCGTCTCGTAGACCACGGTCACGGTGACGGAAGCCCCCGCCTCCAGCGGACCGGCCCTGCCGGACACCTGGAAGTGCGAGACGTGGGTGCCCAGCAGCTCCGGCTCGGCCAGCTCGATCGGCTCGGCGGTGAGGTTGGTGATGACCACGGTCCTGGGCGAGGAGCGGGCCGGCAGGCGGAAGGTGCCGAAGGCGACCTCGGCCAGCGACAGGGAGAGCACCTGGGACACGCCGGTACCACGCGCGACCACCCGCGCCCGCGGGGTCTCGTCATCATCGCTCTCCAGGAGGACGACGGCCTCGCTCACCCCCACCTCCTCCGTCGCCATGGTCACACGGAGCGTGGTGCCCGCGCCCGGCGCCAGCACGAGCGGCAGCGTCGGTGGGTCCACGAGCGCGAAGGCCGCCGCGCCACTCCCCTCCACCGTCACACCCGAGAGCGTGAGCATGTCCGAGCCCGTGTTGGTCACGGTGAACGAGCGCGGTGACGAGGTGCGGCCCACCCCTTGAGCGCCGAAGTCGAGCGTGGTCGCGGACAGGCCCAGGCGCGGAGAACGGCCGGTACCGGTCAGCGGAACGACGACGTTGGCCTGCGCCGCGTCATCCGAGAGGAGGGTCAGCTCCGCGCTCGCCACGCCCACGCTGTCCGGGAGGAAGGTGACGGTGAGGTCCGTGCCGCCGCCGGCCGGGATGACGTACGGCAAGGAGGAGATCGCCACGGAGAAGCGCGTGGCGCTCGTCCCCGAGACGGAGGCCGACGTGAGGGTGAGCGGCCCCGTACCCGTGTTCTTCACGGTGAGGGTGCGCTCCCCCGGGCTCTTGCCCACGCGTACGCCGCCGAAATCCAGAGAGGCCGCGCTCAGCTCCAGCACAGGCGAGGTGCCCACACCGGACAGCGCCACTTCGATACCTGGAGCCTGTGGATCATTGGAGAGGAGCGTGAGACGGGCCGAGCGCGCGCCCACCGCCGTCGGCGAGAAGGTGACCAGGAAGGAGGAGGACGCCCCCGGAGCCAGCTCGAGGGGCGAGGCGGTGGTGGCGAAGTCACCCGCCGCGGCACCCGACAACGACACCCCCGTCAGCACGAGCGCGGTGTCGCCGGTGTTGGACACCGTCACCTTCTGGGCCGTCGACGTGCGACCCACGTTGACGGAGCCCAGGTCGAGCGAGGCGGGAGTCACCACCATGCGCGGCGCCAGTCCCCTGCCGGACAGCGCCACGGTGGAGGGATCGCCCAAGGCATTGCTGGTGAGGCTCAGCGAGCCCGAGGCCTCCCCAAAGGCCGTGGGCGCGAAGGTCACGCTCAAGGCCATGCTCTCACCGGGAGCGACCTCGACTGGCAGGGACTCCTCGAGGAGGAACGGGCCGCTCACGCTGGCCCCGGTCACCCGCAGGGTGTCCGGGCCGGTGTTGCTCACCGTCACCAGCATGCTCTCGCTGACGGCGCCCACGCGCGTGTCGCCGAAGTCCAGCGCGGTGGGGAACACGTGGATGCTCGGCTGGATGCCCGTGCCCGAGAGGTGCACCGTGTGGTTGCCGTTGCTGGCGTCGCTCTCCACCACCACTTGGCCCGACACCGTCTCCCGGGCCGAGGGCGTGAAGGCCACGAGGAAGGTGGTGCTAGCGCCCGGCGCCACCGTGGCCGGCGGCGTCAGGCCGCTCACCTGGAAGGGGCCGGTCACGTTCAGCGCGGTAACGGTCAGGGGCGCGGCCCCCGTGTTGGAGAGCGTCACGGCCTGGGTGGCGCTGGTGGCCCCCACGCGCTGGTCGCCGAACGCCACCAGGGAGGGGCTCGCCTCCGCGGTCGTCCCCGCGCCGAGGAAGAACCGCATGTGCGGCGCCCAGAAGTTACCCGTGTCGGGATAGCCGAAGGTCGTCGTAGTGGTGGAGACGCTGTCCAGCACCTGGATGCCGTCCCCCACGGTGTAGGGGAAGCTCGGGTCTTGCTGGCGGGTGAAGTACGTGGTGCTCGACGCGGGGACGTAGAAGGACAGGATGTAGTCGCGGTTGGCCAGGGCGTTGAAGGAGATGGCCGAGCGATAGAAGGTGTCCCCACTGCCGCCGCACACCAAGTCCCCCCTGGCCAGCTCCGTCCGCGTCGGCACGTCGTGGATGATGGCCTGCGCGCACGAGCCTGGTGCCAGCTCCATGCGCGCCTCCATCCACGAGAGTCGCGTGTCCCTCGGGAAGCGCACCCGGTAGCCCTTCACCGCGAAGAACCAGCTGCCATCCGAAGCGGTCGTACCGGTGGTCGGGGTGAGGTCGACTCCAGCGGCCAGGGTGCCGAGCGCCTGAGTGGTCACCCGCGAGACTTCGGCTCGCGGCGCCCCCTCGCAAGCCACGAGTGTGCACAGCAACAGTCCGGCCAGCAGTGAAGCAACCCTTGGCATCGCGCTCCCGCCCATGAGTGAAGAGGCCCCATGCTCATACGGGAGGAGTCCAACAGGTTTCAACCCAGGGCCCTGCCAGGGCGTCAGCGCTCGGAGTCCAACTGCTCCAGGTCGCGTCGGGCGTCCTTGAGTTGCTTCATGCCCTGCTGGGCTTCCTCGAGGAGCTGAGCGGGGGACTTACCCTGGAGTGCCTCCGAGAGGCCCTGGGGCAGTGGGAGCAGGACCTTCTTCAGCTCGGGCTTGGGCTTGGAAGGAGGCGACTCCCCGTTGTCGAGGGGGCCGCTCGCGATGAGGAGACCCACCTCGGACTGCACGGGCACCGCCCGGGAGCGGTACCGATCCGGAACGTCTCCGAGTGCCCCCACGAAGTGGCTCGTCTTCTTGTCGTCCTCGTACCGGTACAGGACCACGGTGGTGGCCGCCGAGGCCGGCTCCGGGAAGCCCTGCCCCTGGAAACCCAGGCGGAGCGAGCGCCCGTCCGCCGTCTCGGCCTCCACCGCCATCCCGTCGGAGGTGTAGCGCGGAGCCGTGTCCTTCAACCACACGAAGCGCTGGGAGGGCTCCGGTGCCGGGTCCAGCGCGCCGACGAGCGCACCGACCGTCGTCCCCCGCATGCGCAGGCCATGCTCGTAGAGGGTAGCCACCTCCACGTGCCTCCAGTCGCCCTGGGTGGAAACCGGAAGAGGCTCGAGCACGATCGCCCGCTTGCCGTCCGGGGAGATGAACTTGAGCTGCTCGCGCGTCGCGATGCAGGTGTTCCACTTCCACATCACGGTCGACCCATCCAGCGGCGATGACATCGTGGCGCTGCTCTCACAGCGCGTGTCCTTGCCGTGACGACTCGCGAGCTGCCGGACTTCCACGCGCCCGTCCGCGGAGCGCACCGACCACGACTGCTCCGGGAGCACGTCCGCCGCAGGAGCCTGGGCCGCGCCGGGTGCCAGCGCGAGGACGGACTCCGCGCCGGAGGCCTTCTCCGTGCCGGCAGGAAGCTCCATCACGATCGGCGGCTCGGCAGGAGCGGGCGGAGGAGTGGACTGCTGGCAGCCACTCACGAGTACCACCACCGCCAGACTCCGCAATCGCATGGGATGACCTCGAAGCTCCGCGCCTGGAGTGGGAGTCTACACGCTCAAGGCTCGTTGAGGACCCGGCCCTCCATGCCGCCCGCCACGGTGATGACCTCGCCCGTGACGTGGCCGGAGATGCGGTCCGACGCCAGCGACACCACCACCCGCGCCACGTCCTCGGGACGTCCCACCTTGCGCAGCGGCATCGTCCGCGTCACCCGGTTGATGAACGCGGGATTCTCCAGCTTGTCCTTGTGGCGATCCACCGCCGTCCACCCAGGGCACACCGTGTTCACCCGGCCCAACGGCGCGATGCGAGCGATCTCGTTCTTCAGGCTCTTGAGGAACCCGCTGGCCAGCGCGCCCTTCGCCGCCGCGTAGTCCGAGTGCCCCGCCTCGCCGAACAGCCCCGCCGTCGAGCTGATGATGACGATGTTCCCCGTGCCCGTGGTCGCCACGTGGCGCAGGAACGCCCGGCAGCTCAAGAACACGCTGTCCAGGTTCTCCGCCAGCGTCCGGCGCCAGCGCTCCAGCGACATCTGCCACACCGCCTCGTCCGGCGGTGGCCACACGCCCGCGTTGGCCACCAGCACGTCCAGACGGCCCAGGGCCTTCACCGCCGCGGGCACCAGCGCGTCCACATCGGTCTCGGACGTCAGGTCCGCCTTCAGCGCCGCTCCGCCCAGCTCCTTCGCCAGCGTCTCCGCGTTCTCGGCGCTGCGGTTGTAGTGCACCGCGACCTTCGCCCCCTCCTCCGCGAAGGCGCGCACCAGCGCGCTCCCGATTCCGCCCGCTCCGCCAGTGACGAGGACGCCCTTGCCGCGCAGTTCCGTATCCATGGTGTCTTGGGTTCCTCTTGGGGTGGGTCAGGACAGACGCAGCAGCTCGCGGGCTTCCCGCGGGGTCGCGAGCGTCCGGCCCTTCGCCTTCGCCCGCTTCACCGCCTCCGCCACCAGCTCCCAGTTGCCCTTCGCCAGCACGCCCTTGGACACGTAGATGTTGTCCTCGAGCCCCACTCGCGCGTTACCGCCCCGCTCCGCCGCCAGCTCCACGAACGGCAGCTGGTGTCGCCCCACCCCCGCCACCGTCCACGTGCTCCCCTCGGGCAACGACTTGATCATGAAGTCCAGCGCGTCCTCGCGCGCCGTCAGCGCTCCCGGCACGCCCAGTACGAAGTCGAAGTGTCCCGGCAGTTCCGCCACCCCTTCCTTCGCCAGCGCCCGGGCCTCGTCGACCATGCCCACGTCGAAGCACTCGAACTCCGGCTTCAGGCCCAGCGCCTTGATCCGCTTCGCGATGTCCCGCACCAGCGGCCTCGGGTTCCAGAACACCTCGTCCCCGAAGTTCACCGTGCCCGTCGTCAGCGTGGCCATGTCCGGGCGATCCTCGCCCGTCAGCCGCAGCCCGCCGCACCGCTCGTCCACATTCATGCCCACCGCGCCGCCCGTGGACACCTGGATGAGGATGTCCGTGCGCTTGCGGATGGCCCGGATGGCCGCGCGGAACAGCTCCGTGTCCTGCGAGGGCTTGCCGTCCGGCGTGCGCACGTGCAGGTGCACCATCGCCGCGCCGGCCTCGCGACACTTCGCCGCGTCCTCGGCGATCTCCTCCGCGGAGATGGGCAGGTAGGGCGTCTGCTCGCGCGTCGTCTCCGCCCCCACCATCGCCGCGGTAATGACCATGGGAGTGCTCATCGCTGACCTCGCTGTTTGTCCTTCGGTACCACGCAGGTCCCGCTCGCCCGACACACCACCACCGGCTCCGGCAACACGTCCGCCGCCGAGTCGTTCACGTCCGGACGCGGACGGATGACCTTGCGCGCCTCGAAGCGCATCTTCCGCGAGGTGTTGCCCGTCTGGATGATCTCCCCCTCGGCCTCGATGAAGTCCCCGGCGTACACCGGCGCGAGGAATTCCACGGAGTCGTACGCCCGGAACAGGCCCTCGTCCCCGTCGAGCCGGATGCACAGCTCGGTGGCCACGTCGCCGAACAGCCCGAGCATCCGCGCCCCGTCCACCAGGTTGCCGCCGTAGTGCGCGTCGTGGCTGCTCATGCGCAGCCGGATGACCGCCTTCACGTTGCTCATTTGGGTTCCCCCTCCCAGTGCACGCTCTTCGCCTCCTTGCCTTCCTTCTGGAGGACCTGGTGCACGATGTAGTTGGCCACGTCCGAGGGCTTGGTGCCCGGACCGAAGCCCGCGTCGAAGCCCAGATCCAACGCCAGCTTGTGGTCCACGCGCGGTCCGCCCAGCAGCAGGAGCGTCTTGCCGTGGATGCCCGCGGCCTTGGCCGCCTCGATGAACTGGCGCGAGTTGTCCTTGTGCACGTCGCGCTGGGTCACCACCTGCGACACGAGGATGGCGTCCGCGTTGCGCGCCATGGCCCGCTTGATGAGCTCCTCGTTGGGCACCTGGCTGCCCAGGTTGTGCGCCTCGAACCAGGCGTAGCGCTCCAGGCCGTAGTCGCCCGCGTAGCCCTTCATGTTGAGGATGGCGTCGATGCCCACCGTATGCGTGTCCGTGCCCGTGCAGGCGCCGAACACCACGACACGCCGGCCCACCTTGTCCTTGATGAGGGCATTGAGGTCGTCGAAGCCCAGCTTCTTCACCACGACCTCGGGCACGTCGATCTCCGCGTAATCGACCGAGACCGCCGTGCGCGCGTAGACGATGAAGAAGGTGTACGTGTCGGCGGCGCGCTCGGCGGCGGCCACCTTCACGTCGGTGAACCCCATCTTCCTGGCGAAGACGGCGGCGGCCTCCTTGGCCTTCTCGGACAGCGGCACCGGCAGCGTGAACGAGAGCTGCACGACGCCGTCGTCGCGACGGTCACCATAGGGGCGGATGATCTGCTTGGTCGGCTTCGTCGCCATGGCGCCTACTTCCCCTTCTTGCTCGCGGACGGCTTCGAGTAAGCGACGCTCTGGGCCACCTTCGCGGCGAGCGACTCGAAGTGCTCCTTCTGCTTCACGTCCATGTGGAAGACGAGCGACCAGGTGGTCTTCCCGTCACAGCCGACGTACGTCACCGTCTCCACCGATTCCGCGCCGTCCGGCGTGGTGTCCGTGTCCACGCGTCGGGCCGCCGGGGCCTTGCCCAGCTTGAGCTGCTTCCAGCCCGACTCATGGCCCATGGCGGCGAGGACCTTGTCCAGGCACACCTGCGGCTTCATCCCCGACGACTGCACCGTGCCCACGTCCACCAGCAGGTACGCGTCCCCGGTGGGGTCGTCGAAGCGCTGGGTGCCATCCGCCTCGGACTGCTTCCACTCGGAGGGCACCTGGAGCGCGAGCGTCTTCACTTCGTACTTCGCGAGTGCCTCCGCCGGCTCTCCGGCGGCCAGCACCATCACCAACAATGAGCCGAGCATCACGGGGCCTCCAGCATGTCCTGGAACGGGTTGAAATAGTCCGGCGCCTTCTCCAGCACACCCTCGAGCCCCTTGCCGCCCGTCTCCGTGCGCTTCACGTCGCCGAAGTGGCCCCGGCCGATGGCGGCCACCATGCCGTCCTTCTGGCACTCCTCCAGCAGCGCCATCGCCCGGCCGAACACCTCGCGCGCGCGGTTGGCGATCTTCCCGTCCTCGCGCACGGTGAACTCCTCGTCGATGCCGGCCGCCGCGCGGTGGATGTAGCTGGCCGCCTTGAGCGCCACGTACCGGTCCGCCAGGAGCGGCGTGTGCATGGCCTCGGTCATCATCCCCAGCAACTGGATGCCCTGCCGCGTCCACATGGCCACCAGGTCCGCCATCACGTCGTACGCGTGGCTGAAGAAGATGTCCGTCTCCTTGTGCTTGGTGGGCGGCATGTACTTCAGCGGCGCGTTGGGGAAGCACCGGCGCACGAGCATCGCCTGCGACAGCTCCAGGAGCAGCGTGTCCGGCCGGTACGGGTCGATCTCGTACGAGTGCCCCAGGCCGAGCTGCCAGTCCTTCAGGCCCGCGCGCTTGGCGAAGGTCTCGTTGATGAACTGGCTGGCGATGACGGTGTGCGCCGCGTCGTAGGCGTCCGCGGTGGTGATGTAGTTGTCCTCGCCGGTGTTGATGATGATGCCGGCCAGGGCGCAGATGCGGCGGCTGAAGTACTGGTCGATGAACGTGCGCCGCATGTTGATGTCACGGAAGAGGATTCCGTACATCGCGTCGTTGAGCAGCATGTCCAGCCGCTCGTAGGCCGCGGCGAAGGCGATCTCCGCCATGCACAGGCCCGACGAGTAGTTGGTGAGCTGGATGTAGCGCTTGAGCTTGTGGCCCTCCTCGTCCAGGGCCTCGCGCATGATGCGGAAGTTCTCCTGGGTGGCGTACGTGCCGCCGTAGCCCTCGGTGGTGGCGCCGTGGGGCACGTAGTCCAGCAGCGACTGCGCCGTGGAGCGGATGACGGCGATGATGTCCGCGCCCGCCTGCGCCGCCGCCCGCGCCTGGTCCACGTCGTCGTAGATGTTGCCCGTGGCGACGATGACGTACTTGTGCGGCGCCGAGCCGGTGCCCAGTTCCTTGCGCAGCGCGTCCCGCTGGGCGATGCGCGACTTGAGCTCGTCCATGGCCGCCTGGGCCTCGGAGCGTACCGCCTCGCGCAGGTTGTGCTCCATCTCCGGGGAGAGGGGGCCCAGCTTCTCGGTCGGCAGCGCGGTCAGGCGCTCCACGGCCTCCAGCGGGCTGCGAGCACCCATCTGGAGGGCACGGCCGTACCAGTACGCCGCTCCCCTGTTGAGCACCCCGGCGGCCTTGAGCCGATCCACCATCAGGTTGGCGAGCGGCACGCCTCCGGGGCCAGCGTCGGAGATGCCGAAGAAGCGCAGCACGGTGCGCTCGATGGAGACGGTGGTGTTGCGGCGGATGAGCTCGAAGATGGGCTCGGTGATGTCTTCCGCCAGCTTGCGCGCACGCGCGATCTGCGCGTCTTCGATGAAGGGTCCTGGCATGGTGGCACCTTACTATACGTAACGCGTTTCAAAGAGGCGGCGCAGGGCCGGCTCGGAGCGCAGCAGCTCCAGGGTGAGGTCCGCGTGGCCCGGCACGTAGCCGTTGCCCACGAGCATGGTGACGTCCTTGCCCACGCCCTCGGCGCCCAGGGCCGCGGCGGTGAAGCTCGTGGCCATGGAGAAGAAGATGACCGTGCCCCCGTCCTTCACGCTCAAGATGGACGCCATCTCCGTGTTCCCCACCGAGGCGCAATTGATCACCAGATCACAGAGCGCGCCGTCGGTGGCCCGGGACACGGCCTCCATCACGTCCACCGCCTGCGTGGCATCCACCTTGAGCGAGGTGTCGCACAGCCCCAGTCCTTGCAGGGTAGCGAGCGCCGGCTCCGAGATGTCCAGTGCGAGCAGCCGCCCCTGGCCCTTCAAGTCCTTCCGTGCCTGGGCGAGGCACAGCGCGCCGCTCTTGCCCGCGCCCAGCACGGCCACCGTCATGCCGGGGCGTACCCACCGGGCCACCAGGGCCGGCGCGCCGCACACGTCCAGTGCCGCCAGGGCCAGCATGTCCGGCATGTCCGTGGGCAGCTTCGCGTAGAGGCCCGTGGCGAAGAGGATCGCCTGGCCGCGGATGTCCACCCGGTCGATGGCCGGGTGCACGGCCTTCACCTCGTCGATGATGAGCGGCGTGAGGCTCAAGCTCACCAGCGTGGAGATGCGGTCGCCCGGCTGGAGCTCGCCCCGTGCCGGGTGCTTCGGGCCGATCTCCTTCACCCGACCGATGAGCATCCCGCCCGAGCCCGTCACCGGGTTCTGCATCTTGCCCCGCTCGCGGACGATCTCCTGCACGCGGGCGGCGATGCGCGCCGGCTCCGCGCCCACCTCGTCCTTGATCTGCTTGAAGGAGGCGGCGTCGACGTTGAGGCTCTCCACGTCGATGAGGAGCTCGGCCTCCCGGCAGGGAAGCGAGGGGTCCAGCTCGCGCGCCCGCTGGGGCAGCACGCCCTTCTCCCCCATGACACGGGACAATCCGTAACGGTCGATGCTCATGGCACCCTCTCTCCGGGTAGACACGGCTCCTACCCGCGTAACAACACACGGGGTAGCGTCTATCCGGGCGCTCGTTGGAGCGCCAGAGGCATCGTCACACAACGCTCCGCGTCATCGGAGCGCCAGGGGCCCGCTACTCGTGCGTGAGCCTCGGGGCGATGACCGCCAGCGAGCGCTCGAAGCGGTAGTTGACGCCGCTGTGGCCGTCCTCGAACTCCTCGTGGATGGCCTCGACGCCGCCGTTCTTGAGGTCCTCGGCGAGCATCCGCGCACCCCAGCGCAGGTTGAACTCGTCGCGGGTGCCGCAATCGATGAAGACGGTCTTCAGCTTGCGGAACGCGTCCAGGAACTTGGGAGCGAAGCGCACCGGGTCATGCACCAGCCAGCGGTTCCACACGTCCAGCCGCAGCTTGCCGGTGTGGGCGTCGAAGGGCAGCTCCAGGTTGAGCGGCTCGCCCTTCTTCGGCGAGTACGCCGCCGCCATGGCCAGCACGTTGATGACGGTGAAGTCCTCGCCCTTGGCCTTCGTCTCGCGAGCGCGCTGGGTGAAGTCCTGGTACCACGCCTCCACCCCACCTGCCTTGAGCAGCGCCGAGGCCGCCTTGGGCAGGTCGGGCAGGTAGCAGTACTCGAAGTAGGCGTCCGGCGACTGCGCGCTCAAGTGCGAGAAGAGCTCCGGATGGTTGCGCCCCATCACCAGCGCGCCGTAGCCGCCCGAGCTGTGTCCCACCACCGCGCGCGAGCCCGGCTTGGGCAGCGTGCGCCAGGTGCGGTCCACGAAGCCCACCACGTCCTTGGCCAGGAAGTCACGGTAGCGGCCGATGGCGTCGCTGTTCACCCACTGGCTGCCGCCCAGCGACGTCCACCCGTCCGGGAACACGCCGATGACCGGAGGAATCGTCCCCGCCGCCACCAGCGCGTCCAGACGCTCGGGCACGGTCACCGAGAACGCCGAGAAGTTCGTCCAGGACTTGCCGCTGTTGGTGAACGCGTTCAGGAAGTACACCACCGGGTAGCGCCGGTTGCCCGCCGCGTAGCCGGGGGGCAGGTACACCAGGAGCTGGCGCCGCGCCGGATCTCCCAGCGGGTTGG
>NZ_DASVWK010000939.1:0-13594 GCF_036389735.1 Archangium sp. | reverse complement strand
AACTTCCCTCCCGGCCCGTGGACGAACAGGGCCAGCGCCGACTCTCGTTGATTCGTAGCGGTGAGGAATTCTTGTTTTCGCCCGGTCTCATGTAGGCTAGGCGCGATTTCAGCTGGCTCGGTCGGGGTGGAGGCGAGGGGGTTGAGGGCGGCGGATCGGGCGCCATGGCAACACTCATCATCGAGGTCGTAGCACCGTGAGCACTCCGAACGGATCGCCGACGAAGACGTACGCGCTCAAGTTCATCTCCGGCAAGTACCAAGGCGGTGAGTTCCCGCTGAAGGTGGAGAAGCAGATCGTCATCGGCCGCTCGAGCGAGCTCGATATGGTGCTCGTCGAGGACATGGTGTCGCGCAAGCACGCGCGCATCAGCGTCAACGGGGTCGGGCAGATCTCCATCGAGGACCTGGGCTCGACCAACGGCACCTTCGTCAACGGCGAGAAGGTGAAGCAGGCGACGCTCAAGGAGGGGGACCGCATCCTCATCGGGACCTCCATCCTCAAGCTCATCCAGCAGGGGGCCGGGGTCGGCGAGGTCGACGACGCCATGGCCAAGCAGAAGCTGGAGGAGGCGGCGGCGGCCCAGGCGGCTCGCACCTCGACCAAGGCCTCGTCGATGACGGGGAAGATCGAGGAGATTCCGCTGCCCGACCTGCTCCAGCTCTTCCACACGTCGAAGAAGAACGGCGTGCTGGTGGTGAGCAACGAGCACGAGGGGAAGATCTACCTGCGCCAGGGCCGCGTGTACTACGCGGTGATCGACGACAACCACAACCTGGGACCGCAGAAGAGCTTCAACCGCATCGTCACCTGGGAGCAGGGTGACTTCGAGCTGCGGCCGGCGGATCCCCAGGAGTTCATGGTGGAGATGGACTCGTCCACCGAGGCGCTGCTGATGGACGCGCTGCGCCAGCTCGACGAGTACAAGCGCATCCAGAAGGACCTGCCGCCGTTCGCCGCGAAGCTGACGATGGCCCTGCCCATGACGGCGCCGCTGCGCGAGCTGTCGCCGGAGCTGCTGGACGTGCTCCAGCTGGTGCACAACCACGGCTCGCTGGGTGGTGTGCTGGACCACTCGGAGCAGGACGACGTGCAGGCGGCCGAGGCGGTGCTCCAACTCCTCAAGCGCGACTACGTGCGCCCGACCTGAGCCAATTCCCCGAATCACGAATCACGAGGTTCCCACCGTGTCCGAAGAGCAGAAGCCGCGCCGGCTGACCGAGCTGGCGAACTGTGCGGGTTGAGCGGCCAAGATCCGGGCCGCGGACCTGGCGCAGGTTCTGCGCCAATTGAAGACGGTGAAGGACACGAGGGCGCTGGTGGGCTTCAACACCAACGATGACGCGGCCGTGTATCGCGTGGCGCCCAACATGGCGCTGGTGAGCACGGTGGACTTCTTCCCGCCGGTGGTGGACGACCCGTTCCAGTTCGGGGCCATCGCGGCGGCGAACGCGCTGTCGGACATCTACGCCATGGGCGCCAGGCCCCTGTTCGCGCTGAACCTGGTGGGCTTCCCCAAGGACCAGCCGCTCGAGGTGCTCTCCCAGATTCTGGCGGGAGGCCAGTCCAAGGCGGACGAGGCGGGCATCCCCATCCTGGGTGGGCACTCGGTGCAGGACCCGGAGCCGAAGTATGGCCTGGCGGTGACGGGGCAGGTGCACCCGAAGAAGGTGCTGACGAACGCCGGGGCGAAGCCAGGCGACGTGCTGATGCTGACGAAGCCGCTGGGCTCGGGCATCGCCACCACGGCCATCAAACGCGGACTGGCCTCGCCGGAGCTGACCGAGCGCGTGGTGGAGATCATGTCCGCGCTCAACAAGCGGGCGGGCGAGGTGTTCGCCTCGGGCAAGTTCAAGGTGCACGCCCTGACGGACGTGACGGGCTACGGCCTGCTGGGGCACCTGCTGGAGATGATGACGGGCGCCAAGGCGAGGGCCTTCCTGGACCTGGAGCGCATCCCCATCATCTCGGAGGTGCCGTCGCTGGCCTCCCAGGGCGTGGTGCCGGGCGGGACGAAGTCCAACCTCGCCCACGTGGCCAAGAAGGTGCGCTTCCCCAAGGGCCTGCCCGAGGACATCCAGTGGGTGCTCGCGGATGCGCAGACGAACGGGGGCCTGTTGGCGTCGGTGCCGGCGCGTGACGCGGCCAAGGCCTACCGGGCGCTGGAGCGCGCCGGGGTGGACGTGGCCCTCATCGGCGAGGTGGGCGAGGGCCGGCCCGGTATCGAAGTCGTCGGCTAGCGCTCACGCCGGGCGCGTGGGCCCTTCCCGCGATTGACGGTGTGGAGCGCCGAAAGTAGACCCGTTCCATGACGAAGCGGGAGTGGGAGTCGCTGGGCACGCTGTCCGGGACTGCTGTCCTCGTGGTCCTGGTCTCCGTCGCGGCCTCCGCCCAGCCCGCGCTCACCGAGCGGCAGTACGTGGAGCGGGTGCTCGCCTCCGGCCTCGACACGCGGGTGGCCGAGGGGGAGGCCGCGCTCGGCCGGGCCGAGGCCGTGGGTCTCGCTCGCTGGCCCAACCCCACGCTCGAATGGCAGCGCGAGAGTGCCCGCGCGGGGGATGGCGCGAGGGAGACGCAGGACATCCTCGTGGCCACGGTGCCGTTGGTGCTCTCCGGACGGCTGGGCCTGGAAGCGGAGTCCGCCGAACAAGGGGCGCGGGCCGTCGAGGCGCGCCGGGACTTCGCCCGCCTGCGGCTGTGGAACGAGGCGATACGCACCTTCTCGGCGGCGCTCGGCGCCCAGGAGCGACGGGCCATCCTCGAGGACTCGCTCGAGACCCTGAGGCGGCTGGAGGTGGCCATCGCCGCCCGGGAGAAGGCGGGGGAGGCCGCGGGGTCCGACCACCTCCGTATCTCCATTGAGGTGGCCATGGTGGAGGACCTGCTGCGGGGCGCGGTACTGGATGAGCGGAAGCAGAAGGCCGAGGTGCTTCGCCTGCTCCCTCCGGGCTCCGGGGAGCTGCCGCCGCTCCAGGGCTCGTTGGCGGAGGCGCGACCGCTGCCCCCTCGGGAGAATGTGGTGTCGGCACTCGAGTCCAGGCCGGACGTCAGGGCCTGGGAGCTGGAGGCGCGGAGCGCGGAGCTGGCCCGCCGGGCGGCCGGGCGGGGCTGGATTCCCGAGCCCACCGTCAACGCGGGCGCGCAGCTTCTCGACGTGGGACAGCCGGGCGCGGGGACGGGCTACGTGGTGGGGCTCTCGCTGCCGCTGCCGCTCTTCCAGCGCCGCCAGGGCGAGGCGGCTCGGGCGGAGGCGCGTCGTGCGCTCGCCGAGGCCCAGCGCGCCGCCCTCCTGCATTCCGCGCGCATCCGACTCGCCACGGCCTATGACGAGGTGGAGGGCCGCCGGGCGCGGCTGGAGCGCCACCATGCCACCGTGCTCGTGCGGACCGAGGAGCTGCGCCGCATCGCCGGGGCGGCCTACCGGGGCGGAAGCGCGGACCTCCACCTCCTGATGGAGGCCGAGCGTGCCTCCCGCGAGGCTCGGCTGGCGGCTGTCGAGTTGTCCGTCTCCGTCACCGAGGCGGAGACGGATCTCCTTCTTCTCGCGGGTGCCCCGGTGGGCTCCGAGCCGCGGAGCACCCCCCGATGAAACGCCTCTTCCTGTCCGCCCTCGTCCTCGTGTGCGCCCTGGGGGGGTGCAAGAAGGTCGGAGAGGAGCACGCCGATGGTGGGGTGGCTTCCGCGCGGCCGGAGCGCCCGGGCGTGTCCATGACTGCCTACCAGAGCGGGCTGGAACTCTTCATGGAGTTTCCCGCGCTGGTGGTGGGGCAGCCCTCGGCGCTGGTGGCGCACTTCACCGACGCGAGGAACCCAGAGGGGTTTCGGGTGGTGACGCGGGGCCGGGTCATCGCCGTGCTGCGCTACGCGGACGGGGCGGAGGAGCGCTTCGTCGCGGACAAGCCGCTGCGCGACGGCCTCTTCAAGCCGGAGGTGAAGCCCTCGCGAGCGGGCGAGGCCACGCTCACGCTGGTGCTGGAGGGCGAGCAGGTCTCGGGCACGGTGGATGCGGGCCGCTTCCCGGTGTACCCCACGGTGGCCGAGGCCATCGCCGCGGCGCCACCGGAAGAGGGAGGCGAGCCCACCGTGGCCTTCCTCAAGGAGCAGCAGTGGAAGACGCAGTACGCGACGGCGCCGGTCGAGACGCGCCTGCTCCAGGGAGGCATCGCGGCCAATGGAGAGCTGAAGCCGGTGGCCGGGCAGGCAGCGGAGCTGTCCGCGCCGGTGGCCGGACGCCTCCCCGTGGACGGCCCGGTGCCGTACCTGGGCAAACCGGTGAAGAAGGGGGAGGTACTGGTGCGGCTGGCCCCCACCACCGCCGCGAGCAGCACGGACCTGGCCTCGCTGGAGCTGGAGGTGAGCCGGGCCCGGGCGGAGCTGGGCCTGGCGGAGCGCGAGGTGAAGCGGGCCGAGGAACTGCTCGCCGCCAGGGCCATTCCCGAGAAGCAGCTCGACGAGGCCCGCGTGGCCCGCGAGGTGGCGACAGCACGGGTGGCGGCGGCCGAGCGCCAGCGGGAGACCTACCGGGGCACCCAGAGCGGGGGCGTGGTGCAGGGGGCGGCGCTCTTCGAGCTGCGCTCGCCGTTGAATGGAGTGGTGGCCTTCTCCGACGTGATGCCCGGGGCGGTGGTGGAGGCGGGGGCGCGGCTCGTCCTCGTGGTCAACACCGAGCGGCTGTGGCTGGAGGCGAGGGTGTACGAGCCGGACGTGGCGCGCGTGGAGAACTCGCCGGGCGCGAGCTTCACGGTGGCGGGCTTCGAGCGTGAGTTCACGGTGGACGAGAAGAGTGGGCGACGGGTGGCGGTGGGGGCGGTGGTGGACCGGGCGACACGGACGGTGCCGGTCATCTTCGAGCTGCCCAACCCGGGCGGGGTGCTCAAGCCGGGCATGTTCGCCAAGGTGCAGCTCCACACCGGGGAGACGGTGCGCGGGGTGGCCATTCCCGAGTCGGCCATCGTCGACGACAGCGGGCGCTCCGTGGTGTTCGTCATGAAGGGGGGCGAGTCCTTCTACAAGCGGGCGGTGCGGACCGGCATCCGCTCGGGCGGGTGGGTGCAGGTGCTGGAGGGCGTGAGGGAGGGCGAGCGGGTCGTCTCGCGTGGGGCCTATGACGTCAAGCTGGCCGCCGCGACGGGCGCCGCCGTCGGGCATGGACACTCGCACTGAGGCGGGGAGACCGGACGCATGAATCGCCTCATCCGCTGGTCCATCGAGAACCGACTCCTGGTCGTCGCCGCCTCGTTCCTGCTGCTGGTGCTGGGGCTGGAGACGGCGCGGCGGATGCCGGTGGACGTCTTCCCGGACCTCACCGCGCCCACCGTCACCGTCCTCGCCGAGGCCCACGGGATGGCGCCCGAGGAGGTGGAGACGCTCATCACCTTTCCCATCGAGACGGCGGTCAATGGCTCCACGGGCGTGCGCCGGGTGCGCTCGGCCTCCGGGGTGGGCATCTCCATCGTCTGGGTGGAGTTCGAGTGGGGAACGGACATCCACGCCGCCCGGCAGGTGGTGAACGAGAAGCTCCAGCTCGTGGCGGCGCAGCTGCCGGCGGACGTGACGCCGCCGACGATGGCGCCTGTCTCCTCGGTCATGGGGGAGATCCTCTTCCTCGCCGTCTCCTGGGACAAGGAGTCGCTCGCGGCGGACGAGACGAGGCGCGAGGCCCGGATGATGGAGGCGCGCGGGGTGGCGGACTGGGTGCTGCGCAAGCGGCTGTTGTCCGTGCCGGGCGTCTCGCAGGTGGTGCCCATCGGCGGGGCGGTGAAGCAGTACCAGGTGCTGCTGCGGCCCGACTCCATGCGGGCGCTCGACGTGGGCTTCGAGCAGGTGGCACATGCGCTGCGGACGACGAACCTGAACACCTCGGGCGGCTTCTACGTGGAGCGGGGGCAGGAGTACCTGCTGCGCGCGGTGGGGCGGGCGCGGAGCGTGGAGGATCTGGCCAACACGGTGGTGACGGTGCGCGCGGGCCAGCCCATCACCGTGGGGCAGGTGGCGGACGTGCGGGTGGGCCCTCGCCTCAAGCGCGGCGAGGGGAGCGCCAACGCCGAGCCGGCCGTCATCCTCGCGGTGATGAAGCAGCCGGACGCCAACACCCTGGCGCTCACCCGGCGGCTGGACGCGGTGCTCGATGAGGTCCAGCCCTCGCTGCCCAAGGGGCTGAAGGTGGACCGGCACGTCTTCCGGCAGGCGGACTTCATCTCCGTGGCGGTGCACAACGTGTCCGTGGCGCTGCGGGACGGTGCCATCCTCGTGGCCATCATCCTGCTCGTCTTCCTGATGAACGTGCGGGCCACGCTCATCTCCCTGGCGTCCATCCCGCTGTCGCTGGTGGTGGCGGTGCTGGTGCTCCAGGCCCTGGGCATCTCCCTCAACACGATGACCATTGGAGGGTTGACCATCGCCATCGGGGCGTTGGTGGATGACGCCATCATCGACGTGGAGAACGTCTTCCGGCGCCTTCGGGACAACGCACACCGGCCGGAGGCGGAGCGCCTGCCGGCCACCGAGATCATCTTCCACGCATCCTCGGAGGTGCGCACCGCCATCGTCTTCGCCACGCTCATCATCGTCCTCGTCTTCGTGCCGCTCTTCTTCCTGTCGGGGCTGGAGGGGCGGATGTTGGCGCCGCTGGGGCTGGCCTACATCGTGGCCATCTCCGCGTCGCTGGGGGTGGCGGTGACGGTCACTCCGGCGCTCTGCGCGTACCTGCTGCCGAATGCGCGCGCGTTGGGCGCGGAGGAGGCTCCGCTGTTGCGCTGGCTGAAGCGCCACTATGAGCCGCTGCTGCGGCGCGCGCTGGCGCACCCGAGAGGGGTGCTGGGGGGCACGGGGCTGGCGCTGGTGGCCGCGCTCGCGCTCATCCCTTTCCTGGGGCGCGCCTTCCTGCCCGAGTTCAACGAGGGGACGCTCACCCTCAACGTCGTCACCCTGCCGGGCACCTCGCTGGAGGAGTCGGATCGGCTGGGCCGGCGGGTGGAGCAGGCGCTGCTGGCCTTCCCCGAGGTGGTGGCCACCGCCCGGCGCACGGGCCGCGCGGAGCTGGACGAGCATGCCCAGGACGTGAGCGCCGCGGAGCTGGACGTCCGGCTGGACATGTCCCGGGGGGAGCGGGACAAGGAGGAGCTGCTCGCGGCGATGCGCCAGGCGGTGGCCCAGGTGCCGGGGGCGGTGGTGACGATCGGCCAGCCGCTCTCGCACCGCATCGATCACATGCTCTCGGGCTCGCGGTCGGCGATCGCGCTGAAGCTCTTTGGGGACGACCTGGAGAAGCTGCGCGAGCTGGCCGAGCGGGTGAAGCAGGTGGCGGAGAAGACGCCGGGGGCGGTGGACGTCTCCATCGAGCAGCAGGTGGACATTCCCGAGCTGGAGATCCGCGTGGACCGGGACGCGGTGGCGCGCTACGGGCTGACGACGGGAGAGGTGGCCGAGGCGGTGGAGCACGCCTTCGCCGGGGCGACGGTGGGGACGGTGCTGGAGGGGCAGCGCGCGGTGGAACTGGTGGTGCGGCTGGAGGATGGGGCTCGGGCGGATCTGGAGACGCTCGAGGCCACGCCCATCGACACGCCCGCGGGAGGGCGCCTGCCATTGAAGATGCTGGCGAGCCTCGTGCGGGATACGGGGCCCAACACCATCAGTCGTGAGGGCGTGCAGCGCAAGATGGTGGTGCAGGCCAACGTGGCGGGGAGGAATCTGTCCGAGGTGGTGGACGACCTCCGGGAGCGCCTCGCCGCCGAGGTGCCCTTCCCCGAGGGGTACCACGTCGTCTACGGCGGCCAGTTCGAGAGCGCCGAGGAGGCCGCCCGCACCATCGCCCTGCTGAGCGTGGGGGTGGTGGTGGGCATCTTCCTGCTGTTGGTGGTGGCGTTCGCCTCGGTGCGCAACGCGCTACTCACGCTCATCAACCTGCCGCTGGCGCTCATCGGCGGGGTGATGGCGGTGGCCCTCACCACGGGGGTGGTGAGCATCGCCTCGCTGGTGGGCTTCATCACCCTGTTCGGCATCGCCACGCGCAACGGCATCATGATGGTGAGCCACTTCGAGCACCTGATGACGCAGGAGGGGAAGCCCCTGCCTGAGGCGGTGGTCCAGGGCTCGCTGGAGCGGCTCGCACCCATCCTCATGACGGCGCTCTCGGCGGGGTTGGCGCTGGTGCCGCTCGTGCTGGCGGCGGACGAGCCGGGCAATGAGATTCAAGCGCCCATGGGCGTGGTCATCCTGGGGGGGCTGCTCTCCTCCACCTTCCTCAACATGCTGGTGGTGCCGGTGCTCTTCCGCCTCTACGGTCGCCCACCCGCCCCTCGCGAGGAGTCACCACGATGAAGAACGGAGAGGTCGAGGCGGTGGGGAGCGGCGAGCAGGTGAGGGTGCCTCGGGAACCGCTGGGCCGTCTCTTCCTGCGCTTCCTGCACTTCGGGCTGCTCGCCTGGGGTGGACCGGTGGCGCAGATCGCGATGATCCGCCAGGACCTGGTCGAGAAGGAGAAGTGGGTGACGCGCGAGCACTTCAACCGGGTGCTCGGGGTGTACCAGGTGCTGCCGGGCCCCGAGGCGCATGAGCTGTGCGTCTACTTCGGGATGCTCTCGCGCGGCCGGGTGGGGGGCCTGCTGGCGGGGCTCGGGTTCATGCTGCCCGGTCTGGTGCTGATGCTGGGCCTCTCGTGGCTCTACCTCCGCTATGGCCTGGAGTCGCCGAGGTTGGTGGCCGTGTTCGGTGCCGTGCAGGCCGCGGTGGCGGCGCTCATCGTCCGAGGCGTGACGCGCATCGGGCAGCACGTCCTGGTGGACCGCTGGACGTGGGGCGTGGCCGTGCTCGCCGCGCTCGCGCAGGGGGCGGGGGTGCACTTCGCCTTCTCGCTCGTGGCCGCGGGCCTCATCGTCATGCTGGCGCGCAAGGGGCTGCGGCTGCCGGCCCTGGCGCTCGCCGGGGTGTGCGCGGTGGCGGTGGGCGGGTTCCTCGTGCTCCACGGTTTCGTCCCCATGGGGGCGGGTGGGGCGGAGGTGGGGCAGGGCGCCGTTGGGGGACACCCGTCGCTCCCGGGACTGCTGTGGTCGGGCCTGCGCAGCGGGCTCCTCACCTTCGGCGGGGCGTACACGGCCATTCCCTTCCTCCAGCGGGATGCCGTGGTGACGGGGGCGTGGATGACCAACGCGCAGTTCCTCGATGGGCTCGCGCTCTCCGGGCTCATCCCCGCGCCGCTCATCATCTTCTCCACCTTCGTGGGCTATCTCGGGGGCGGATTGCCCGGGGCCCTGGTGCTGACGGCGGGCGTCTTCTTCCCGGCGTTCGCCTTCTCGCTCGTCGGCCACGACTTCTTCGAGCGGGTGCTGAGCCACCCGCGCCTCCAGTCCTTCCTCGACGGGCTGACCGCGGGCGTGGTGGGGCTCATCGCGGCGACCACGGTCGGGCTGATGCGCGCCGGGCTCACCAACCTCGCCACGGTGGCCATCTTCGCCGTGGCCGTGGGGGTGCTCTTCCGGTGGAACTCGAAATTCCTCGTGCCGCTGGTCATCGCCGGGGCGACGCTGGCCGGGCTCCTGCTCCAGGTGGGGTGAGGAGACCGCCGGCCCCTGGCGGTCGGCCGTGCCGCCTTCTACGATCCGGGCCAGCATGGTGTTCCGTCTCTCGACCCTCCTCGGCATCCTCGTCTTCCTCGGCCTGCCCACGTCATCCCGTGCGGCCGAGCGCCCCCCGCGCATCGTGGTGGACCCGGGCCACGGCGGCGCCCAGGAGGGCGCCACGAGTCCCACGGGGCTCCTGGAGAAGGAGGTTTCGCTCCAGATAGGCCGGCGGGTGAGGGAGCTTCTGGAGAAGGAACTCGGGGCCCAGGTCCTGATGACGCGGGACGAGGACCAGGCGCTGCCGCTGCCCGAGCGGGTGGATTTCGCCAACAAGCAGCGGCCGGACCTCTTCCTGTCCATCCACTGCAACGCGATGCCCACGAAGCGCACGCGGGCACGCGTCCAGGGCATCGAGACGTACTTCCTCTCGGCCAATGCCTCCAACGCCACGGCGCGAGCCGCCGCGGACCGCGAGAACGCCGAGGCCCCACTGTCCCAGGCGGCGCGGGGGGACTCGACGCTGGCCTTCATCCTCCACGATCTCGCGCGGACCGAGGCGCACCAGGACTCCTCGCGCCTGGCGTACGCCGTCCACCAGAAGCTCATCGCCAGTACGGGAGGCTCGGACCGGGGGGTGCTCCAGGCGCCCTTCTATGTCCTCAACGGCGTGGAGGCACCCGCCATCCTCATCGAGGTGGGCTACATCTCGCATCCGGACGAGGGAGGCCGCCTGGGGCGCGCCGAGTACCAGGAGACGCTCGCCACGGCCATCACCGAGGGCGTGCGCTCCTTCCTGTCCGAGGTGCGCCGGCGCGATACCCCGAAGGGCCCCAAGGTGGCGGCTCCCGCCACGCCCTGATAGAGAGGCGGCCGTTTCCCTACCCGAGGAGCCTCCCATGCGGTCCTTCAACCGTGGGGCGCTGGATCTGCGCCCTGTCACCCTCACCCCCGCGGCCACCCGCTACGCCGAGGGCTCCACCCAGGTGGAGTTCGGCCATACCCGCGTGCTCGTCACCTGCTCGGTGGAGGACAGAGTCCCCCCGCACCTGATGGGCAAGGGCTCGGGCTGGGTGACGGCCGAGTACGGCATGCTACCGCGCTCCACGCACACCCGCACCCATCGCGAGGCCTCCAAGGGTAAGCAGACCGGGCGCACGCTGGAGATTCAGCGTCTCATCGGCCGCTCCATGCGCGCCGCGGTGGACCTGCCCGGCCTGGGTGTGCGCACCTTCACCCTGGACTGCGACGTGCTCCAGGCGGACGGCGGCACCCGCACGGCCTCCATCACCGGCGCCTACGTGGCCCTGGTGCTGGCCATCCGCAAGCTGCACAAGGACGGCGTGATGTCGCGCATGCCGAAGCTGACCCCGCTGGCGGCGGTGTCCGTGGGCATCGTGAAGGGCGAGGTGCGGGTGGATCTGGACTACGACGAGGACTCCACCGCCGACGTGGACCTGAACCTGGTGGCCACCGGCGACGGCCGCATCGTCGAGGTGCAGGGGACGGCCGAGCACCAGCTCTTCGACCGCAAGGGGATGGACGCCATGCTGGACGCGGGACTGGCCGCCATCCGCCAGCTCACCGAGGCCCAGCAGAAGGTGCTCGGAGGCTGATGCCATGAAGCCGCGCCTGCTCTTCGCCACCACCAACGCGGGCAAGCTGCGCGAGCTGCGCGGCCTCGTGGGCGACGCCGTCGAGGTGCTCGCCTTGAGCGACCTGCCCCCGGTGCCCGAGCCCGTGGAGGACGGGGACACCTTCGAGCGGAACGCGGAGCTCAAGGCCCGCGCCTATGCCGACGCCACGGGCCTGCCCGCGCTGGCGGATGACTCGGGGCTGTGCGTGGACGCACTGGGAGGCCGTCCCGGGGTTCACTCGGCGCGCTACGCCGAGGGGAGCGACCAGGCGCGCTACGAGAAGCTGCTCCGCGAGCTGTCCGGCGTCCCCGACGAGAAGCGCACCGCGGCCTTCGTGTGCGCGCTCTGTCTGGCGCTGCCGGGGCGGGGCGCCGCCCGTATAGAGGTGGGCCGCTGCGAGGGGCGCATCGGCCACGAGCCCCGGGGCTCACACGGCTTCGGGTACGACCCGGTCTTCCTGCTGCCAGGCGGGAGGACGATGGCGGAGCTGACGAAGGAGGAGAAGGCGGGCCTGTCGCACCGGGGCTTCGCCTTCCAGAAGATGAAGCCCCACCTGCTGGCGCTCGTGAACGGCCAGCCTGTCGGGGGGTGAGCAGACGTCAGGAACGTTGACCTTGCGCGTCCGTTCCGGATGGTTCAACAATGCGGAGCTTTGTCGGGGCGTAGCGCAGCCTGGTAGCGCACCTGCCTTGGGCGCAGGGGGTCGGAGGTTCGAATCCTCTCGCCCCGATATCGCAGTAACGCAGTAGCGGAGAGAGTTGGGCGCCAGTAGCTCAGCCGGATAGAGCATCGGCCTTCTAAGCCGAGGGTCGTGGGTTCGAGTCCCGCCTGGCGCGCCAAGCCTCCGTTGTGAAAAGGGCTTGAAACCGAATCGGATTCCAAGGTAGGGAAGCCGCCACGTTTCAGCGCGGTTGTTCGTCGTGACGGCGGCCATAGCTCAACTGGTTAGAGCGCAGGACTGTGACTCCTGAGGTTACCGGTTCGATCCCGGTTGGCCGCCCTTCTTCATCCCCCGCTTTTCGCGCCTATAGCTCAACTGGATAGAGCATCGGCCTTCGAAGCCGAGGGTTGGGGGTTCAAGTCCCTCTGGGCGCACAGCAGCACCCCCTTTCGAGGGTGCCGCCATGCCGGGAAGACTCCTCCCCACTTCCAGTGAGCCTCAGCTCGCGGCGCCGTTGGCCGCCGGGATGCGGCAGCGCAGCTCCGCCTCGGTCTCGAGCGCCACGAGGTTCTCGCGCATCGGCCGGGCCCACTTCGCCTTGGGCTGCTCCATCAGCTTCTCGTGAGCCAGGTCGATCGTCTCGGCCAGCTCCTCGTCGCTGAGCTCCGAGGCCGTCTTCCCCTTGTGGGGACCGAAGGCCACCACCACGGCGGAGCTCTTCAGCTTCGCCGGGGCCTCGATGGCCGGTGCCGCCGGCTCGGGGGCCGCGGCGGGCTTCGGGGCCTCCTTCAACGCCGCGGGCGCCTTGGCCTGCTTCGACTCCTTGGCCGAGGTGGTCGCCGGGCGTGCCTTCACGGACTCGGAGACCGTCTCCGGTTCACGCACCGTCTCCCGGGGCGCCTCCACGTGGAACTGCACCGGAGCCAGAGCCGGCTGCACCGCGGCCGGAGCCGGAGCCGGCTCCTCACGGGCCTCGCGGGGCGCCGTGGGCAGGGCGGGGAAGGACGCCTTCACGGGGCCGGGCCGAGCGCCCAGCACCTCGTAGCCGCCATGGCTCGTCGCCGGAGCGGGCTCCGCCGCGGGCTCGAACTCCTCGGCCGGCATCTCCTCGCGCACGTACAGGCCGCCGAAGGCCTCGGGGTATGCCTTGCGCAGCGCCGCCACGCGGGCGCACTTCTCGATCATCGTCGTGGGAATCTTGGCCCACAGGGGCGTCTGCTGGACGTAGCCCGCGAAGTCCAGCCACACCACCACGGGCAGCTTCGCGTCGCGCACCACGCGCGCCCAGGCGCCTACCAGGCTGCCCTTGCGCTTGGCCGGGTTGAAGCGGTGCACCACCTCGCCCTTGCCCTGGTCCACGATGATCTCATCCTCGGCGTACACCGCACTCGCCTGGATGCCCTTGAAGTCCGGGAAGCGCTCCGCGCGCGCCAGCATCCCCGCCTCCGAGGGCTGGAACTCGTAGCGCGTCACCCAGTTGGGCTTCTCGCGGTTGCCGGCGTTCTGCCGCCGGGCCACGCAGAAGGCCTCCTTCAGCAACGGGTCCAGCCCGGAGCGCTTGCACTGCTCGATGAAGAGGGCGAACTCGTCCTCCCCGATGCCTCGGGGGCAGATGGTCCGCTTGATGAGTTCCACGCGCTCGTGGCTCCACTGGCCCGACGCGGTTTCCGACTTGTTGTGCGCTTCCATGCCGCTGCTCTGTCTCCGCCTGCGAAAAGGGCGAACGACCTCCGTCCGCCCGC
>NZ_DASVWK010000938.1:0-20090 GCF_036389735.1 Archangium sp. | reverse complement strand
CCCGGTCGGGATCGCCTCCCTTGCCGCCCAGCTCGAGGCTCTGCGCGATGATGACGTCGCGCACGGCCTTGGCCAGCGGAAGCAGGACGCCCGCCCGCTCCGGAGCGAGCTCGGCCGCCCGACGCAGCGGACCCACCGCCGCGGCGTACTGCTCCGACTCCAGGCGGGCCAGCCCCAGGCGGTAGTGGAACTCGGGCTCCTCCGGCTTCAGCGCCAGGGCCCGCTCGAAGGCCTCCACCGCCGGCGCCCCCGCGTCCGAGGCCCGCGAGAAGTACGCCAGCCCCAGCATGTAGTGGTTCACCGCCCGCTCCGCCTGCGCGTTGCGGCGCTGGAGCTCGGCGATCCATGTGTCCGTGTGGCCCGCCTTCACCTGGGCCTCGGTGAGCGCCCGCGCCAGCTCCAAGTCCTCCGGGGCTCGTGCGTACTCGGCCTCCAGCAGCGGCAGGGCCCGCTCGGGCTGGTTCTTCGAGAGGTACTCGCGGGCCTGCGCGCGCGCGTCCATGGGGCGCTCGGCGGCCGCCCCATGGCGACAGCCCGTGACGAGGCCCAGGCCGAGTACGGCCACCCCCGCCCAGGTGATCAAGCGACGGCGGGGAGTCCGAGGGACGTCAGGGCAAGGAAGGCGTACGGGCAAGCTGTCTCCTCAGGAGGCGTTGCGGCGGGAGCGGGGGGCCTCGCCCTCGACACCGGCGGCGGCGACGACCCGGTCGGGATCGCCTCCCTTGCCGCCCAGCTCGAGGCTCTGCGCGATGATGACGTCGCGCACGGCCTTGGCCAGCCCCTCGCGGTCATCCTCGGCGAAGCCCGAGGTGTCGATGGGCTTGCCGATCTTCACGTAC
Source organism: Archangium sp. (assembly GCF_036389735.1). Classification (GTDB taxonomy): domain Bacteria; phylum Myxococcota; class Myxococcia; order Myxococcales; family Myxococcaceae; genus Archangium. The sequence goes on along the minus strand of NZ_DASVWK010000938.1, from coordinate 19,251 downwards.
ACGGGGCCCGGCTTGATGTCCCACGAGTTCTTCGGCATCACCGTGCCCGAGCCCTCGATGGTGATGGGCACCACGGGCACGCGCGACTTGAGCGCCAGCGCGAAGGGGCCCTTCTTGAAGGGCAGCACGCGCCCGTCGTCCGAGCGCGTCCCCTCGGGGTAGAGGAACACGCTCGTGCCCTCGCGGATCTTCTTCGCCGCCGCGTCCAGAGAGGCGATCGCCTTGTCGCGCTGGCCACGGTTGACGAAGATGTGCCCGGCCATCCACAGGTACCAGCCGACGAGCGGCACGTACTTGAGCTGGTGCTTGGCCACGTAGCGGAAGTTCACCGGCACCGTGACGAAGTGGATGGGGATGTCCAGCGAGGACTGGTGGTTGGAGACGTAGATGGTGGGCCGCTTGGGGTCCACGTTCTCCTGCCCTGTCACCACCACGCGCGCCCCACCGGTCATGATGAGGATGGGCGACCACAGGCGGCGGGCCACCCACACCGTGGCTCCCGGGTTGAGGGTGACGATCGCCACCACCACCGTCAGGGGGAAGCAGATGGCGGTGGCTATCACCGTGACCACTATGCACAACAGGTTGCGGAGCATCCTGGCGACCTCGGAGTCGTTCTTTCGGAGAGCCCACCACGGCGCGGGGCCCGGTGTCCCGACGAAAACGTTCGAACAGCGGCGCTGCCCGCACCTCTTCCAGGTATCCGGGAGGGCCCGCCCGCTCGCGCGCCCGGCGGCGATGGGGCGGAGTCGTCCCTCCTCGTCCTCCTCCGGTTCTATCACGCCACCTTGGATCTGGTGTGTGCCGCCCGGTGGGGGTACAAGCGAGGGGCCTTGGTCAAGAAGAAGAAGTTCATCGCGATCGCGGGAAACATCGGAGCCGGGAAGACGGAACTCACGTCCTTCCTCTGCCGGAAGTACGGCCTCACCCCCTTCTTCGAGCCCAACGAGGAGAATCCCTACCTCGCCGACTTCTACAAGGACATGAAGACCTGGGCCTTCCGCTCCCAGCTCTTCTTCCTCACCGCCAAGTTCCGTCTCCAGCGCGAGCTCGAGAGTTCCTCCGGCACCTTGCTCCAGGACCGCACCCTGTACGAGGACGCGGAGATCTTCGCCAAGAACCTCCACCGGCAGCGCTACATCGATAAGCGCGACTGGCAGATGTACTGCAACCTCTACGAGACCTTCTCCCAGGCGCTCTCCCCGCCGGACCTGATGATCTACCTGCGCTGCCCGGTGAAGACGCTCCGCCAGCGCATCCGCCTGCGCGGCCGGGAGATGGAGCAGGACATCCCCACCCCGTACCTCAACCGGCTCAACGCCCTGTACGAGGAATGGTTCAGTGGCTACAAGTTGTCCCCCGTCCTCGTTCTCCCGACGGACAAGCTGGACTATGTGACGGACCTGGTGGACCGCGTGGACCTCTTCCGACAGATCGAGAAGCACCTGTGAAGGAGGTCTACCTGCTCGCCATGGGGCGCTCGTCCGCGGTGCCCACCGAGACCCTGAACGCCGCCTTCGAGACCGAGGAGCTGGGGTTCACCCCCGCCTCCGACCACGGCTTCATCGTCCACGTCGAGGACCACAAGGTGGAGGTCGTCTTCGAGGCCCGGCCCACCCCCGAGGAGTGGACGGCGGACCTGTTCAGCGGCAGCGAGCCGGCCCTGGAGTCGCTCGCCCAGGCCCGCTCCTTCTACCGCCTCGCCTTCGAGCCGGATGCGGCCCAGCCCACCGGGCCCGTCTTCACCGCCCTCATGTGCGCCCGCATCCTCCTGGCCCACGGCCCGGGCGTGCTGGTGGACGTCACCTCATCCAAGGTCCACGCCGCCGAGGACGTGGCCGACCTCACCCAGCTCGACTTCGACATCCGCGACCACCTCAACCTCCACGCCGTGGAGGTCATCGAGGGCGACACGCCCCTGTGGGTGCACACGCACGGCATGGAGAAGTTCGGCTCACGCGACCTGGAGATCTTCCACCTGGGCGAGCAGGACCTGCTGCCCGCCGAGGCCTTCCTGCACGAGCTGTGCACCGACCTGGCCTTCGGACAGCAGCCGCCGCTGCGCACCGAGATGGGCACCAGCGAGGGACAGACCTTCATGCTGGTGCCCTCGGAAGAGGCACGGACCAACCTGCTCGGCGTGCCCCTGGAGGCCTTCGAGGGCCATGAGGGCCTCTTCTTCACCGTGGTGTCGCCCCAGGGCCGGCACAACACGGCGGAGCTGCTTCGGCCCTTCCGCGAGCGCTTCATCCAGGAGCCCTCCGAGCAGACCGAGTCCATGCACGAGGAGGCCCAGGTCCTCCTGCCCGCCTTCAAGGCGCGCTTCCTTCGCAAGGGGTTGATGGAGCCGCTCGCCTTCCTGGTGCGCGCTCCCTTCGAGACGCACCCCGAGGGGGAGACCCTCAACGAGCAGTTGTGGATGGAGGTCGTCTCCTGGGACGACTCCACCGTGGTCGGCCGGCTGGTGGACGGCGCCGTGCACACCACCGAGTGGCGCAAGGGCGCCCACGTCGAAATCCCCCAGGCCGATGTGAATGCCCTGGCGCTCGCCCGGGAGGGTCGCACCCTGGACGAGGAAGAGGTGCGCGCGCTGTTGAATGCCGAACGCCCCAGTTAGGGGGCCGGTGGTAGCATCCCCGTCCCCTCATGCCCGCCCTGTTGCTCCTCACCGGTCCTTCCGCAGGCCTCCATTACGAGGTCCAGGGTGCGGCGATCATCGGCCGCAGCCCCTCGTGTGAGATCCCCCTCCCCGAGGACGATCAGATGTCCCGCCGCCACGCGCGCTTCAGCGTGGTGGATGGGCAGGTGCGGCTCACCGACCTGGGCTCTCGCAACGGCACGGCGGTCAATGGCGAGCGCGTCTCGGGCGAGGTGATGCTCCAGCCTGGCGACCGCGTCCAGGTGGGCAAGACGACCGTGCTCGTCGAGCCGCCCGGCGCGGCCATGCTGGTGGGCTCGGTGCCCGGTCCCGCCACGCAGCTCCCCATCGAGGAGGTGCTGCCTCACGTGGGGCCCGAGGCGGCGCTGTACTCGGCGGGCGCGGCGCTGCTCGGGGCCTCCAGCGAGGCCATGGTGCTGCGGCGGCTCGCCCAGGAGACGCTGCACGCGATGAACGCCGACTCGGCCGCGGCGCTCCTCGGAGGCATCAAGGGTCTGCTCACCGCCTCCGTGGTGGGCGCGCCCTCCGTGGAGGTGCCCCGCGACCTGGCCCTCGCGGCGCTGGAGCGCTCGGAGCAGGGACGCTCGGCCACCGCCCTGTGCTCGCCGCTGCTGGCCTCGGGCGGGTTGCCCTTCGGCGTGCTGTACGTGGAGCGCTCGGATCCGCCCTTCACCGAGGCCGAGGGGCGGCTGGCCGCCATGCTCGGACGGCTCGGCGGCGAGGCCTATGCGGCGGTGCGCTCGCGCGCGGGCTCGGAACCGACTCGCATGGACATGACCGGCGGCTCGCGCCCCTTCCGCAAGGTGGTGGAGCAGGCCCGCCGCGCCGCCGCCAGCGCCGCCCCCGTGGTGCTCTCCGGCGAGCCCGGCACCGGCAAGTCCCTGTGCGCGGGCTACATCCACTCGCGCTCGCCGCGGGCGCTCGGGCCCCTGGTTCGGGTGGACTGCCGCGACATCCACTCCCTCGAGGAGGTGCTCTTCGGGCGCGCCAGCGGGCCGGGACTGCCGCCGCTGTCCTCGGCGCTGCTGCGGGCCGACGGGGGCACGCTGCTGTTGCACCACGTGGAGCTGCTGCCTCGCCCCCTGGCCGAGCGCCTGTCCCGGTTGCTCGCGCGCAAGACGGCGCCAGCGCCTCAAGGGGGCGAGGAGCCCGTGGACTTCCGCCTCATGGCCACCATGAGCGCCTCGGCGCAGTCGCTCGCCGTGAAGGGCGAGGTGGAGGCCTCGCTGGTCCGACAGCTCGCGGGCTTCGAGCTGGAGGTGCCTCCGCTGCGCGGGCGGCGCGCCGACATCCCCACGCTCTTCGAACTCTTCGCCGCCCAGGGCGCACGCGCGGCCCGCCAAGCGCCTCCCAGGCTCACCCCGGACGCCCGGCGGCTGCTCATGGACTACGACTGGCCGCACAACGTGCGCGAGCTGAAGCTGCTCGGCGAGCGGCTCGCGTTGGTGCATGCCGACTCGCAGCTCCATGCGCTCCACCTGCCTCCGGAGATTCAGGCCGGCAGTGCCTCGCCCGCGCCGAGCACCCTCCAGGAGCAGGTCGCCCGGCTGGAGCGTGATGCCATCTCCGAGGCCCTGCGCACCGCCGGCGGGAAGAAGATCGTCGCCGCCCGGCTGCTGGGCATCAGCCGGCCCACGCTCGACAAGAAGATCGAGGACTACGGGCTCACGGTGTCGCGGCGGCGCGTGTGACGGGGGAGGGGCTCAGCGTCGCCGGCTGACGAGCACGCCGCAGATGACGAGTGCCGCCCCCAGGACCTGCAACCCCGTGGGCTGCTCGCCGCGCACGAGCCACGCGGTGGTGGCCGCCACCATGGGCGTGCCGCTGTTGTAGATGGCCGTGCGGCTGCTGCCCACGGCCTGCACGCTGCGATTCCAGACGATGTAGGCCAGCACCAGCGGCACGAGCGCCGAGTACACCACGCCGAGCCAGGCCCCCGGGCCGATGCTCTCCAGTTTCAGCTCCGTTACCGCGGGGAGCCCCACGAGGATGACGCCGGGCGCGCCGGTGAGCATGGTGAGCGCGGTGATGCGCAGCGCGGACAGCTCGGCGCCGAGCGAGCGGATGCCCACGGTGTAGAGGGCCCAGCACAGCGAGGCACCGAGGATGAGCAGGTCCCCCAGGCGCGTCGAGGCGTCCAGCTCGGGACCTCGCGCGCCGACGATGAGCAACATGCCCGGCACCGCGAGCAGCAGTCCCATCGCCAACGGCCGGCGGAGGCGATCCACCCCCAGCGCGGCGCCCAGCAGGGCCGTCACCACCGGAGTGCCCGCGGTGAGCAGCCCGCTGTTGGCGGCGGTGGTGCGGGCCAGGCCCAGGATGAAGCAGAGCTGGTAGAGCGTGTTGCCCACCAGCCCGAGCCCCACGAGCTTGAGCAGGGTAGGGCGGGGCAGGGGCTTCCAGCCCTCGCGCGTGTGGAGCACCACGGCCATGGCCACCGAGGCGATCGTGAAGCGCAGCGCCATGAAGGCCAGCGGCGGGAAGGAGCCCAGCGCCTCTTTCACCACCGTGTAGTTCGTTCCCCAGATGACGACGACGAGGACGAGGGCGAGATCCGAGAGGGAGAGCACTCGGGGGGAGGCGGAGGGGCCGGCGGTTGTCGTGGTGCTCACGTCGCGCAGCGGAATACCGCTGCCCGGGAGTGCTGGCAATGGACGGTCCGTGTATATGCCGGCCATGGACTTGCGTTATTCGGAAGAGGTCCGGCGTGCGAAGGAGCAGGGCGCGCCGCTGGTGGCGATGGAGACGAGCGTGGTCGCGCAGGGGTTGCCGTACCCGGACAACCTCGGGGCCGCGCGCGCCTGCGAGGAGGCCGTGCGCCGCGTGGGTGCCGTGCCCGCGCCCATCGCCGTGGTGGACGGTCAGGTGTTCATCGGGCTGGAGGAGGCCCAGATGCGCCGGCTCGCCGAGGGTCGCGAGCGGCTGCTGAAGCTGGGCTCGCGCGACCTGGCCGTGGCCATCGCCCGGGGCGCCACCGGAGGCACCACCGTGAGCGCCACCTGCGAGCTGGCCGCCGCGGCTGGCATCCACGTCTTCGCCACCGGTGGCATCGGCGGCGTGCACCGGGGCGTGGCCGAGCACCTCGACATCTCCCAGGACATCTGGGCCCTGGCCCGCTTCCCCGTGGCGGTGGTGTGCGCCGGAGCCAAGTCCGTGTTGGATCTGCCCAAGACGATGGAGGCGCTGGAGAGCGCCGCGGTGCCCGTCATCGGCGTGGGCACCGACGAGCTGCCCTCCTTCTACAGCCGCTCGTCCGGGTTGATGCTAGAGCACCAGGTGGACGACGCGGTGGCGGCCGCGCGCGTCACCCGGGCGCGCTTCGAGACACTGGGGCAGGGGGGCATCCTCTTCACGCTGCCTCCTCCCGAGGAGACGTCGCTGCCGCGCAACGAGGTGGAGCTGCACATCGCCTCCGCGCTGGCCGAGGCCGATCGGCAGGGGATTCGCGGCAAGGCGGTGACGCCCTTCCTGCTCTCGGAGATGGCCCGACGCACCAGCGGCAAGACCCTGCGCGCCAACCTCGCGCTGCTGACGAACAACGCCCGCTTCGCGGGACAGCTCGCCGTGGCCTACGCCCAGGAATCGAAGCGCTGATTCCGTGGCGCTTGCTCGGGACTCTGTCCATCATCAGGGGTAATGCCGTCCACCTACACCATTACGGACACCCTCCAGAACACTGGGGGGACCATCATCTACCGCGCGGTGCGCGACGAAGATGGACGGTCGGTGATCATCAAGGCCCTCGGACCCAATCGCCCCCGACCGAGGGACCTCGCCCGCTTGCGGAACGAGCAGGAGATCGGTGAGCGGCTCACCACCCGGAGCGCCGTTCGCCCCATTGCCCTGGAGACGATCGACGCGGCGCCCGCGCTCGTGATGGAGGACTTTGGCGGCCGATCGCTCGATTGGTTCCTGGGCGAGCCGATGGAGACCCGCGCCTTCCTCCGGCTGGCCATCGCGATCGCCGAAGCGGTGGCGGAGGTCCATGAGCAGCACGTCATCCACAAGGACCTCAAGCCGCACAACATCCTGCTCCGAGAGGAGGATGGAGCCGTTCAGCTCGCCGACTTCGGGATCGCCACCCTCCTGACTCGCGAACAGCAGCTCCCGCAGCACCCACGGCTGATCGAAGGCTCGCTCCCGTACATGTCGCCCGAGCAGACCGGTCGGATGAACAGGGCGCTCGATTCCCGGACGGATCTCTACTCACTGGGTGTCACCTGCTACGAGCTGCTCACCGGCGCTCTTCCGTGGCAGGCCTCCGATCCGATCGAGTGGATCTTCTGTCACGTCGCGCAGGTGCCCGCGTCGCCTTCCGAGCGGGTGCCGGGGGTTCCCGCCCAGCTCTCGGCCATCGTGATGAAGCTCCTCGCGAAGGTCGCGGAGGAGCGCTACCAGACCGCTCGCGGACTCGCCCACGACTTGCGGCGGTGTCTCGAGAGCCTCGAGACCTGGGGCGTCATCCACCCCTTTCCACTCGCCGAGCGGGACCTGTCGGGCAGGTTCCGGCTTCCCCAGAAACTCTACGGCCGGCAGGCGGAGCTCGCGGTGCTCCTCGAGACCTTCGAGCGGTCGGCCAGCACCGGCAGCGCCGAGCTGGTGCTCGCCGTCGGCGGCGCTGGGATCGGCAAGTCGGCGCTCATCCACGCCCTGCGGCGACCCATCGCCGAGAGACGTGGCTCGTTCATCTCGGGCAAGTTCGAGCCCCTCGCCCGAAATGTCCCCTACGCCACGTTGGTGCAGGCCTTCCAGGAGTTGGTGCAGGAGGTCCTCGGCCAGAGCGAGGAGAAGGTCACCGAGGTCCGGAGGCGCCTCTCCGAGGTGCTTGGCGTCAATGCGCGGCTCATCGTCGATGTCATCCCCCAGGTCGAGCTGCTCGTCGGGCCACAGCCGCCCGTTCCCCCGCTGCCGCTCGCGGAGGCGCAGGCCCGCTTCCTGCTGGTGTTCCAGCGGTTCGTCTCCGTCTTCGCCACCCCTGAACGTCCGCTCGCGCTCTACCTCGATGATCTCCAGTGGGCCGACCCCGGCAGTCTCGAGCTGCTTCGCCACCTCCTGAAGCCACCGGGGATCCGCCACCTGTTGGTGATCGCCGGCCATCGGGATGAGGAGGTGGGGGCGGCCCATCCGCTGTCCGCGATGCTCGACGTGCTGCGTGCAGCGGGGACCCGGGTGACGACGCTCACCCTGGGACCCCTCGGCCTGGAACCCCTCGCGGAGCTCGTCTCCGACGCACTCCACTGCGGGCCTGCTCAAGCCGAGCCCCTGGCGCGCCTGCTTCACGACCAGACACAGGGAAATCCCTTCTTCGCGCTCCAGTTGCTCGGCAACCTTCAACAAGATGGGCTGATCGCCTTCGAGCCCCAGCACGCCCGTTTCGTCTGGGACGTGGAGCGGATCCGGTCGCGGGTGTTCAACGGGAGCGTCCTGGACTTCCTCCGTGCCAGGCTCGCGCGACTCCCCCCCGGGACGCAGGACGCGCTCCAGGTCGCCGCCTGCATGGGCTCCAGGTTCGACCCGGAGGTGGTGGCCAGACTCCGCGGCACGACGCGGGCGGACCTCGAGCGCGCCCTCTTCGCCGCCAGCGAGGCGGGCCTCGTCCTCCGCTCCGGCCAGGAGTGGCGGTTCGAGCACGATCGCATCCAGCAGGCCGCGCTCTCGCTGCTCGCGCCGGCGGAGCGGCAGGCCCTCCACCTCGCGATTGGCCGGCTCCTCCTGGCCGAGGCGGACCCCAAGGAGCGTCTCTTCGAGATCGTCCGGCACCTCAACGAGGGCTCGGCTCGAATCGAGGAGCTGGCCGAGCGCGAGGCGCTGGCCCGACTCGACCTGGCCGCGGGCCGCAGGGCGAAGGACGCCTCCGCGTACCGCTCGGCCATCGAGTACCTGGCCGCGGGTGAGTTGATGCTCCCGGCGGACGCCTTCGCTTCCCACTACGAGCTCGCGTTCGCCCTCGCGTTCGAGCATGCGCAGTGCGCCTGGCTCGCGGGGAGCGAGGAGGCCGCGGCGCTGTTCCTCCGGCTGTTGCCGGTGGCGCGAACGGACACCGATCGCGCGTCGGTGCACCGGCTCCTGGTGGAGCTCCACACCAGCCGGGTGGACGGAGAGACCGCGATCCAGCACGGAGTCCAGGGGCTCCGCCTCCTCGGGCTCGAGCTGCCGGCCCACCCGGACGCCGATCAGGTCGCCGAGGCGTTCCGAAGGGTATGGCAGGCCATGGGCGGCCGACCGATCCCCACGCTCCTCGAGCTTCCACCCATGACGGATGCGTCGAAGCAGGAGGCCGTGGCGCTCCTCGCGGCGGTCCTCTCTCCGGCGCTCTTCACGGACGAGAAGCTCTTCCTGCTGGTGACCTGCAAGATGGTGGAGCTCAGCATCCTCCATGGAAACGCCGGCCCCTCGGCCATGTCGTACGCGACGCTCGGGATGGTCCTCGGCCCCGAGTTCGGCCGGTATCAGGAGGGTTTCGAGTTCGGCAAGCTCGCCAGCGACCTCATCGACCGCATGGGCATGGTGTCCCTGCGGGCGAGGATCGACGTCATCTTCCATGGGTGCATCTCGTTCTGGACGCATCGGCTGGAGGACACGGTCGAGCCGCTGCTCAAGTCCTTCGAGGGGGCCCAGTCCTCGGGCGACGTGTCCTTCGCCTGCTATGGGTCCACCAATGCCATCGCGGCGCTGATCGGCGTCGGGGCACCGCTCGCCACCGTGGCGCGAGAAGCGGAGCGGCGGATCGCCTTCGTGCGGCCCACGGGCTTTGGCCACATGCTGGATGCCCTCGTCGGGTACGAGCGGCTGATCCACTCGTTGCGAGGAGAGCCGGGCGCCTTCGACGAGGTCGCCGGCAACCCCTTCGCCGAGGCCTTCTGCTCGGTGGCGAAGTTGATGGCCCGCTACATCGCCGGTGATTTCCTCGAGGCCGAGGCGGCCGGGCGCCGCGCCCAGGCGGTCCTCTTCGCGTGTCGCGGGATGTTCCCGGTCGCCGAGTTCGAGACGTTCCAACCTCTCGCGCTCACGGCGCTCTGGGACGAGGCCTCGGACGAGGAGCGACCGCTGCTGCGCAAGAGAATCGAGACGCACCGCGCGCGGCTGCGTACCTGGGCGGCCGTGTCCCCCGAGAGCTTCAGGGACCGGGCGGCGCTGGTCGACGCCGAGGTGTCGCGGATCGACGGCGAGGAGCTGGCCGCGATGCGGACCTACGAGCAGGCGGTCCGGTTCGCACGGGAGAGCGGACACGTCCACCTGGAAGGAATCGCCTGCGAGCGGACCGCGAGCTTCTACGGCGCGCGTGGCTTCTCCACCATTGCCCAGGCCTACCTCCGCGAGGCGCGGGATGGCTTCGCACGCTGGGGTGCCGAGGGGAAGGTGCGGGCGCTGGAGGAGCGGCACCGCGAGCTGGTCGAGATCCGTCCCGCCGCCCACACCTCCGCGGTGGTGCTTCGCGCCGAGCAGGTCGACCTCCTGTCGGTCGTGAAGGCCTCGCAGACGATCTCCGGGGAGATCGTGCTGGCGGACCTGGTTCGGACGCTGATCCGCGTCGTCCTCGAAGCCGCGGGCGCTCGCGCGGCGTCCCTCCTGCTGGTGGGGCAGGCGGGGCTCACCATCGAGGCGGAGGCGACGCTCGGCGCCGAGGGCGTGGTGACGCGCATCCTCCAGTCGGTCCCCGTCTCGGCGGCGGACTCCGTCCCGGTGTCGATCGTGCAGTACGTGTTCCGCACGCGCGAGCAGGTGCTGCTGGAGAACGCGGCCGAAGGACCTCTCTTCACGGCGGATGGCTACATCGCTCGCGTCCGGCCCCGCTCCGTGTTGTGCATGCCCATCCTCCGCCAGTCCAAGGTGGTGGGGGTGCTCTATCTGGAGAACGAGCTGGTCGCCGGGGCCTTCACGCGCGATCGGCTCGCGGTCCTCGAACTCCTGGCCTCACAGGCGGCGATCTCCCTGGAGAACGCCCTGCGCCTTCAGGAGGAGCAGGCCGCGCGGCGTGCGGCGGAGGAGGCGCTCCAGGCTCGCGACGTCTTCCTCTCGGTGGCCGCGCACGAGCTCAGGACACCGCTCACCCCGCTCCAGCTTCAGCTCGAGACGCTGGCCAGGAGGAGCCGGGCCGTGGGGGGGCGCGAGCTCACCCCGGGAGAGCTCCCGGCGGGCCTCGAGCGTGCGGTCCAGCAGACGAAGCGCCTCGGCCGGCTGATTCACGAGCTGCTCGACGTCGCGCGCCTCACCTCCGGCCGGCTCGTGCTGCAACGCGAGGCCTTCGATCTGGCCGAGCTCGTCCAGGAGGTCTGTGAGCGCTTCGCCCCGCAGCAGCAGCGGCGCGGGTCGACGCTCCACATGCGCACGACCGGCGCCGCGGTGGGCACGTGGGACGTGCTGCGGATCGAGCAGGTGGTGACGAACCTGCTCGACAACGCGATCAAGTTTGGCGAGGGACGGCCGATTGATGTCGAGGTCGCTTCCTCGGAGTCCACGGTCCGGGTGTCCGTGCGCGATCGGGGCATTGGTATCCCCGAGGGCGATGCCGTCCGCATCTTCGACAAGTTCGAGCGGGCGGTCTCCGAACGCCACTTCGGCGGGCTGGGCCTGGGGCTGTGGATCTCCCGGCGGATCGTGGAGGCCCACGGGGGCTCCATGTCCGTGCACAGCAGGCCGGGAGAAGGCGCGACGTTCACGGTCGCGCTTCCCCTCGGGCCCGCCCAGGCGGCGCTGCGTTAGCCTAGAAGCTCACGCCCTCGGTGGCCGGAGAGGGCACCGTCAGCGACAGCCGCTTGGGGGCGGCGTCCTTCCCGTAGAAGGACTGGTACAGGTACAGGTCCGCCAGCACCTGCTTCACGTAGCCGCGCGTCTCGCGGAACGGAATCTCCTCGACGAACAGGTCGAGCGGCAGCGAGCCCCTGTCCTTCACCCACTTCACCGCCGCGTCCGGGCCGGCGTTGTAGGCCGCGGCCGCGAGCGCCGGGTGCGAGAAGCGCTTCATCAGCTGCGACAGGTACCAGGAGCCGTAGCGGATGCTCAACGAGGGCGAGAACAGCTCCGCGGGCGCTGGCTCCGGCTCCGAGAGCTTCTTCGCGATGGCCCGCGCCGTGGGCGGAATCACCTGCATCAGCCCGCGCGCGTCGGCGGCGCTGGCCACCTCGGGGCGGAAGGCGCTCTCGCGGCGCATGATGGCCCACACCAGGAAGGGGCTCACCTGGTAGCGCGTGGCCTCGCTCTCCACCGCGTTGGCGAAGGCGCGCGGGTAGAAGGCGGCGAGCGCCTCGGGCACCCGCGCTCCGAAGGCCCGGCCCCACAGGTGCCGCGCCGCCACCGCGTGCGCGTGCCCGTACTCGCCCAGCCGCAGCAGCGCGTGCGCGAAGGCCAGCGCCTGCTCCTGGTCGCGGATGCGCGCGGCGCGGGCCTGGACCTCCTCGGCCGCGTCGCGGAACAGTCCCGCCTGGGTGAGCGCCAGGGCCAGCTTCAGCTCCGAGGGCACCTCGCCGGACTCCAGTTGCTTCGGGGCGTCGGGGAAGGCGGGGGGCGGCTCGCGGCCCAGCTCGCGCAGCCGCTCGGAGGCCAGCAGCGCGTAGTACGAGCTGGGCGCGCTGGTGATGACGAGCTCATACCCTGGCCCGGTGACGTCCGCCTTGGCGCCCTCCAGCTCGTGGCTGCGGGCCGACCAGTAGCGCGCCTGCGGCACCAGGCTGCTGCGCGGGAAGGCGTCCACCAGCGCGCCGAGCACCTCGCGCGCCGGGGCGTACTGCTCCAGGCGGATGTGCGCCAGCGCGCGGTACCACAGGGCCTCGTCCCGGCGCTTCGAGCGCGCGTGCCGCTGGTCGAAGGCCGTGAAGGACTTCACCGCGTCCGCGAAGCGCCCGGCCTGCAGGTCCAACCAGCCCACGTAGAAGCCCGCGTCGTCGGCCACGGACTCCTGGGGCCAGCCCTTCTCCACGGCGGCCATCAGCCTGCGGGCCGTCTCGTTGTCGTCGGCCTTGAGCGCGCGGCGCGCGGTGACGTAGGCGGCCTCGGCGGCCACCGAGGGAGGCCCCTGGCGTGCCACGGCCAGCGCCTGCTCCGCCTCCTCCTTCTTCCCCGTGGCGTACAGGGCCTGGGCGCGCACCAGTGCCACCTGCGCCTTGTCCTGCTTCGCGCGCACCAGCTTGCCGGCCTCGGCCTTCTCCAACTCCTCCAGCGCGCGCTTCGCCTGGCCCGCGTCGAGCAGCCCGTGCGCCCGCTGGAGGTGCTCGGCCAGCGTCAGCCGCAGGGGCGGCTTGAGGGCCTCGAGCTTCGCCAGGGCCTCGTCGGCGTACGGGTGGGCGGGGTAGCGCAGCGCCACGGCCTTCAGGTCCGCCCGCTCACCGGTGGCGTTGCCCGTGGCCAGCCGCGCCTGGGCCCGCTGGTAGAGCAGCTCCGCCGAGGGCTCCTCGGTGGCGGCGGCCTCCAGCGCGGGAGCGGCCTCCTTCGCCCTGCCCGCGGCCAGCAGCGCCTCGCCCAGCCGGGCCCGCGCCCGGGGCTGGAGGGCCGGGGATGCCTTCTCCACCGCGCGCCCGAAGGCCGCCGCCGCCGCCGCCGCGTCTCCCGCGTAGAAGTGGGCTTGTCCCTGGTAGTAGGCGAGGAAGGGCCGCAGCGGCTCCGCCACGCTCGCGCCCGTCAGCAGGGTGCGCGCCTGTGCCACATCCCCCTCGGCCAGGGCCAGGTGGCCGGCGAGCAGGGCGATGCGTCCAGCGTCGGGGCACTTGCTGGCCGTACACGCCTCGAGGTCCTTGAGCGCCAGGGCCCGGGCCTCGGCACGGTGCAGGCGGACCGCCTCCAGCGTCTCGGGGGCCTGTGCCCACGCCACTCCCGTACCCATCACCACCGTCAGGAGCCCGGTTCCGGTCCACCGCCGCATGTGTGCATCTCCTTTGAACGGAAGACTCCGAACGCGAGCCGCGCCGTTCCCATTCCCCGGCCTGTTCGCACATCAGTCCAACTACTGGCCGCTGAGGGTGCGGTTTGACAGGCGGGCCGACAAGCCCTAGATCGGCCACCGCACGGGTTGGCGCGGATGTTCACCAGGAATCAAAAGATGCACTGGGAATCTCTGTGAAATGGGTTTTTCTCGGCGTAATCGGTTCTGACCCGTTGCGTCAAAAGGGGGCGCTTCCTAGGTTCTGCCGCCTTTGTGGTGCGCATCACCTGGAAGGTTGCCGATGAGGTGACCTCGCGTTCTGGGCCGAAGCTGGCCCCATGCGTTCGGGGGGGAAACACAGCTCTACTGGGAGGGCTCCGTTCCATGCTGAAGCCGTGTCCGACTGATCTGCCGCAGACCATCAATCCCGAGGCTGGCCCGAAGCGGGCCGGTGTGGAGACACACCGCAACCTCAATTGCAGCTACTACGACAACTGCCTCGATGAGGCGGTGCGCCGCGGGTGGCAGTCCTTCACCTGCGTGAAGTGCCAGATGAACCAGCAAGTGGCTCCGCCGCAGATGGGCATCGAGGCGTACGCCACGCAGCGCCGCGCTATCTGAGGCGGCAGGCCGCGTGCGCATGATGAGGCTCCCGGCGGTCCGGGCCGGGAGCCACCCTCAGCGCGTGGCGGCGTAGATGACGACCATCCAGTACTGGCCCTTGCCGTAGGTACGTGAGTCGCCGCGCACGGCGCCCACGCCGACCACGGTGTTCTTGCGGTCTCCGAGGCTCTTGGAGTCCGGGAGCAGCGAGGGGCTCTCCGCCACGTAGAAGTCCACCGAGGCGCTCCTGGCATCCTCCAGGGTGCTGAAGACGCGGTCGTGCACCTTGGAGCCGGGCAGCTGCACCCGGGGCTGGTCGAGGGCGAGCGCGCGCCGGGCATGGTCCAGGGCGATGCGCTCGAGCACGGGGTTGCGCTCCAGCGGGGGCAGGCCGCGCGCGGCGCGGTAGCGGGCCAGGGTCTCGTAGGCCTCCTGGAGGGGATCCACCGACGCGGGAGTGGGGGTGAGGCTGGCGGAGAAGACCTCGGTGAGGAGGGCCTGTTCGCGCCCGTCCACCTTCTGGAAGGTGACGCCGATGCCGGCCTGGGTGAACTGGGAGCCGAGCAGGTTGCCGCGGTGGCCGGGGCTGTGCTCGATGCCGAAGTGGGCGGCGAGTGGCCCGGAGGCCATGCCCAGGTTCTCTCCGGCGGTGCGGTAGGAGGCATTGGCGGCGGCCAGCCGGCCACGCAGGTCCGAGCCATCCGGGGCCACATGGGCGAAGAAGCCCTCGCGGGCCATGCGGTCGCTGTAGGCCTGGGCCACCTGGTTGAGGGTGTCGTCCAGGACGAGCTCCCGCACCCCATGAGCGCGGCGCAGGGCGTTGATGCGGGCGAGCACCTCCACGCGGGCGTCCTCCACGGTAGTGGGCTCCACCACGCGCTCGCGCTTGCCGTGCTGGCGCGAGGCGCCCACGTCCACCAGGAAGAGGGCGGCCACTTCGGGCCCGCGCGAGCCGCGGCCGATGATCTCCACCGTGTAGCGGCCCTGGGTGGGGAAGAGCAGCCGGGTGCAGAAGGAGGGGCCGGACTCGCGGGTGAGGGCAGGGCGCTCCACGGTGCCGTCGGGCCGGGTGACGTAGACCTCGCTCCAGCGCAGGGGAGGCACCAGCTCGCCGCACAGACTCTGGCCGAGGCCGGCCTTCTCGAAGGTGCGGGGGAAGCGCTGAAGGGTGGCCTTGCGCTCGGCGAGCAGCACGACGATGGAGGCGCGCTCGCCCTCCACGACCACGCCCACGCCCGTGTGCGAGGCGGGGTCCTGGTTGAAGTCCTTGCGCGCCAGCAGGGCGTCCAGGGCCTGTTGCCGGTCCCAGGCGCGGACGACGTAGGAGCGAGGGGTGGGGTCCGTGCCGCCTGCGGTGCTGATGGCCTCGGTGAGGGCGAGCAGCTCCACGGCACCGGAGGGGCTCTCGTCGAGTGCCTCACGGGCCAGCTTGCGCGCGGCCTCGGTGAGGGCCGGGTCCACCTGGGGGGAGCGCCGGCCCACCCGCTCGAACTCCTGGAGGACGTGGCGGCCGGCCTGCTGCTCCAGGGAGCTGGCCGTGAGGGGCGTGGCCGCGAGCAGGGCACTGAGGGCGAGGACGAGCATCGCTACTCCAGGCGGAAGTCGAGGGCGGACACGGCGTCCGGCCCCAGGCGCGCGTTGAGCTGCTCGCGCAGGGCGGCCTCCTGGCGCGACAGGGTGTGCGCCCACTCGGCGCTGGTCACGGTGATGACCAGCGTGCCCCGCTCCAGGGTGTAGGGGCGGGTATGCTTGGAGATATGGGGACCCACCGCGGCGTTCCAAACCGGGGTGAGGGCATCTCCCTTCCCGGACTGCTCGGCGAGGCGGGCCAGGACGCGGGGGAGGAGTTGGAGGAGGGTCTGCGGTTCGCGCCGGGCCATGTGGGAGCAATCATCGGCCGGGGCGGGGGGAATGCCAACGGGTGAATACAGGGCGTGGCTGTCGTGGCCCGAGGGTGGCCCAGGCACGCAACCCCCTGGAATCCGGGCCCGGCACGAAGCTGGCTAGGGAGCCGTATCCAACCCCCGCTTGACAAGATCCAAGAGGAGCCGTTTCCCTGCTCCCCGACTGGAGCCGCCGATGAACGCCCCCCTTCGTCTGGCGCTATGCGCCGTCCTGCTGTGCTCGATTCCGTGGATGGGTTGTGGGTCGGCGGAGTCCCCGCCCGACGCCCTGCCGCCCACGCTGGACGAGCCGGATACCTGCCGTGTGGATCAGGACTGCCCGGACCCCGGGCTCTTCTTCTGCGACACGGTGACGTCGCGCTGCCAGGCGGCCTGCCGGACGCAGGCGGACTGCACGGCGGAGAAGCGGGGCGAGCACCGGATCGCCGCGTGTGACGCCAACCCGCTGGGCTGCCGGTGTGACAGCAGTCGGTGCGTGGAGGCGCTGTGCTCGGCGGACGCGGAGTGCGCGGGTGCGGGGCAGGTGTGCCGCAATGGCCGGTGCGCGCAGCCGCGGGCGGCGAGCGCGGCGGCCTCGTGCCGGGTGACGCCGGACTTCGCCATCGGGCGCGAGGGGACGTCGGCGCGCTTCTCGGTGCTGGCGATGGACGCGGCGGGCCAGCCGGTGGTGGTGCCCTCGGACGTGACGTGGACGGCGGTGGGGGGGAAGGTGGAGGGCGGAGGCACGGGGCAGGGGGCCTCCTTCGTGCTGTTGGCGCCGACGGTGGGGGCGCAGGAGGCGGTGCGGGCCCAGGTGGGCGGTGCGACGTGCACGGCGCGGGTGCTGGTGCTGGGTGCGGCGGTAGCGGCGGGGCAGATGCGGGCGGTGGTGACGGACGAGCTGACGGGCCGCCCCATTCCGGACGCGGTGGTGGTGACGGCGGACGGGCTGGGGGCGGTGACGGCCACGGCGCGCACGGATGAGAGCGGCGTGGCGAAGCTGGCGGCGCTGACGGAGGTGGGGAGCGTCTCGGTGTTCCACGCGGACTTCGCGTACCTGACGGTGGCGCACGAGGGCTCCGGGGGCTCGCGAGACCTGGCGCTGCCGCTGCGGCGCAACCCGACGGACCGGTACGGGGGCGTCAAGGGGACGTTCCTCGACATGCCGACGACGCAGGACATGCATGCGGGGCTGTCGGGGCTGTCGTCGCCGGACGCGGTGTCGGAGGTGTCGGCGTCGCTGCTGGTGGGGCCCACGAGGCGGGTGAACTTCACCTGGGGGGGGCAGGCGCGCGAGGCGACGCTGCCGGCCGGGGCGTACGTGGTGCTGCCGGGCACGACGCTGGCGGCGACGGACGTGTCGGCGCGGGGACTGGCGGGCGTGTGCGACGTGGCGACGGAGATGGCGGCGGGGGCCTGTGGCACGCGGACGGCGTGGGCGCTGGGTGGGGACATTCCGCCCAACGCGCTGTCGCCGGGCGTACTGACGGGAGGCTCGGTGGACGTGGGGCCCCTGCTGGCGCAGACGATTCCGCTGCTGCGCACGTTCAGCTCCTCGGTGGTGAGGGACGTGCGGTATTCGCTGAAGACGACGCCGGGGGCGGGCACGGGCGCGCCGGACTACGGGGACCAGTCGCACTTCGCGACGGTGGATCACGACTTCAAGAGTGACCAGAGCATGCCGCTGGGCTTCCAGTTCGCGCTCCGGGTGCCGGAGCTGCCGAAGTACCGGAAGCAGTTCATGGACAGCGTGGCGGTGCTGGGGGCGGCGCGGGTGCCGGGGCGGGGCGTGGTGCCGCTGGGGCTGGGCATGGCGTCGAACACGAACCCGGTGGACGGGAAGACGGACACCCAGGCGGGCCTGCCGGCCCCGGGGCTGGTGAGCGTGCGGATGGCGCCCACGCACCACGGGCTCGAGGGCAGCCCGTATGACCTGATGGTGACGGCGGCGTCCTCGGCGGCGAGCAACGACGCGACGGCGGGAGAGGCCTCCAGCGTGCTCATCCACCGGACGCTGGAAAAGCTGCCGTTCGACCCGAAGGGGAGCGCGCCGGTGGTGGTGATCGGCTCCTTCCTGCCGGTGCCCGAGGGCTTCCATTACAACTACACCCGGGAGCCAAGAGACGGCGTGGGGGGTCGGCAGTTGCGCTACGTGCCGCCGCCGGAGACGCCGGAGCTGCCCGCGTCGACGGTGCTGCGCGCGGTGTTCACGAACCGGGCGGAGCACCGCTGGGTGGTGCTGCTGGACGTGGCGAGGGCGACGACGGGCGTGCGGCTGCCGATGCCGCCGACGGGCTTCGAGGACCGGACCTACTACGGGGACGTGATGGGCTCGCGAGCGCCCTTCGGGGTGCAGGCGCTGGCGGTACACCGGACGGGGACGTTGGTGGGGGGAGCACCGTTGGACCTGAACGGGCTGGTGGAGGCGGACGGGGTGGACCTGAACCGGCTGGGCGAGCTCACGGTGGCGTACTCGGCGCTGGAGTACGGCCGACCGCTGGTGACGTGGGTGGAGCCGGCGGAGGACGGGCAGAGCCTGGCGCGAGGCTCGAAGGTGAAGGTGCGGGTGCGAGCCTTCCGGGTGGGGAGCAACCCGGTGGAGGACGAAGGCTCCGTGCGGCTGACGTTCGCGGGAAGCACGGGCTGCGAGGGCGAGGAGGTGCGCGGGTACGTGGTGGACTCGCAGGGGCGCGGGGAGGTGGAGCTGCAACTGCCCGGGGCGTGCACGGGGACGGGAGTCCAGCTCACCGCGACCCTGGTGGACACGGGGGGCACCGCCCTCAACCCCCCGGTGACGAGCACGCGCACGCTGACCCTGACCCCCTAAGGTTCCGGGTTGCGCGGCTGTACGCCCAGCCGTTCCATGGCCTGCTTGAACACGCCGTACTCCTGGGCTCCCTGGAGGGCGAAGCGGTCCGCGAGGAGGAAGGTGGGCACGGCCTGGACGCCGAGCGTCTGGGCCTCGCGCACGGCGTTCTCGACGACCTGGAGGTAGCGCCCCTCCTCCACGGCCCGCTGCATCGCATCGGGGTCCGCACCAGCCTCCTGGGCCGCGCCCCGGAGCGTGTCCCACTGCCAGAGATCCTCGCCCTCGCTCCAGTAGCGCCGCAGGAGCGCCGCATTGAACGGCTCCAGCCTGCCCGCGTCGCGAGCGAACTCGGCGGCCTGATGCGCGCGCCGCGTCGAGGGGATGACCTCGCGCTCCACCATCTTCAGCCCGGCCGCGGCGGCCCGGCGTTTGAGGGGATTGT
>NZ_DASVWK010000937.1:0-36047 GCF_036389735.1 Archangium sp. | reverse complement strand
GGAGCTGGCGGTGCTGGGGAGCACCGCGGTCGTGGCGAGCCTGGGTCGGACGGTTCAGCGGGTGACCTGCCTCGCCTCCGTGCGGCCCGTGGCTCCGCGGCTGGTGGTGACCTCTTCGCAGGGCTTCAGCCCGGGTCCGGTGGCACGGGGCAACACGCGCCTGGAGGTCGACGAGGGCGGCATCTACAGCTGGTAGCTCTTTCGAGGTTTCGCCCCCCTGGTGCACCGGGGGGCCAGCCCGGGAGTCCGGTGGGGGCCGGGCTCCAGGGCTGACGACCCAACGATTCCTGCCCGTCGGAAGAAAAGGCAGCGAGGTCGAGGTCGGAGTGATGGGGGATGTCTCGCCACAAACGAGGCATCCCCCATTTTTTTGGGGCCGCTAGCCCGCCTGGGCCGCCCCTCCCCGCTCCTGGTGCCATGCGGCGAGCACCTCGCCCTCCTTGCCGCTGCCCGAGCCCGTGGCCGTTGGCGCACCCGCGGGCAGCTCTGCGGGTGTCCTTCCAGGTGTGGTGCCAGGGACGGGGGTTGCGCCCGCGTTGGCGGCCTCGGGGGCACGCTCGGCAGGCGGGCGGGTGCCGACGACGGAGGGCATGAAGCCCAAGAAGGTGGACCCCAAGGCCTTCAAGGAGTGGCTGGGGAGGTGTAGTTGTCGCTGAGCACCAGGCGCTGAAGGAGTAGCGCGAGCAGTACCGGGGCTTCGTCGCGTTGTGCCGAGAGGCGGCGGCTCGATGGAGGTGGGGGACTTTTCAGCCCCCTTTCCGCCCTTCTCCTTCCCGCCGCGTGTCGTGCCGGGTCGCGTCACTCGAATTCTTTGACACCTTCTCCGGCCGCCTCCATGCAGAGCAACAAGGGTCCGAAAACGTGCCCGGGCCGAAGTCCCCGCGGGACGAGGCACTCGGTCGTCATCTGCATGTCAGCGCCTCATGGTCCCATCCCCGGCTTTACACAGCACCGGGAGGAGCATGTTGGTCATGAAAAGCAGTGGAAGCAGGGCGAGGCGCACCTGGAGGCTGGAGGGTTTTCTCCTGGTGCTCATAGCGGCCTTCGGCGCCCAAGCAGGGTCGCCGTCTTCTACACTCTCTGGCCGTAGGCCGGACTCCAAGGAGCCCTGGGGCGCTTTTCTTGGCCGAGCCGCACATGACGTCATTGGCAGGGAGTACCGCATGCAGCATCCCTCCAACGTCATCTTCCTCGATGCCAGCCTCTCCACCATTGTGGAAGAGGGGAAGTTGGGGGATCCCGAGCGTCTTTCAGCACTCGTGAGGCTCTTGCGTCCGGACATCACCAATACCGACGCCCTCGTGCTCTTCGAGATCAAACCGGACGATGAAGAGTCGCGCGGCGAAGGGAGAGAACAGGCGGGGCGCTATCTAGCGGCCCTGAACAAGGCCGTCGAGCCTGACAGGAAACTCGTGGGAGGAACTGGCTTCGAGGGGGCCCTCTTCCTCGAATTCGAGAACGGGGGCGCGCTTTGGAAGTTGTCCTGGCGCACGCCAGAGCCCGGAGTGACGCTGTACCGCTGGAGTTACCGACGCAAAAAGCCCGGTGCTTCATGGAAGGAGCGGGCAGCCCAGAAGGAAGAGGAGTTGCCCAGGGAAGAGGTGGAGCAGCGCGGCGAATTGGCCGAGCAGTCGATCCGGGCTGCCTATGAGGGGGGCGAACGTCCCAAGGACTTCCAGGGCCAGGTCTATCTGTCTGGGGACTGCCGCTGAGCCGGGCGGGAGGCACCCGCCGCCCTCGGGGTGAGTGAAATTCCTGGTCCTTGAGGAGCACCTGACCGCAGTGTTAGGGCGAAAGGTCATGATCACGCAACAGCCCCCGGCGCTCAAGTTTCCAGCGATGCTCCACGGCTCCATCCCCAACATTCGCCGCAAGGTGAGAGCCGAGGGCCAGTGGTGGGCCCGGGAGTACCTCGAGGCGGGTACTTTTCCCCAGCCCCGGCAGATGCGTCAGGTGCCGCCCGCCGAAGTGCTGGTGATGCACTCAGGAGCTGATTTCGACTCGGCCCGCCCGCGTTGGCGGGTGAACCTGTTCGTCGAGGTCTTCATTGGCTTGAATGAAGGCGTCCAGAAGGAGGAGCGCCAGCGCATGAGGGACGCCTTCGAGTCCTTTTGCCTGAGTACTCCCTGGGGGGCTCTCTACCACGCCGTGTCTCCGCCCCCACTGCGGAGCGCTGAGCGCATGGCGAACCGGCTCGCATCGGTGCTTCGCTTCTGGGATGTGCTCCAGGGCCTTCGCTACGCGTTCTGGTCGTTCGATCAGAAGTACACGCTGGACGATCTCATGGATGACATCTACCGCAAGACCCTGGATGCTTGGTGCCCCCGAGGCCCTATCTCGGTCCGCGAGCATCTGGCCCTGACGGTGGAGCGCATGTCTCGCGCAACCCGAGAGGATTGCCTGGAGGCCGTGCTCCGGGTAATTCCTGGCCTGGTGGAGGTGGACCCCCATCTCAAACACCGCGAGGTACTCAGCGACCCGAACTTCCTGCGTGAGCGCCTCTCCGCGCTCCCCCCGAAGAAGTTCGAGGATTTCTCCAGCGCCTACAAATACGCGGTGTCCGGGCAGTTATGGGACTGGGACAGGGAGTTGGGGCGGCATTAGCCCGGAAGGGTGGCAGACGATGGGGAGGCGGCGAGGTACCAAACGGGTAGGGGCACGTCTCACTCCTGAATGAAAGAAGGGCGGCGGCTTCGATTCCCGCCGCCTCCATGCAGGGCCCCCCTCCTCTGAGCCTGACCCACTCCTAATGAGGCGCGGGTTGGGCTTGCCCCGTGACGTCGCTAGCCCGCCTTGGCCGCCCCGCCCCGCTCCTGGTGCCAGGCGGCGAGCACCTCGCGCTCGCGCTCCGGGGGGAGGCCGGCCCGCTTCCCGAGCTCCGCCTGCCGCTCCGGGGGCAGCCCGTTGAACCACGTCAGCGTGTCGCGCGCCGTGTCCTCCACCGGGCGGAACTTCAGCCCGCGCGCCATGGCCCTGGCGTTGCTGACGCCGCTCATCCCCGCCATCTCGCCCTGGGCCGGCACCCACACGGGCATATCCATCCAGGGCCTCACCTTGTGCTTCTCCAGGAAGGCGGCGTCGGCCCACGTGAAGGTGGCGTTACCGCCGCTGGCCTTCTGGCAGGCCTCCAACAGCTCCTTCATGGTGAGCGGCTTCGCCGGACCGGTGGCGTTGAAGATGCCGAAGTCCTTGTTCTCGAGGGTGAGGATCGTCCACGCCGCCAGGTCCCGCACGTCGATGAACTGCGCCGTGTCCGAGCCATCGCCGGGAGCGAGCACCTCGCCGCCCCGGGCCACGCGCACGGGCCAGTAGGAGAAGCGCTGGGTGGGGTCGTCCGGGCCCACGATGAGGCCGGGGCGGATGTGGGTGGTGCGCCCGGGGAAGGCGGCCTCGGCGGCCTGCTCGCAGAGGGCCTTGAGCGCACCGTAGTTCTCCCGGACGTTCTCGTTGGTGGGGTCGTCCACGGTGGCCAGTGGCGCGCTCTCGTCCATGCCCGGCCGGGGCAGTTCCTTGTAGACGGAGATGGTGGAGATGAAGACGTAGTGGCCCACGTGGGGGGCCAGCAGCTCCGCCGAGGCCTTCACGATGCGGGGCACATAGCCGGAGGTGTCGATGACGGCATCCCAGCTCCGGCCCTCGAGTGCCTTGAGGCCCTCGCCATTCTTCGGGTCCCGGTCGCCGTGGAGCTTCTCCACGTCCGGGAAGAGCTGGGGCCGCGTCTTGCCGCGGTTGAAGAGGGTGACGGTGTGGCCGCGCGAGCGCGCCACCTCCACGAGCTGGGGCCCGAGGAACCCCGTCCCCCCGAGGATGAGGATGCGCTTGCCTCCGCTCGGCGCGGCCGGACGGGACACCTCGCCGCCCCCCTTCACCTTCGTGGAAGCGCAACCCACGGTCCACAGCGAGCCCAACGCGGCGGCGCCCTGCAACAAGCCTCTGCGAGACAGCTTCATGTGACTACCCCCTCTTTGAGTGGAACGCGCTGCTGGTACCGGGCGAGCCACAGGGACACGCCGAGCCACAAGCCGGCCACGGGCACGGCGGCCAGCGAGAGCCCCACCAGACCCAGGCCCAGGCCCGCGAGCCCCGTGTTCAGCCAGGCGCTCAACGTGTCACTGGCGCGGTACACCACCGTGTCGATGAAGTTCTTGGACTTGTACTTGGCCTCGCGGTCCACGCTGGTGAAGAGGACCTCGCGCCCGGGCCGCTCGAAGGCGTAGTGCGAGGCCCCGCGCAGCGCCTTGAAGCCGATGAGCACCCCGAGCGTGGGCAGCACCGCCAGCCCCAGGAAGCCGAGCACGGTGAACACCGGCACGATGGCCAGCGCCGCCGCCAGCCCCAGGCGCGGCATGAGCCGCCCCGTCACCACCGTCTGGAGCACGAGCGTGAAGATCTGCACCCACAGCTCGATGCGGGCGGACATGGCGGTGAGCTCGGCGGTGCCGTTGGCCGTCGCCTCCACCAGACGCAGTTGCTGGAAATAGAGGAACGTGGAGGTGAGCGTATAGAGGACGGTGTGGAGCCCCAGCACCAGCAGGAAGGGCGAGGTGGCCAGCAGCTTCAGCCCGGCGAAGATGCCTCCTCCCACCGGGGCCTCGGCGGCGAGCACCCGGGGCGGCCCTCCCACGGCCCGGCGAGACAGCAGCCGCACGCACTGCGCACTGGTCTCCAGCAGCACCATGGACAGGAGCATCAGGTTGATGGGCCCCAGCGTGCCCACCAGCGTGGTGGCCAGCAGGGGCCCCACCAACATGCCCGCCGTCCCGCCCGCGGCGATGAAACCGAAGAGACGCCGGCCCTGCTCGCTCTCGAACAGGTCCGCCATGAAGCTCCAGAAGATGGAGACGACGAAGAGGTTGTAGACGCCCACCCAGACGAAGAAGGCCCGCGCCACCGACTCGGGCTCCACGCCCCACGTCAACAGCGCGAAGAAGGCCAGGAGGTTGAGCAGGAAGAAGCGGTAGACGAGCGGGATGACGCGCCGCCTCGGCCAGCGCGACACCAGCGCTGAGAAGAGGGGTACCACCAGCAGCATCACCACGAAGCCCGCGGTGATGAGCCACGGCACCTTCTTCACGCCGCCCTCGATGGCCATCGCATCCCGGAGCGGCTTGAGGATGGCGTAGCCACACATCAGCGTGAAGAAGTACGCGAAGGACAGCAGGACCGAGCCCACCTCCTCGTCCTTCACGTTCACGAATCGCTTGAGCATGGGTGCCGGTGCCGTCCCTGGAGCGTGCCGCCACCAACCGCGACACGGCACCCCTATTCCCGGTGCCCCGCTACCTGCCCGCCGCCTCGCGCAGCACGGCCTCCACCCTCGGCAGGGCCGCGCGGATCTCCTCCATCGACACCGCGCCCACCGACAGGCGGAACCAGCCCGTGTCCTCCTTCAGGCCAAAGGCCTGGAAGGGCACCAGCGCGAAGCCCGCCTTGTCCAGCAGCAGCTTGCGGATGTCGTCGTTCGTCTTCAGCCCCGCCTTGCCGACGAGGTCGACCTGCGCCGACAGGTAGATGGCCCCCTGCGGCGCGATGGAGCGCACCGGCAGCCCCGCCTCCCGCATCGCCGAGAAGCCCTGGTGCAGCGCCACCAGCCGCTCGTCCACGCGCTTGCGCATCACCTCCAGGAAGCCCGACGTGGCCGGCACGTCATCCAGGAAGCGCGCCACCGCCACCTGCTCGGCCTTCGGTGCCCACGCCCCCACGTGCCCCAGCACGTCCTTCATCCGCGAGATGATGGACGGCGGCCCCAGCGCCCACCCCACCCGCACGCCCGTCGCCGCGAACGCCTTCGAGATGCCATCCACGAACACCGTGTACGGCGCCAGCTCCGGCACCAGCTCCAGCGGCGTCACGTGCTTCGTCTGCCCGAACGTGAGCGTCCAATAAATCTGGTCGTACATCACGATGAGCGGCTTGCGTCCCTGTGCCTCGCGCTGACGGTTCTCCTCCACCACGCGCTGGCTGATGTCCCGCAGGGCCTCGGGGGAGATCATCGTCCCCGTGGGGTTGAGCGGGCTGCACAGACACAGCAGGCGCGCCTCCTTCAGGTGCGGCGCCAGCTGCTCCACCGTGGGCATGAAGCCATGCTCGGCCTCGGTGATCACCGGCACGTGCTTGGCCCCCACCATGTGCGTGTAGTGGTTGTTGTTCCACGAGGGCACCGGGTAGACGACCAGCTCCCCCGGATCCACCACCGCGCGGAAGATGGCGTAGATGACCGGCCGCGCGCCGCCAGCGATGAGCACGCTCTCCAGCGGATACTTCAGGCCGAGCGCGCGCTCGTAGAAGCGCAGCACCGCCTGCCGGAGCGACAGCACACCATCCGAGGGCGGGTAGTTCGTCTCCCCTGCCTTCAGCGCCGTGGCGATGCCCTCGCCCAGCAGCGGGGGGATGGGGAACTCCTTGGGGCTGAAATCGCCCACGGTGAGGTTGCACACCTGTTTGCCCTGGGCCACCAGCTCGCGGATTTCCCCCGAGATACGGAGGATTTCGCTACCGATGAGCCCGCGCACCATCGTGCTGGCGGTGTCGTCCCGCCGGGGACCAAGCAGGGATGTGAGATCGAGGGACATGGGGCTTTGCTCCAGGGGGCGGGGGACGCGTCCAGGCGAACGATATATGCGGCGGCGCCGGTCCTCCCAAGGGGTCTGTGTGATTTTCCGCTCCCCTTGCGTGCACGACCCCGCATGCCCCCTTCCCTCCCAGGCGGGAAGAGGCTCCGAGAATGCCCGCTACCGGGCACTTGCCCTCACGTCGCATCCATGGAGGTGCGGAAGTCCTCTAGACACGCAGCCCGACCCAGGGCCCCGGCCTACTTCGGGCACCACGGGCCCTGGCGGATCGACAGGAGAAACCGATGAACATGCGTGACATGAAGCGCTCGGCGGTGCGGTCGTTGGTGGGAGCGGGCCTGCTGATGCTGGTCGGCTGCGGGCAGACGTACGTGGCGACCAGTCAGCTCTCGGGCGCCAGCGAGGCTCCCAATCCGGTGACGACCAGCGCCGCCGGGACGTCCACCGCCACGCTCGACGGCAACGAGCTCACCGTCACCGGCGGCTTCAATGGACTCCAGAGCGACTTGATGGAGACGGCTGGCAGCTCGGCCCACGTCCACAGGGGCGCCTCGGGCACCGCCGGTCCCATCGTCTTCAATCTCACCGTCACCAGCACCGACAAGCGCAACGGCACCTTCACCGGGACCAAGTCGCTCAGCAACGAAGAGGAGGAGGACTTCAAGAACGGGCTCTATTACGTGAACGTCCACACCGCCAACAACCCGAGCGGTGAGATTCGCGGCCAGTTCGTGCCCCTCGTGCAGGACTAAGGCCCTCCGCTGGCGGAGCCGACGTCGTCCCGGCTCCGCTGGCTGCCCCGAATCCCTCTGGCACTCGGGCGCCGCTCGTGCCACATGGGGCCCCGTTTCCGGCCCGGCTCACACGGGCCGCCCAGGAGGACGACGATGAAGGTGACTGGACGCTGGATGACGCTGGGGCTCGCCGCCTGCCTCGTGACCGCTGGCTGCAAGAAGGAAGAGCCGACGCCCCCGCCCGCCGCTCCCGCCGAGCCCACCCCTCCCGCCGAGCAGGTCGTCGATGCCGGGGCGGAGCAGCCGGTCGACGCCGGAGCCACTCCGGAGGTCGATGCCGGGGCCACTCCGCCGCCCGCGCCCACCCCTCCGGGCTCGCAGGCGCTCCAGCCGGAGGACCCGAAGAACCGCGAGTGGACCGCCGGCCTCGTGAACATCCAGCGCGCCACCCTCGAGCCGGTGACGCTGCGCGAGGTGCGTGCCGCCCGCAACGAGGGCTTCGACCGTGTCGTCTTCCAGTTCGACGGCGACCAGGTGCCCGGCTACCACCTCGAGTACATCGACAAGCCCATCATCAAGTGCGGCTCCGGAGACCCCACGGAGATCGCCGGCCAGGGCTGGCTCCAGGTGCGCCTCCAGCCCGCGCAGGCGCACGCGGACGGCAAGGCGACCGTCACCCAGCGCGAGCACAAGCCCAAGCTGCCCGTCCTCGCGGAGCTGGAGATGACGTGCGACTTCGAGGCCGAGGCCACCTGGGTGCTCGGCGTGAAGAACCCCAACAAGTACCGCGTCCTGGAGCTGAAGGAGCCCACCCGGCTCGTGGTGGACGTGCAGCACTGAGCACGTCCCTCACCCCCCTTGCAGCTCCCCGGCCAGCCGCTCCAGCGCCGCGAGGAGCTCCCGGTGCCGCGCGCGCGCTTCCCCACCGCTCGCGCGCAGCGCCAGGGCCAGCACCCTGGGCAGGTTCAACGCCGCGTCCTTCCCGAGCTTCTCCGCGTAGTCGCGCCGGTAGTCATTGGGCACGCGCAGGCTCCAGTTCTCCTCGCTCACCGTGCCGGGCGCGTTGTACGTCTCCTTCATCCCCAGCAGGTCCGCGAAGAACACCATCACGTTCTCCGCCCGGCTGACGAACAGGTCCGCGAACTTCGCCTGCACCAGCAGCCCCGGCTCCTCCAGCAGCCGCCGCGCGAAGGCCTCGCGCCCCTCCTCCTCCGGGTGCAGCCGCCACGCCAGGTAGTCCGCCTGCGCCCGTGCCCCGCCCGCCCGCCGCCACTGGTCCGCCAGGGCCCAGATGGGCTTCGTGTCGTGGTTGCCCACCATGATCCAATCCGCGGGCACGGCGTTCTCGCTCCGGTACACGTCCTGGGGGTTCGTCAGGTCCGCCTTCTGCGTCACCCGGAAGCGCCCCAGCCCGTACTGCTCCATCACCCGCTTCAGCGGATAGGGCATGGTGCTCAGCACCTCGCACAGCAGGTCCGACACCTTGCGCCCATGGGCCTGTGCCGCCGCGATGATGGCGTTGAAGAGGGCGCTGTAGCCACGCACCTGCTCCGGGCGCAGCTCGCGCACCCAACCATCCGCGTGGCGCGGCACCGAGCGGTCGAGCTGCTCCGGCGTGACGAGGGCCCAGCGCGCCAGCTCCGCGTGGTCCGGCAGGTCCGGTGAGGAGAAGAGCCGCGCCCCCCGCTGCACCGCGCGCAGGGCGTCCAGCTCCCCAGCCCGGTACACCCACGGACACACCAGCCCGTGCGGATGATCGATGCGCAGCCCGTCGTACTCGGACAGCATCTTGTTCATCCGCAGGCCCATGAACCACAGCACCGGGCCCGGCACCGGCGCCGGCGCGTAGGGGCCCGCCTCGGTTCCGGGCGGCGCGTGGTACTGCGCCGGGTCCAGCACCGGGTAGTTCCACGGCTGGCCCTCGGGGTTGGTGCGGCTGGGCGGCGCCCCCATCAGGTAGGCGCCCAGGAACAACCCCTGGTACGCCCACGCATCCTTCGGCGAGAAGCCAATCTGCAGGTCGCCGTACAGCTTCAGGCCCCAGGCCACCGTCCGCTCCCGCAGCGCCGCGTGCTGCGAGTGCACCAGGAACTGCTGGAAGGCATGGGCCTCCACCCGCCCCGCGTACTTCGCCAGCAGCACCTGGCGGCGCTTGGTGAAGGCCGCCTCCTCGCCCGCGCGCGGCCACCACAGCCGTCGATCCCACTCGCTCGACCATTCCTTCCAATAGGGGCGCCCATGCTCCAGGCAGAGCGCTTCATAGAGCGCGTCCCGCTCCAGCCACTCGTGGTGCTCGCGCCGGAAGGTGTCGAAGTGCTCGGCCAGCCACGCCACCGCGCTGCCCGGCGCGGCCTGGGCACGCTTGTGCTGGAAGGTGGTCCACGCCTCCTCCAGCGCCTCGCCCTGGGCGTGGAAGGCATAGCGGTGCTTCGCCCGCGGCTCGCTTCCCCCGGGCCGGGCCGCGACGAGGGCCTGCACGCGCTCGGGCCGCAGCAGCCCTCCCCAGGAGTCCTCGTGCGTCAGGGGCGCGAGCGCCACGTTCAGCATGTTGCGCGAGAAGAGCGTCCCGTCATACGGCGAGGCGTTGTCCTCCGACGTCTGCCCCTGCGGGCCCAGTTGGATGCCGTTGAAGCCCAGCTCCCGCGCGAACGCCAGGAAGCGCATGCCTCCCTCCGAGTACGGCGAGCCTCGGCCGAGATCCTCGTCCGGAGCGCTCGGGAAGCTCGGGTCGTGGATGCTCAGCACCAGGTTGCGCACGTTGAGCGCGGCCAGGGCCGCCGTCACGTGTCGCCGGTAGTCTTCGGGCAGGGTGGCTCGGGGCATCGGCCCCCATTGTACCCAGGTCCGGGGTGCTTGCCTGGAGTCCTCCGACTCCCCACCTTGCGCGAGGCGGGGGGCCGCGTATGCCAGGCACGCGGGAGTCCATATCCAGACGGGACCGGGACCGTGCCGCGAGGCGGCCATGACGATCCACGTGCTCGCCAGTCAGGAGCTGAAGATCGACAGCGAGGACGACGTGGTGCTCGTGCGCCGCGCCGTGCGCACGCTGGCGGAGGCGCGAGGCTTCGACTCGTTCGCCGTCGCGGCCCTCACCACCGCCGTTACCGAGCTCAGCCGCAATGTCTGGGTCCATGCCCGCCGGGGCATGGCCCTCGTCGAGGAGGTGACGGACGGGGAGCGAAACGGCATCCGGGTGGAGTTCCGCGACGAGGGGCCCGGCATCGCCGACATCGAATGGGCCATGGCCAGTGGGCACAGCACCGCGTCCTCGCTCGGCCTGGGGCTCGGCGGCACCCGGCGTCTGGTGGATGTCTTCCACCTGGAGTCCAAGCCCGGCCAGGGCACCACCGTGTGCATCACCAAATGGAAGCGCGCCTGAACCCCTGGTCGTGCGCCCCCAGCACCCACCAGTGAACATTGCTGGAGACGGGCCCTGGAGGCCGCAGCTTCCGGTTGGAAGGGTGCACGAATGAGCATGGTGGACGACCCCCCAACCCACTCCCTGCCGAGCCTCCCCATGGGCGAGGGGCTGGCGGCCCTGGTGCTGGCCCAGCTCTTCGAGCGAGCCCGCCCGCTGGTGGACGCGCTCTTCGCGCAGGTGAGCGATGGCGTCACCGTCCAGGCCAGGGACCTCTCCCTGTGCTTCGCCAACCCCGCCGCGGCCCGCCTGCTCGGCGTCAGTTCCCCGGAGGAGCTGCTGGGCGCGGGCGGTGCCTCGGTGTTCTCGCGCTACGTGTTGCTGGACGAGCAGGGCCAGCCCATGGGCCTCGACATGCTGCCCGGCCGGCAGGTGCTCGCGGGCCAGAGCGTCATCGAGCGCGTCCTGCGCTTCCGTGACAAGCGGACGGGCCAGGAGTGGTGGAGCCGGGTGTCCGCGGCCCCGGTGCGCGACGCCCAGGGCTCGGTGATGTACGCCGTCAACGTCTTCCAGGACGTCACCGAGGTGATGCGCACCCAGGAGAAGCTCACCCTGCTGGCCGAAGCCAGCGAGCTGCTCTCCGCCTCGCTCGACCTGGAGAGCACGCTGACGGCCACCGCGCGCCTGCTGGTGCCCCGGGTGGCGGACTGGTGCACGGTGGATCTGGCCGAAGAGGCCTCGCCCTCCCGACAGGTGGCCGTCATCCACAGGGACCCGGCCAAGGTGGAGCTGGCCCGGAGGCTGCGCGAGCGCTACCCGCCGGATCCGCGGGCGCCCGGCGGCATCGCCCACGTGCTGCGCACGGGCGTACCGGCGCTCACCTCCGACATCGCCGAGGCCATGCTGACGGGGGTGGCGCGGGACGCGGAGCACTTGAGCCTGCTGCGCGAGCTGGGCCTGCGCTCCATGCTGGTGGTGCCCCTCTCGGCCCGGGGGCGGACGTTGGGGACCGTCACGGTGGCCTGCGCGGAGTCGGAGCGGAGGCTGGGCCAGGAGGATCTCCGGTTGGTGGAGGAGCTGGCCCGCCGCGCCGCGCTCGCGGTGGACAACGCCCGGCTCTACGCCGAGGCGAAGCGCGCCCAGGCCCGGCAGGAGGTGGCACTCGAGGCCGGGCGCATGGGGGCCTGGGAGTGGAACGTCGCCGCCGGGCGCGTGTCCTGGGCGCCCACGCTGGAGCGCATCCACGGCATCCCCGTGGGCAGCTTCGATGGCTCCTTCGAGGCCTACCAGAGCGACATGCACCCGGAGGATCGGGAGCGGGTGCTCTCCAGCATCCAGCGCGTGGTGGCCGAGCGCGAGCCGGAGCACCACGTGCAGTACCGCATCATCCGCCCGGACGGAGAGGTGCGCTGGCTGGAGGCCCACGGCCGGCTCACGTTGGACGAGCAGGGCCGGCCCGCGCGTCTGACGGGCGTGTGTACCGACATCACCGAGCGGCTCGCCCTGGAGGAGGACGCGCGGCGGCTGGTGCGTGAGCAGGCGGCACGAGCCGAGGCCGAGCGCGCCCGCCAGCACACCGCCGAGCTCCTGGAGAGCCTGGAGAAGGCCCAGGCCGAGCTCGCCCAGCGCGCGCGGGAGCTGGCACGCTCCAACTCGGACCTGGAGCAGTTCGCCTACGTGGCCTCGCATGACCTGCAGGAGCCGCTGCGCATGGTGGCCAGCTACGTGCAGCTGCTGGCGCGGCGTTACAAGGGCAAGTTGGACGCGGACGCCGACGAGTTCATCCGCTACGCGGTGGACGGCGCCACGCGCATGCAATCGCTCATCAACGACCTGCTGGCCTTCTCGCGAGTGGGGACTCGGGGCAAGGAGCTGGTGCCGGTGTCCCTGGAGAAGTGCGCGGAGCGCGCCCTGTCCCACCTGAGGCTCGCCCTGGAGGAGTCCGGTGCCGAGGTGAAGCTGGAGTCGCTGCCGTGGGTGAAGGGGGATGAGACGCAGCTTGTCCAGCTCCTCCAGAACCTGGTGGGCAACGCGGTGAAGTTCCGAGGCGAGCAGCCCCCGCGCATCCGCGTGTCCACCACGCGCGAGGAGGACACCGTCACCGTCTCGGTGGAGGACAACGGCATTGGCATCGAGCCCCAGTACTACGAGCGCATCTTCGCCATCTTCCAGCGGCTGCACGGGAAGGAGGAGTACCCGGGCACGGGTATCGGCCTGTCCATCTGCAAGAAGATCGTCGAGCGCCACGGAGGACGCATCTGGGTGGAGTCCACCCCGGGACAGGGCAGCACGTTCCGCTTCACGCTCGCGGCGTCCGAGCCCCGGGCTCAGTGAAGCGGCTGACTAGAGCTGCTGCTCGCGGCCGCGCACGTTCCAGGAGTCGCGCAGCTCCTCGGGAATGCGGAAGGGCGGGCGATCATCCCCGCGGCTCACCCAGACGATGCCCTCCAGCAGCTTGCGGCCGAACAGCTCGCTGAGCTTCGCGTTCACCACGTTCTGCTCGTCTCCCTCGTCCATCACCCAGCCCAGCAGTTGCAGCGGCTTCACCAGCGCGCGCGTCCAGTCCGAGGGCGGCACCGCGAGCAGGTCCGCCGTGGACTCCCCCACCAGGTGGCGGATGAGCGTGCGGCTCAGCCCGTCGAAGAGGTTGCCGGGGATGATGTGCTCCAGCAGCTCGATGAGCGCGCCCGTCATCGCCTGGCCCTCGGGGCTGGCGCGGAACACGCGCTGGAAGATGGTGTCCGCCAGGCGCTCGCCGTCATCGAGCTCCACCGGCAGCAGGCGCTCGTCCACGCCCATGATGTAACCCACCACCCGCCACGCGTGGTAGTAGGCCTGCGCCTCGCGCGCCGAGAGCGTGTAGCCCATCTTCGCCAGCGCCCGGATCGTCACCACCGAGAACGTCACCAGCGTGCCCGCCATGTCCTCCTGGTTGATGGGCTGGCCCCACTCGGGCTTCCACTGGCCGCTCTGGCGGATGAGGTGGCGCACGGCGGCGTGCATCAGGCGCACCTTCTGCGCGTCCTTGATGCCCCACCCGTCCGGCTCCAGGCCTCCCGGAGACATGACGTCCACCACCATCTGCGCCGTCTCCACGATGCGGCGCTTCGTATCCGTCTGGAGGCGCGCGGTGAGGTGGAGCACCTGCACGCCCTGGGCTCCCGCGTAGCACGTGGGCAGCGCCGCGCACACCAGCGCCACCACCGACAGCGAGCCACAGCGGCTGAACACCGCCTGCCCCTCGCGGATGAGTTCCTTGTCCGCCCACGAGGGCAGCCTCGCGCTCTGCTCGAAGTAGCCGCGCAATGGCACGGGGAGCTGCTCCGACGACACCGACTCCTTGGCCACCAGTTGCTTCATCAGCTCGTTGGCCGAGCCCACCATTCCCTGCGAGAAGAGGCTCCGCACCGCCTCGTCCGCCGGCGGGTCGCACACCTCGCGCATGGAATCCATGAACTCATTCGTCCAACGCGTGTCCGTCATGGGCAATACCCCTGAAATGGCTTCGGGGTGGCAGTCTGGCATACCCTTTCGACCTGTTCGAAAAAGGATGCTTGCCCGCCCGCTCAGTGTACGGGGGACTCGGGGGTCCTCTCCCGCTCGACCGAGAGGGAGGCACGCGGAAGGGTGAAGGAGAAGGTGCTCCCCTGCCCCTCCTCGCTCCGCACCTCCAGCCAGCCCCCGTGGGCCTCGACAATCCCCCGGCTGATGAAGAGGCCCAGCCCCGTGCCCTGCCGCGCCGTCCGCTGGGCCTGCCAGAAGGGCTCGAAGAGGTGGGGCAATACCTCGGCGGGCATGCCCGGGCCCGTGTCGCGCACGAAGAAGCGCACGAAGTCCCCCTCGGGCGCCACCTCCACCGTCACCATGCCCCCCTCGGGGGTGAACTTGAGGGCGTTGCCCACCAGGTTGGACAGCACCTGGAAGACGCGGTCCCGGTCGCAACGCACCCATACCCGCTCCCGACACAGCCTCGTGCGCAGCTCGATCCGCTTCTGGATGGCCAGCGGCTCGAGCAGCACCAGGCCCTCGCGCACCAGGTCATCCGCCGCGCTGCGCCCCAGCTCCAGCTTGAGCTGGCCGGCGTGGATGCTGGCCATGTCCAGCAGGTCCCGGATGAGCCGGTCCATCCGCTCCACCGAGCGCTCGATGGTGCGGGTGTGGTTGCGCATCCGCTCGCCCTGCTCGCCCTCGGGGAGGAGCCGCCGCAGCAATTGCGCGCTCAGCGAGATGCTGCCCAGCGGGTTCTTCAGGTCATGGCTCACGATGGCCAGCACCTCCTCGCGGGTGCGCACCGCCTGCTGGGCCTCGTGGAAGAGCCGGGCGTTCTCCACCGCCACCGCCGCCCGGCGACCGAACTCCTCCGCCAGCGAGAGGTCCGCCTCGCTGAAGCGCCGCTCGGGCCGGGAGGAGACGAAGGTGAGCACGCCGAAGGACTCCCCGTGCGCCAGGAGCGGGACGAGCATGGCCGAGCGCGCCCCCAGCACGTGCAGCGGCTCCACCTCCCTCACGCCCAGCACCCGCGCGAGCCGCCGCGGGCCCTCCACCTCCGAGAGCAGCACGCGCCGTCCCGTGCTCAGCACCCGCGCCAGGGTGTCGGGTGCCTCCGGGTCCGTCGGGTGCCGGTCCGAGAGCGTCGGGAGCAGCCGGGTCCGCGCCTCGTCCACGTGGGCGCCCGCCACCTGCCGCGTGGTGCCGCCCGGCTCCAGCAGGTCCACCACGCACCAGTCCCCGAGCCGCGGCACCGCGAGCTGGGTGAGGGTGGCGAGTGTCTCCGCCTCGTCCAGCGAGGCCGACATGGAGACACCCGCCTCGGAGAGGAAGCGCTGGGCCGAGGCGAGCGCGCTGGCCTCCTGCTCGGCGCACTCGGCGCGGGAGCGCTCGCGCTGCTGGGCGGCGGCCTCGGCGCGCGCGGCCTGCTCCCGGGCCACCAGCCGGATCCGCTCCTCCTCGTCCCGCAGGCGCCGGGCCTCCTCTCGGTCCAGCGCGAACGCGGCCCCCCATACCAGCGCGGTGAAGGCGACGACGTTGCCCGTGGCGATGAGCGCCAGGGCGAAGGGCAGCGCGAAGGCCTCGGCCCGGTAGCCCGCCAGCACCAACCCGCCCAGGATGATGGGCAGGGTGAGCGCCGGCAGCAGCAGCCAGCGCGAGAGCACGCCGCCCAGGCCCGAGTGGGTGACGACGCGCATGAAGCCGTCGTTCGGGCGGGCATTGAAGACCCCGAACGCCAGCAGCAGGAAGCACACCGTGGTGTGGACCGCCATCTGCGCGTAGCGGCTGATGCCGGGGAACTCCTCTTGTCCGTAGAGGTAGCCCACGAAGCCCACCATCGCGATGAGGCCCGCGAGCACCGCCAGGATTTGCGAGGGCCAGCCCACCAGCAACGTCCGCACATCGATGCACAGGAGCGCCAGTCCGAGCAGGACGAAGCAGAGGGCCGAGTTGGGGCCCATGCGCCCCGGATGGCCGAGGCCCGCGCTCGGGGAGGCGTCCTGGATGAGGAGCTGATCAACTCCGAGGTCCACGTCGAAGAGGTACTGGGCGAGCGTCAGGCCGGCGAGGAGGATGACGAGCCCCGCGCCCGCCCGCGCGGCCCACCGCACGTAGGGCGTGCGCTGGGGAAGGCCCGTCAGCACCAGCGTGGCCCCGGAGAGCACGAAGCACAGGGCCGTGTTGACCTTCATGGTGGGAAGGCCCGGCCTCAGGCTCTGGAGGGTGGTGATGTCGAGCAGCCATGCGATGAAGACCACGACACCCACGAGCACGACGAGCCCTCCCTGGATCAGGGAGAGCCTCCGCAGGAGCCCGTACAACCGCGCATGGACCTTCTTTTCCATCAGGAGGACCCGTGTGCCGGCTCGCGCTTGCGCCGCTCCGAGCCGCCCCGGAGCTTGCCCAGCGCCCACGTGCGAAAGTCGTGGAGGATCTCGTACACCGTCGGAATCACCAGCAGTGTCAGCAGCGTGGAGGTGATGACGCCGCCGATGACGGCGCGTCCCAGCGGCGCCCGGAAGTCCCCGCCCTCCCCCGCTCCCAACGCCACCGGAATCATGCCGGCGATGAGGGCGAAGGTCGTCATCATGATGGGCCGCAGGCGGATGCGCCCCGCCTCGATGAGCGCCTCGCGCATCGGCTTGCCCCGTTCGTGCGCCCACTTGGCGAAGTCGATGAGCAGGATGGCGTTCTTGGCGACGATCCCCATCAACAGGATGACGCCGATGAGGCTCATGATGTTGAGCGTGTCCCCCGCGATGAGCAGCGCCCCCACCACGCCGATGAGCGACAGCGGCAGCGACAGGAGGATGGCCAGCGGATCCAGGAACGAGCCGAACTGCATGACCAGGATGAGGTACATGAGCAGCACCGCCACCGCGAGCGCGAGGAAGACACGGCCGAACACCTCGGCCTGGTCGCGTGCCTCGCCGCCCTCACCCAGCTCGTAGCCCGGCGGAAGCCGCACCTTGTCCACCTGCGCGCGGATGTCCGTCATCACCTCCGACAGCGAGCGTCCCTGCACGTTGGCCTGGATGTTGATGACCTTCTCGCGGTTGAGGTGGTTGATCTGCGCGGGCCCCACCGTCTCGCGGATGCGCGCCACCTGGCCCAGGGGCACCAGCGCCGCCGTGCCGCCCGGCCCCCCACCCACCAGCAGCGGGAGCTGCTCCAGGTCGCTCGGGCGCATGCGGGACTCGGGGGCCAGCCGCACCGTCACGTCGCGCGTCTCGCCGGAGGGGTCCACCCAGTCTCCCGAGTCCACTCCCGCGAAGGCCGCGCGCAGCGACTGCGCCACCTGGGCCACGGTCACGTTGAGCCGGCCCGCCACCCCGCGGTCCACCTCCACCTCCAGCTCCGGCTTCTGCCCGCGCGTGGACAGGCCCACGTCCACCGCGCCCGGCACTTTCCGCACCTCGCGGCGCACCTGCTCGGCCAGCCGCGTCAGCTCCCGCGCGTCCGGGCCGCGCAGCTCCAATTGAATCGACTTGAAGGCCCCACCGAAGCCACTGGTGAAGACGGACACCTCCGCGCCCCCCACGCGCGACAGCTCCTGTCTCAGGGTGGCGCCGAGCGCTCCCTGGCTCACCTCGCGCTCGGCCTTCGGCTTGAGCCGCACGTACACCTGGGCCTGGTCCACGCCCGGCGCGCGCAGCGGCAGCGGGGTGCCGATGGTGGTGAAGGTATAGGCCACCTCCGGGTGGCTCCGCGCGATGCGGCTCACCTCCTCCACCTTGCGCCGCGTGTACTCCAGGCTGGAGCCCGCGGGCGTCTCCACCAGCATTTCCAGCTCGGCGCGGTCGCTCTCCGGGACGAAGCCCGCCCCACCCACCGTGGCCTGGAGCACCACCGCCCCCACCAGCGAGCCCACCGCCAGCAGCACCATGGCCAGCCGGTGGTCCAGCGCCCAGGCGATGACGCCCTTGTACCGGTCCGCCTGCCGGTCGAACCAGTGGTTGAAGCGCGACAGCACCCGGGAGATGGGCCCCTTGCGCGCCCCCTTCTCCACCGCCGGGTCCGGCCAGTACGCCGACAGCATCGGGTCCAACGAGAAGCTCACGAAGAGCGACACCAGCACCGAGCAGGCGATGGTGAGGGCGAACGGCTTGAACCACTGCCCGGCCACCCCGTACATGAAGGCCACCGGGACGAACACCGCCACGATGGAGAACGTCGTCGCCGCCACCGCGAGGCCAATCTCGCTCGTGCCCTCGCGCGAGGCCGTGTAGTGGTCCTTCCCCATCTCGATGTGGCGCACGATGTTCTCGCGCACCACGATGGCGTCGTCGATGAGGATGCCGATGGCCAGCGTGAGGCCCAGCAGCGACATGGTGTTGAGCGTGAAGCCGAACACCCAAACGCTGACGAAGGCGGCCAGCACGCTCACCGGCAGCGCCAGGCCGGTAATCACCGTCGAGCGCCACGAGTTGAGGAAGAGGAACACCACCAGCACCGTGAGGAGCGCGCCCTCCAGCAGCGCGGACTGCACGTTCTCCACCGCCGCTTCCACCCGGACGCCCGCGTCGCGCACCAGCTCCATCTTCACGCCCGGGGGCAGCTTGCCCTGGAGGGCGGCGATGCGCTCACGGACGGCATCGGACACCTCGGTGGTGCTGTAGCCCTTGGCCTTGAGGATGTCGATGCCCACCGCCTCGCGCTCGCCGTAGAGGGCCAGGGTGCGGGGGTCCTCGGTGCCATCCACCACCTTCGCCACCTGGCCGAGCCGGATGGGCTGGCCGTTGCGCTCGGCCACCACCACGCGCGAGAAGTCCTCGGGCTTCTCCAGCCGGCCCTTGAGGCGGATGGTGGTCTCCTCCATCGGAGAGTCCAGCCGGCCCACGGGCGCGGCGAGGTTCTGCGCCTGGAGCGCCTGCACCACCTGCGCGATGCTCAGCCCCGCGGCCCGCAGTGCCGCCGGTTGCACGAGCACCGTCATCTCCCGCTCGATGCCGCCCACCACCGAGGCCTGGGCCACGCCTGGAATGGAGCGCAGCTCGCCCACGATGCCCGGGTCCACCAGCCGGGTGAGCGCCGTGGCTGGCAGCGTGTCCGAGGTGATGGCCAGTGAGACGATGGGCATGTCCGCCGGGTCGAAGCGCGTGAGGACGGGCTCCTCCATCTCCAGGGGCAGGTCGTTGCGCTTGCTGGAGATGGCATCGCGCACGTCCTGGGAGGCCTGCTGCAGGTCCTTCTCGAAGTCGAAGAAGATGGTGAACTGCGCGAGGCCATCGGTGGCGCTGGAGGTGGACTGCGCGGCATCCACTCCACTGATGCTGAAGAGGGCGTCCTCGATGGGCTCCACCAGCTCGCGCTCGACCACGTCCGGTGAGGCGCCCGGGTAGACGATGGTGACGTTGATGATGGGCTGCTGCACGTCCGGGAACTCGTCCGTGCGCAGCGCCACCAGCGCCACGAGGCCGAACACCACCAGCGCCACCATGGCGGTGATGGTGACGATGGGCTTCTTGATGGCGAAATCGGAGATGAACACGAAGGCTCTCCTACGGCGGGAAGGTGGGCGCGCGGCTCAACGGGGCTGGGGCTGCTGGGGTTGCTGGGGCTCCTCCGGTGGAGCCCCCGCGCCACCCACGCCCGGCTCGGACTCCCCGGGTCGCTCGGGCCGCACCTCCACGCGCGTGCCCTCCGTCAGGTCCTGCGCCGAGCCGCGCACCAGGACGTCTCCCGCTTGAGCGCCGGAGCGCAGTTCCACCAGGCGCTGCACCTCGTCCGTCATGCCCAACGTCACCGGCACGCGCTCCAGCTTCCCGTCCTTCACGCGCAGCACCGTGGCCGGCTCGGCGCGTGTGTCCACCGCGGACACGGGGATCGCGGGCACCTCGCGCCGGAGCGCCGCCACCCGCCCCTCGGCGAACAGCCCGGTGAGCAGCGCCTGCTCGGTGTTGGGCAGGGTGACGTAGAGGCGCACCTGGCCCGTGGCCGGATCCACCGCGGGGTTGATGCGCTCGATGCGCCCCTGGAAGGAGCGGTCACCATAGCCGCCAACGGTGAAGTCCACTCCGGAGCCCGTCTTCAGCGCACTGAGCTGCGCGGCGGGGACGGAGGCCTCCAACCGCATGCTGGTGGGGTCGATGACGGTGTAGAGCGGCGTGCCGGGCTGGACGATGTCACCCGCGCTGGCGTGGCGCTCGCTCACCACCCCGTTGAAGGGGGCGACGAGGCGGGTGCGTCCCACCTGCTGGCGAGAGAGCGCCAGACGCGCCTGGGCCTCCGAGAGCTGGGCCTCGGCCTGGGCCCGCGCGAGCTGCGCCCGCTCGAGGTCTCGCCGGGTGATGACGCCCGCGTTGGCCAGCTGGCGGTTGCGCTGCTCCTCGGCGCGGGCCACCCGCACGGCGTTGCGCGCCACCCGCACCGCGGTGCGCGCGGCGAGGAGCTGGTCCTGCTGCGAGACGTCCTGGATGCGCGCGAGGAGCTGGCCCTTCTTCACCTTCTGCCCCTGCTCGACCTTCATCTCCAGCACGGCGCCCTGGACCTCGGCCCGCATGGTGGCGGCGCGCCGGGCCTGGAGCGTTCCGGAGAGGACGGGCCCTTCCTGGAGCTCGCGCGACTCCACCCGCACCACGTCCTCCGGCCCCAGCACCACCGGGGCCTCCTCCCGTGGCGCCGGTACCTCCGCGTCGCCTCGCTGGCAACCCGCGAGCGCCACCACCCCCAGCACCACGAGGAACCCGCACGCACCTGCCCCGCGTGGGGCGGGCCCTCTCCCCGCTCCCCGGTTTCTCGTGCTCACGTTCACGCCGCTCCACCTCCTGGTACTCGGGGTGGAATGCGCATGATGTGGTGAGAGCGCATCCCAGAGCCCTCCGGGTAGAGCGCGCCCAACGTTTATGTGAGTCCGCCTGCTTGGAGTGGGAGCGCTCCGTGGTGTGGCGAGCTGGCGGGCGAGCCA
Organism: Archangium sp.; assembly: GCF_036389735.1. Lineage (GTDB taxonomy): Bacteria > Myxococcota > Myxococcia > Myxococcales > Myxococcaceae > Archangium. The sequence goes on along the minus strand of NZ_DASVWK010000937.1, from coordinate 14,987 downwards.
CTGCCCGCCCCGTCGATCGGGTAGGCTCCACGCCCCGTGCGTACCCTCTTCCCGTCCTCCTGCACGTTGCTCGTCTGTCTTCTCGCCTGGACTCCCGCCCTCGCCGGGCCGCTGGTGCTGGAGGGAGAAGTGCCCACCGCGGGCAGCTTCTTCGACGTCCCCTTCGAGGTGCCCCCGGGCACGGTGGAGCTGGAGGTGCGCCACAGCGACCTCGCCAGCGAGAACATCCTCGACTGGGGGCTGGAGGACCCCACCGGCTTCCGCGGCTACGGCGGTGGCAACGAGGAGCCCGCCCTCGTGGGCGAGAGGGCCGCCTCGCGCTCGTACCTCGCTGGCCCCCTGCCCGCGGGCACGTGGAAGGTGACGGTGGGCAAGGCGAAGATTGGCAAGACGCCCGCGCGCTACCGCATCGAGGTGCACCTGCGCACCCAGGCCACGCTCGCGCCCCAGCCCGAGCGCCAACCCTACCATCCCGCCAGCGCACTCTCCTCCCAGGCCCGCTGGTACGCGGGCGACTTCCATGTCCACTCGCGCGAGAGCGGTGATGCCCGGCCATCGCTGGATGAGATCGCCCGCTTCGCGCGTGGCCGAGGGCTCGACTTCGTCGTGCTCACCGAGCACAACACCACCTCCACACTCGACTTCCTCGTGGACACCCAGGCGCGCCACCCCGAGCTGCTGCTGGTGCCCGGTATCGAGTACACCACCTACCAGGGCCACGCGAACGCCATCGGCGCCACCGGCTACGTGTCCCCGCGCGTGGGCGAGGGTCTCTCCCTCGAGGACGCGGTGGACACCTTCCACCAGCAGGGCGCCCTCTTCTCCATCAACCACCCCACCTATGACCTGGGCGACTTGTGCATCGGCTGTGCGTGGCAGCACGCCGTGCCGCCGGGTGGCGTGGACGCCGTGGAGGTGGGCAACCCCGAGTGGGAGAAGCTGGGGAGGTTCTTCTCCGAGGGCGCCATCGGCTACTGGGACTGGCTGCTCTCACAGGGGCACCACGCCGCGGCGCTCGGTGGCAGCGACGACCACCGCGCCGGGGTGGAGCTGGACTTCAAGCAGAGCCCCATCGGCAGCCCCACCACCCTGGTGTACGCGCGCGAGCTGAGCGTCGCCGCGCTGCTGGAGGGCCTGCGCAACGGTCGCACCGTGGTGAAGCTCCAGGGACCGGAGGATCCCCTGGTGGAGCTGACGAGCAGCGTGACGCCCACCGGCGACACCGTGCTCGCCGAGGGCACGCGGCTGAGCGCCCGCGTTACTGGCGCCCGGGGGCTCCAGGTGCGCTTCGTCCACAACGGCGTGCGCCTGCCGCTCGTGGAGGTGACGTCGGACGACTTCGTGGTGGAGCGGGAAGTCACCGCGCCCGAGCACGGCGAGGACCGCTTCCGCGTGGAGGTGTGGAGGGAGGGCCGGCCGCGCACCCTCACCAGTCACCTGTGGGTGGCGCGCACCGCCGAGATGCGCGGCGTGCCCGGCCCCGTGCCCCAGGTCCCCGAGCCCACCCACTGTGGCTGTGGCTCGGCGCCGGGCTGGAGCGCGGGACTGCTCGCGCTGGCCGTGGTGGCCCTCTCACGCGGGCGGCGTCGCTCTCCTCAATAGCGCGCCCGGATCCCCAGGGAGGGCAGCGTCACGGGCGGCAGGCCGAAGGGCTTGCGCACCAGCGCGCCCCGCTCGCGCCCGTAGGTGTAGCGGAACGTCTCCTTCGTCAGCGAGAGGTTGAAGACGTCCAGCCATGCCTCCAGCGCCAGCGGCCCCAGCGTGCCCGTCTTGGACACCCGGCCATCCACCCGGAAGTAGCCCGGCAGGCGCGCCACCCTGTCCCGATCCTCCGGCACCCAGCGCGACGTGCCCTGCTCCGGCTCCACCCCCGGGCGCTGCGTGTACGAGAAGAGCAGGCCCCCGGCCTCGGGCGCCCCGGTGTTGTAGTGCAGCGTGGTGCCCACCGTGAGGCCCCACGGCAGCTTCACCACGGCGGACGTGTTGAAGACGTGCGTCTGCTCCAGGGCCGAGGCGAGGGGCACCTCATCCGTGCCGAGCACCCGGCCAGCCTCGTCCCGGCGCTCCACCCGCGTGCGCAGCGTGCGCCGCTGGAAGGTGTAGGAGGCGAGGAGCGACCAGCGCTCGGAGAGCGGCCGCCGCGCCAGGAGTTCCACACCGTAGCCGTGGCCCTCCGCCGCGCGCGACTCCCCGCGCTGCCTCGAGTCATTCGCGAGCACGTCGAAGGCCAGCACGTCCAGGTCCACCGTGCGCAGCAGCGGGTGGACGAACACGTCCGCGCCGAAGGTGAAGCCCGCCGGCCCGCGCACGTCCGCGCCCGCCTCGAATTGCAGGGCCGTCTGCATGCCGAGCCGAAGCCCCGCCGCGTCCATGCCCGGCGCATCCATATAATGGGCCGGCGGCTGGTGCAGGAGTCCTCCGCCCAGGCGCAGCCCCACCGTGTCGGAGAGCCTCGCCCGCGCGTGCAGCCGGGGCTCGAAGACCACCTGGTTCAATGACACCGGTTCCAGGAGGTAGCCCTCCACGCGCAGGCCCGGGGTGAGCCGCCATCGGTCCTCCGTCCACGTGGCCTGTGCATACGCGGCCGCGAACGTGGCGCGCGCGAGGGACTGGAGGACGTCGGTGGTGACCGTGGGACGCTGGGGATCTCCGGGCTCGCCGGGACGAAAGGTGGTGGACTGCTCCACGTCCACGAGCTGGCGCTCCACGTCCGCGCCCGCCTCCACCGCCAGCCGCTGGGAGAGCGCCGCGCGCCAGGACATCCGCACCCCGAGGATGCGCTCGGAGAGCCCCACCGTGAGCCGCGAGGCGTCGCCTCCGGCGTTGGCGCCCAGCGTGTCCCGGCCCCAGGTGACGGCGGCCTCGGCCTCGCCTGGCCCGAGCGGGTGCGTGAGGCGGAGGTCCACACGTTGGAAGGAAGTGCCCAACCGGACGACGTCGCCCTCGCCGCGCAGGCCCGCGTCGTCCGAGCTTCCGAAGGCGAACAGGCGCAGCGAGCCCCGGCCCAGGGCCTGGGTGACACGCGCCTGGTAATCGAAGAGGCCGAGCACCAGCTCCGGGCCCGTGCTCCTCAGGCCGTTGAGGACCGAGGCCGCGAGCCAGGGCGTGTAGGCGAAGCGCCCGGCGAGGGTGAACTCCGTGCCGGTGGAGGTGACGGGTATCTGGGTGAGCAGACCCACGTCGAGCAGGTCGAGGGTGGCCACGGCGCGCACGGTGTCGGTGCTCGGCGCGAGGAGCCGGGCGTCGACGGTGCCGCCCAGCTCACGGCCGAAGCGCGCGGGCGCGGGGCCCCGGTGGAAGTCGAGCCCGGAGACGAGCTCGGGGTGGAGGGTCGCGGGGCCGACCCACAGGTGCTGGAGCTGGGGCACGCGCACGCCGTCCAGGTAGAAGCCCGTGGAGGACGGCGGGGCCCCGCGCACCACGGGCAGGCTCACCCCGGAGACGATGTGGCTCACCCCGGGCAGCACCATGAGGGCGCGCAACGGCTCGCCCCAGGTGCCCGCGAGGTCATGCAGCTCGGAGGACTCGAACGTGAGCGGGGCACCGCTCCCCGGACGCGGCTCCTCGGCCTGGGAGACGGAGCCCACGAGGAGCGCGAGCAGGACACCTGGAGTCATGGGCACGGGATTCAGAGGGGTTGGGGCTCAGTTCGCGGGCAGCGTGGCCAGCAGGCTCGTGTCCACCGGCAGCGAGCGCGTCTTCCACCAGAACGTCGCCGCGTGATTGTTGCCGCTGTCGTGCTTCTGCGTCCACTTGAAGGTGCCCATGCACCCCGTGCCGTTCGTCAGGGTGAACTCCGTCGAGGCGATCGCATGGTCGTCCCCGTCGAAGTACCCCGGGTGCTTGCACACGCCCACCACCTCCAGGTTCTCGTCCTTCTCACCCACCGGGCACGCGCTCCCGATGCTGTAGGTGGACGTCGAGCTCCCATAGGCGATCGACGTCGAGGTGGAGACCGAGCCCGTCGCCGCCACGCGAGGTGAGCTCCGGAAGAGCCACTCCAGCATGCGGTCGCGCGCCGTGGCCACCGCCAGCGAATGTCCGCTGATGCCCGGATCCACGATGGCGCTGTGACAGAACGAGCCGTACTTCACCCCGTGCGAGGGCCTCCACGTCTGGCCCGCCGCGGGCGTCATCCCCGAGCCCACCGCGAGGCCACTGCCCTGCGCGTCCCACGGCAGGGGCCCATCGCTGTAGCCCGTCCACAGCGACGGCGAGCAACTCGCCCACGAGTTGAGCATCAGCGCCCGCTTGTTGCGCACCACCCAGTCCGCCGCCGGGAAGCCCGAGACGTTCCCCGCGTACTCGCACCACCCGTTGCCCATCGAGCACCCGCCGCCGAAGCCGACGATGGGGTCGCCGTTCTTGCACGTGTCCACGAAGCTGGCCGCGCCGACCACGTTGTACTTGCTCGTGCCCAGCGAATCGACCATGCCCTGCACCGACACCACGCCGGCGATGCGCTCCTGCACGCCCCAGTTGTACGTGCCCACGCCGTCCGCGCCCATGTTCGCCGCGACCTCGAAGGCCGCCCGCGCTCCGGAGCTGTGCGCCACCAGGAGGATGTTCTTCGAGCCCGCGGGGAAACGCCGGTTGATCTCCTGCGCCAGCCGGTAGCGCCACTCGAACGCGGTGGTACAGGGCTGCCCCTGCTTGGTGGTGGTGCAGCCCGGGTCCCCCACCTCCCAGTCATCCATGTTCAACGGATCCGTCGAGTCCGACGGGTGGTAGGGCGAGGCCGGCGCCGTATAGAGGTTGGCGTGCGCGCTGCGCGTCACCACCGTCACGCCCGGGTGGCTGGTCTGGTACTCGGCGATGTAGCTGGGGAGCGCGGTGTCGACGGCCGCCTGGAGCTCGTTGAGCGAGTTCGTCGCGTTCCGCCGATCATCCTGACAGCCCTTCACCCCGTGCACGTAGAGGATGTTGAGCTGCACCGTGCCCTGCTGCACCAGGGCGGCGGCCCCGGTGCGTGCCTCCTCGGGAGCGGCGGGCTCCTGCGTCTCGACGGAACCACAGCCCACCGCCCCCACCACGCCCGCCATCATCAGCCAGCCTTGGATTCGCATGGCGCGACCATACGAGCAGGCAGGCGTGCGAGGCGAGGTGCTACGGCGTCTCGCTGCGCAGCAACGTGCCGGTGGAGAAGGCGTCCGGCATGCCGCACTGCGTCTGGGTGCGCGTCTCCTGGCACGACACAGGCGCGGAGGCGCGGTCGTGGTCCGTGAAGCAGCGCGCTCCCTGGGTGTCCCACTCCGCTTCCAGGGCCCAGTTCTCGGTGTCGCGCTGCACGCCCAGTGCGTCGACGATGTTCACCCACTGGCCATTCACGGTGTGCGAGGTGCCATCCCCGCAGTAGTCCGCGCGGAGCAGGCGCGTGCACGCCTGGTGGTGCCGCGCCAGACTCATGCCGTCCACGCTCGCCCAGGGCTTGTAGCCGTAGCGGATGCACTTGGCGATGGCCGCGCCCTCGCACGCGAAGGTGAAGCTCCCGGCGTCGTCGTACTTCGCGCCGCCCACGCCCGGCAGTCCCTCCCGGTAGTCCCAGCGCCCCGCCACGGCGATGGCGTCCACCCCTCGCCCATTCGCGTCCCGGCAGATGGGGTACCAGTGGCCCTTCGTCGGCTCCCGGTAGGTCACCCGGTACGTCCACACGTCCTGGTCCGTCCCCGAGCCCGGGTAGACGGCGTCCACGCGCAGCTCCACCTGCTGGCCATTTCCCAGCTTGCCCGTGAAGCGCGTGTACCGGAAGTCGAGCCCGGACACGTGCCGCCCTCGGAACCGGCCATGGAGCACCGAGCCCTCCAGCCACACGGTGTCGAACGTGCGCGCGTGCTTCGCTCCCGCGTAATCCACCGACACGAGCATCTGGGACAGCTTGTCTCCGTTCAGGTTCGTCCCATTCAGGTTCGTGCCGTTCAGGTTCGTCCCATTCAGGTTCGTCCCGTTGGGTACCGCCAGCGTCGCCTCCTGTTCACCGAGGCGCTCCACCGGCACCTCGCCACCGCATGCCACGACGCCCATGGCCACCACGACGCCACACCACCGCCCGCTCGCTCGCATGTCCCCACCCCTCCAGCAACCCCGGCCCCGACACGCGCGACGGTGTGCAGCGGTCACCCCCCGGGCAAGCCACACATCTCGCACTCAGGCACTTGCACCGTCCAGCCACGGGCACCCACGCGGGCGCCACGCCCCCTCACTCACGCGTGGGCAACGTACTGGAGGGCAGCCCGGCGCACACACGGATGCCCACGTTGATGTCGCGGAAGGTGCGCTCGGGCAGCTCGCGATTGGCCGAGCGGGCCGACGCGACGGCGAAGTAGTAGCTGCCCCCGCGCGCCACCACGCGGCCGGACTCCACCGAGGAGAGCGTCCACTCGAAGGCGTTGCCCGCGAGGTCATCCACGCCAAAGGGGCTGCGGGAAGCGGGATGCGAGCCCACCTCGTCGGGGCCGAAGCCCCCGGGCTCCTTGCCGTAGGTGCGATCGACGTTGGCGTCGTCCAGGGCGAGCGAATCCCCGTGGGGGAACTCGCGCCCATCCTCACCCCGCGTGGCGCGCTCCCACTCGAGCTCCGTGCACATCCGGGCCCCTGGCACCCGGCCCGTCCGGTCCAGCCAGGCCATGTAGGCCTCCGCGTCCTCGAACGAGATGCCCGTGACGGGGAAGCGCAGCCAGTCCTGCTCGGCGCGCCGGTCCCGCTTGAGGTAGCGCAGCTTCTCGCCCGCCCGGACGGTGTAGGGCACGCCCCCGGGCTGGAAGCGCAGCACCCAGGTGCCCCCCACCCGCTCCATCCGCAGCAGGCCGTGGTAGGTCGTGCTCGTGCGCGGCAGGCGGCGGGTGCGCTCCTCGGCGGGCAACGACTCCAGGAAGGTCAGCCACTCCGTATAGGTCGTCTCCCGGCGCGCGATGAGGAAGGCCCCCGTCTCCCGCGGGTGCTGCGGCACGGCGTTGAAGAAGCCGCGCACCCCCGCGTCCGCCGCGCTGCCAAAGAGCACGCGCCCGGGCGGCACATAGACGAAGCCCTCGGGGAGCCGTCCCTCGTGAATCAGCGGCAGGGACAGGCGCCTGCGCTCGCCGCGCGCGAGGCGCACCGGGGCGAACGCGGGCTCGTGGCCCGGGGCCTTCACCAGCAACCGCCAGTCTCCCGGTGGCACCGGCACATCCACCCAGGGCCCCGCGCCCAGGGACAGCGGCTCGCCCACCGTCTCGCGCCCCTCCACGTCCCGCGACACCGGCCGCAGCTCCACCGTCGCGCCCGGTACGCCCACCTCCAGCGTGACGAGGGCGGGCGCCGTCCAGCGCCGCCAGCGCTCCCCCGTCGTGTCGTAGAGCTTCAAGCGTTGCAGCAGCGTCGGCAGCTCGCTGGCCCCCGGCACCCGCTCCACGTGCAGGGCGCTCTCCAGCAGGAAGTCGGCCAGGGCGCCGCGGACATCCTCGCGCGTGGGGTCCAACACCAGCGCATGCTCCAACCGGTCTCCCGCCTCGCCGAGCTGGCGACGCAGCACCGTCTCCGCCGCCATGGCACGGGCCCAGGCCGTCTCGCCCTCGTCCTTGCGGCCCACGGCGAAGAGCCGGAGCGACTCCTCGCGCGCGGCGGCGAAGGAGGCCCGCTCCCGCTCCACGCCCCCCATGGAGACGGAGGCCTCGGCGAGCCACGCGCGCACCGCCGCGTCCCGCTCCCGCGCCTCGCGCAGCCGCACGCCCGAGTAGACGAGCCCCAGCGAGAGGACGAAGCCCACGGCGAGCGCCCGGCGCATGCGGCGGCTGCGCACCACCGTGCGGCGCGAGGCCTCGAGGAAGGCCAGCTCGCGGCGGGTGAGTTCGGCCGGCTCCAGCACGGCGGCCTCGGCGAGCTGGCGCGGGCTCCACAGCATGTCGCGCAGGTGGCCCACGCGCTCCCAGTGGGCGGAGTCGGCCTCCAGCCGGGACTGCACCTCCCGGCGCTCCGAGGCCTCGGTCAGCCAGTGCGCCAGCGTGCCCCAGCCCGACAGGAGCGCCTCGTGGGCCACCTCATAGGAGGTGCCGCCCTCGCCCTCGCGGGCCACCAGCAGGCGCGCGCGCACCAGCGCCTCCAACACCGTGCGGTGGCGCGGATCATCTCCCACCAGCTCCCGGTCCGTCTTGCGCGCCCGGGTGCCCTCCGGGGTGATGAGGCGCAGCAGCACCCCGCGTGCCGCGGTCCGCTGGTCCGGCAGCATGCGCGCCATGGCCGCGTCCGCGTGCCTGGCCAGCGCGCCCACCACGCCGCCCAGCCCGTCCAGCGCGGCCTGGGAGATGACGCCCCCGACCACGTCCCGCGCCTCCCACAGCTCGGCGAGGGCGAACTGGAGCAGCGGCAGCCCGCTCTCCGTCGTCGAGGTGGAGGCCACCAGCGTGTCCACCAGCGTCTCGGACTCGAAGCGCACGCCCGTGGCGCGCGCCGGGCCCACCACCGCCTCGCGAATCTCCTCCGGCCCGAGCGCCCGCAACAGGTAGAGCGCCCCGGGCACCGCCGCGCCCAGCCCCGGTACCGCTGTCAGCCGGGTGAGGAAGTCGCTGCGGCAGGTGGAGAGGACGCGCACGCCGGACACCCCCTCGGCCAGCCCTCCGAGCGCGAGCCCCGCCTGCGCGGCCTCCGCGTCGCCCGCGAGCGTCACCAGCTCCTCGAGCTGATCCACGTAGACGACGAGCCCGGCTTCCGAGCCGAGGTGGGCCCGCACCCGGCGCGCGAGCGCGGTGGGGTCCGCGCGCAGGAAGTCCGCGAGCCCCTCCTCGTCCGTGCCCAGCACGGGGGCGAGCGCGGCGGCGAGCGCGGCGGCGGGACGACGTCCCGGAATCAGCCGCACGCCGCGCCAGCGCCGCCCGTCCTCCAGCGCGCCCTCGACGACGCGGGGCAGCACCCCGGCGAGGCACAGCGAGGACTTGCCCACGCCGGAGTCTCCCGTGACGAGCAGGAAGGGCTCGGCACGCAGCCGATTCAGCACCTCGCGCTGCTCCCGGCGCCGTCCGAAGAAGAGGGCGCGGTGTTCGGCCTCGAAGGCCTGGAGGCCGCGGTAGGGATTGCCCTCGGGCACGGCCTCGACGGCCTCGTCGCGCGAGAGTTGCTCCAGCGCGTCCAGCAGCAGCACGGCGGAGGCGAAGCGCTCCTCGGGCGCCCGGCACAGGCACCGGTCCACCACGGCCGCGAAGGCCGGGTCCACCCTGGGGACGGCCTCGGCCAGGGGCCGCGCGTCTTCCGAGGCCACCACCTTCGACAGCTCCCGCACGCGCACGTCCCGGAAGGGGCCCTGGCCCGCGCACAGCTCGTAGAGCACCATCCCCAGCGAGTACACGTCGCTGCGGGCCGTGTGCTCCTCGCCCGCCCAGGCCTCCGGGGACATGTAGTAGGGCGTGCCCACCAGCATGCCCTCCGGCAGCGAGGGCAGCTCCACGCCCTCCAGCGTGTCCTCCAGCGCCTCCGGCCGCAGTCCCTCCTCCCGGGGCGTGTCCAGGTCCAGCAGCTTGGCCAGCCCGAAGTCCAGCAGCTTCACCTCGCCCGTCTCGGTGAGGATGGCATTGCCCGGCTTGATGTCGCGGTGGAGCACCCCGCGCCGGTGGGCGGCCCCCAGCCCGCGCGCCAGGTCCTTGCCCAGCGCCAGCACGCGCTCCCACGGCAGGGGCCGTGGCAGCCGCTCCAACGAGGTGCCGCGGACGAACTCGGAGATGAGGTAGGGGTGGTTCTCCAGCTGCCCCACCCGGTAGAGGGTGACGACGTTGGGGTGCTGGACGCGCGCGGCGGCGCGGGCCTCCACGAGGAAGCGGGTGAGCGCGCCGGAGCCCAGCGCGCGGACGAACTTCACCGCCACGGGCCGGTCGAGCAGCGTGTCCTGCGCGAGGTACACGCGTCCCGTGGTCCCGTGGCCGATGAGGCGCACGAGGCGGTACTCGTCGAACGCTTCGGGCGGTGTCCACCCGTCAACGTTTGATTTGGAGGCAGGCTGAGGGCCCACGGTTCGTGCCTGGGTGCGACTAGGGCTGGGTCTTCGCCTTGCTGGGCTTGAGCATCCGGTAGATGCGTGCCTCCAGGTCCTGGGGCAGGCACGGCTTGGCGACGAACTCGTCGGCGCCGGCCTGCCTCGCCTGTTCGGCGTTGCCGGCCAGGACATGGCCGCTGAGCGCCATCACGGGAATGTCGCGGGTGCGGAGGTCCTGCTTGAGCCGGCGTGTGGCCTCCCAGCCGTCCATCACCGGCAGGGACAGGTCCATCAGGATGATGTCCGGAAGGGCCCCCTGGGCCTTCTCCACGGCTTCCACCCCGTTGCGGGCCACATCTACCTGGAACCCAACAAATTCGAGGTACTCGGCGTACATCTCCCGGGCATCGTCGAAGTCGTCGACCACGAGCACACGCCTGCGCTCGACCGACGCGTCAGGCCTGCCCGGACCGGCCAGGTCAGCCGTCCTGATTTCGAGGCTTTGCGTGAGCGATGCAGTCATGGCGCGGGGCCCTCGCACAAGGTGGGAACGCCGCTCGATGCTATGCATGGCCCCGTGGATGTGCTCGTTGAGGCCAGGGTCCGGGGGAGACCCCACCCTCAAAACCTGTCACACCCAGGACACTTCACTCACAGCGATGATGACTTGGGGAAAACCGGGCGGCGCACTCCCCGCCCGGGTCTCACCGCGGGAGGCTCACGGCCTGGTGATCGGTGCCTCGATGACCGTCGTCGAGGCAATGGGCGCGCCCCAGGGCGTCTCGTAATAGGCCTGGAGTTCCTCGGTCTGGAAACCTTCGAACCTCAGCTGAATTTTACTGGTCGAGCCAACCGCCACACTGGTCCCACCGGAATACGCGAAGACGAAGCGGCTCGTGACATCGTTGAAGTCGGTGGAATTGATGGGGAACTTCAACGTCGCCGCGTTCTCCCCCACGCACACGTCGGCGGAGGGAGGCGCCGCGGGCGTGACGGAGGTCCCCGTGGAGACCCCGCCCGGGGTGAGGTAGGCCCTGAGGAGCTTCTTGGCGGTCGTGTTCGTCAGCACGCTCTGGCTGAGGTGGAGGGTGACGCACTCCCCCGGATCCAACGAGCCCAGCGTGCCACTGTTGGTCGAGTCCTGGTAGGTGACGCTCGTGACCTGGAGCGGCTTGGGGGACTGGGCCTCCCCACTGATGAAGAAGCCCTTCCACGTCTTGACGCTGCCGTCATACATGGAGGTCGCGCGCAGCAGCAGGTTGTACTCTTGGCCCTCCTTGAGGTCCCCGGGCGCGGGCGTGAGGGTATAGGCATCCCCCGTGGCGTTCGGCGTCACGGTGAGCTCGAGCTTCTTCTGGGCGAACTCGTCCGTGAGGATGGCCAGCAGCGAGTCCTTCGCCACGGGCTGGCTGAAGCCGATGAAGAGGGGGGTGCTGGCGCGGACCATGTTGCGCACCGGCCGCTTCAACAGCTCCGTCTGGGCCTTGGCCGGGTCGTTGTCCGCGAGCTTGACGTAGTTGAGGCTGGGGACGTTGGTGGCCACCACCTGGAAGCCCATGGGGGCGCTGGGGTTCTGCGGGTCCACCGAGCCGGCGTCGTTGCGCGGCAGGGGCAGCTTGATGAGCTGCGAGCTGCCGTACACCATCAGCGTCGAGGCCTCGAACTTCCGGGTATAGCCACCGGCCTCGAACATCCCATCGCCGTTGAGGTCGACCGGATCCACCCACAGCCGGTAGCCACCCGCCTCGGCCCCGAGCTCACCGATGCGCGCCAGCTCCGCCGGAGCGGGCACGTTGGTGAAGGAGACGACGCCCTGGCCATCCGCCCGGGCCGCCACCACCACCGAGCTCACGGCCGTCGCCGCGCCCCCATTGAAGGCGAGGGTGCCGGCGGGAAGGGCCTCGAGGTACGCCTGGGCGTTCGCGGCGGGCTGGCCCGAGGGCGTGACGAGCGTGAAGCGCACGGTGCTCTTCGTCTCGGCGAGGGTGATGGCGCCGAGGTTCGCGTTGGCGTTGTCGAGGGGGACGTTGCCCGCGGCGGAGGGCACGGTGGCGCTGGCGCGCAGCGTGGCGAAGCCGTCCTTGCTCACGGTCACCAGTACCTGGGAGCCGCCCGGCACGTTCTTGAAGGTGAAGTTGCCGGCGCCATCCGTCGTCGCCGTGAAGGGCGCCTCCGCCGTCGCGCTCCCGATGGTCATCGCCACCGAGGCCCCGGAGAGGGGCTCCATCCGGGTGGTCAGCACCTGCCCGGAGACCGTCCCCTTGGGGGGGGCCGGGGTCACCACGGGCACGGGGTCCGGCTCGCGGACCCCGCCGTCGGCGCCGTCCTGGTCGTTCGCCTCCGTGCACCCGATCATCAGCAACGGCAACACGACCGCCCAATGCTTCTTCATCTTGCCCACCTTGGAAGGATACGGAGCGACACTCTCCGACGCGGCCCGGGTGCGTCAACTGGTAGCGTGCGAGCCATGAGCGACGTGGACGTGAACGCCCCCTGCCTCGGCTGTGCCCTCGTGAGCGGAGCCACCCGCCCGGTCGGTGGAGTGCTCGCCCGCTCGGCTGGACTGGTGCTCCACGGCGTGGCCGCTCCGAGCCCCCTGCCCGGTTGGGTGGTGCTCTCCAGCGTGCGGCACGCGCGGGCGCTGTATGACCTCGACGACGAGGCGGCGCGCGAGCTGGGCCCCCTGGCCGCGCGGGTGATGCGGGCCCAGCGCGAGGTGCTGGGCGCCGAGCACGCCTACGCCTTCGCCATTGGCGACGTGCTGCGCCACTTCCACCTGCACCTGGTGCCGCGCTACCGGGACACCCCCCAGCGCCTCTGGGGACGAGGGGCCTTCGAGGCCCGCCCCGAGGACCTCCGCCCCGAGGTGGAGCTGGAGGCGGCGGCCCGGGCCCTGGCGGCGGCCCTCGCCGGCTGAGCACCCCGAGTCCGCCCGCCCGGTCGCCCGGCCGCGCTCCCCGTGCGACTCGTGCTGCCGGTGGGTGGACCTTCCCAGCGCCCGTGAAAGAATGGGGGGCAATGTGCGTGCTCCGTCTCGGCTGCCTCGTCCTTTCCCTGCTGCTCTCCTCCTCCGCCCAGGCCAACAACACCGCGGATGAAGCGGACGTGGCCTTCGAGCTCGGCAACGGCTCCTATGCCCGTGGCCAGTACGTCGAGGCCCTGCGCGCCTACTTCACCAGCTACCGCCTGGTGCCCAACCGCAACGTCCTCTTCAACATCGCCCGCTGCTACGAGGCGCTCGCCCGTTACAACGAGGCCTACCGCTACTACAACGACCTCGCCCAGGAGAACCTGCCCAACGCCGACGAGGCCGAGGTGCGCCGCGCCCTGGAGCGGCTGCGTCCCAAGGTGGCCCTGGTGCGCGTCACCACGGACCCGCCGGGGGCCGAGGTGTTCATGGACCGGGCGGACCTGGGCATCCGGGGCCTGTCGCCCCAGACGCTCGCGCTGACGCCCGGGCGCCACAAGGTGATGGTGCGCAAGGAGGGCTACCGCCCCGCGGAGGAGACCATCCACGTGGCGCGGGGCCGCTCCACCTCGCAGCAGTTCTCGCTCCAGCTCATCACCGGCACGGTGGTGTTCTCCGGCACGCCCGAGGGCGCGGAGGTGCGCGAGGCCCAGGACGGCCCGGTACTGGGGCGGGTGCCCGGCACGCTGCGCTTCACGCCCGGCCGCCATGTGTTGCACGTGCGCGCCGCGGGCCACACCCCGGCCCAGTTGCTGGTGGACGTGCCGGCCGATGGCAGCATCCCCCTCCAGGTGGCCCTGAGTCCGCAGGAGAAGCCCACCGGGCGCCTCATCATCACCGCCAACCGCGACAACGCCGCCGTGCGCGTGGACGGTCGCCCCGCGGGCTTCACCCCCAGCGTCATCACCCTCCCCGAGGGCGAGCACACCCTGGAGGTGGAGAGCCGGGACGTGCGCCCCCTGCGCCAGGCGGTGACGGTGGTGGCCGAGCAGGAGACGCGCGTCCACGCCGACCTGCGCTACGAGCCACCGCCGGTGCGCGCCGCGTCGAAGAACCTGCTGTCCGTGGACGAGGCGCCCGCCTCCATCACCGTCCTGTCCCAGGAGGAGCTGCGCGCCTTCGGCTACACCACGCTGGCCGAGGCCCTGTCCGCCGTGCGCGGCATCTTCATCTCCAACGACCGGACGTACACGTACCTGGGCGTGCGCGGCTTCGCGCCCCCGGGAGACCTCAACACCCGCGTCCTCATCCTCTGGGATGGACACGCCATCAACGACGTGTGGGCCGGCCAGGGCTACTCGGCGAGGGACTTGTCGGTGGACCTGGATGAGGTGGAGCGCATCGAGGTGGTGCGAGGCCCTGGCAGCGCCCTGTACGGTACGGGCGCCTTCTTCGCCGTCATCAACGTGGTGCCGCGCGACTCGCTGGGCGTGGACCGGACGGTGGAGGCCACGGGCTCGGTGGGGGCACTGGGCACCCTGCGACTGCACGGCACCGCGTCGTGGGACAACGGCCGCGACTCCTCGGTGCTGCTGTCCGTGGCGGGGCTGAACATGGACGGCGCGGAGACGACCCGGCTGGGCGAGGCCTTCCCCGTGGTGTCCGGGCTGGACGGGGAGCGGGCCGCCACCGCCTCGCTGCGGGCCCGCTTCGGGGGACTCTCCCTGCATGGCCAGCTGCACGGGCGCCGCAAGCAGATTCCCACCGGTCCCTTCGGCACCGTGCTGGGCGCCAGCGGTACGCAGGTGGAGGACATCCGCGGCTTCCTCGAGGCGCGCTTCGAGAAGCGCTTCAGCGAGCGGCTGAGCCTGTCGCTGCGCGGCGCCTACGATGCCAGCCGCTACCGTGGCTACTGGATGTACTCGGAGTCGGAGGAGTCGGACGAGAACGAGGAGGTCCTGCGGCGCGACACCGACGCGGGCCGCGCCGACTGGCTCACCGCCGAGGCGCGCTTCCTCCTCACTCCCTTCGAGGGCAACCGCCTCACCGTGGGACTGGAGGGGCAGAGCCAGCTGCGCGTGGAGCAGGAGATCTTCGGTGCCCTGGGCAATACCCCGCTGCCCGGCCGGAGCCGCGTGCTGCTTT
>NZ_DASVWK010000936.1:0-16582 GCF_036389735.1 Archangium sp. | reverse complement strand
GGAATCCCCCCTTCCCCAATGGAAGAGGAGTTCCCATGTTGGCCCTCTAGAATCGCCCCTCCCGCTGTGCTTCACCGAGGCCCCTGTCATGTCCTACATCCTGGTGGTTGATGACGATGCGAGCCACCGCACGCTCATCTGCGATGCCCTCGAGGAGATGGGCTACCGCTCCGCGCAAGCCGCCAATGGTCGGGAGGCACTGGACCTCCTGGGGGGTGACATGCCCCTGGCGGTGCTCCTGGACTTGCGGATGCCCGTCATGAGTGGGTGGGGGCTGCTCGACGCCCTCAAGAAGATGCCCCGGGCGCGCGGCCTGCCCATCATCATCATCTCCGGCTACGGCTTCGAGTGGGAGGCCGAGCTCGTGGGCGCCGCGGGCTACATCTCCAAGCCGGTGGACCTCGACAAGGTGAGGATGACCGTGCAGCGCATCATCGGCCCGCCCGAAGTGGCCATGGTGCACTAGGCGAAGACGACGGTCTTGTTGCCGTGTAGCAACACCCGGTCCTCCAGGTGCCAGGTCACCGCGCGCGCGAGCACCGTGCGCTCCACCCGGCGCCCGATGCGGACCAGCTCCGCCACCGCATCCCGATGCCCCACCCGATGGACGTCCTGGTCGATGATCGGACCGGCGTCGAGCTCGGGCGTGACGTAGTGCGCCGTGGCGCCGATCAGCTTCACGCCCCGGGCGTGCGCCTGGGCGTAGGGGTTGGCCCCCACGAAAGCCGGTAGGAAGCTGTGGTGGATGTTGATGATCGGCCGGCCGAAGCGCTCGATGAAGTCCGCGCTGACAATCTGCATGTAGCGGGCGAGGACGATGAGGTCCACCTGGTGGGCGCGCATCAGCTCCAGCATGGAGGCCTCGGCCTGGGCCTTGGTGTCCTTCGTGACGGGCACGTGGTGCAGGAGCACACCGAAGGGCGCCACCACCTCGCGCGCGTCCGGGTGGTTGCTCACCACCAGGGGGATGTCGGCGGCCAGCTCGCCCTTCTTCCACAACCACAGCAGCTCCTGGAGGCAGTGGTCCTGCTTGGAGACGAAGAGGGCCATGCGCCTGACGCGCGCGGCGGGGGTGAGCCGCCACTGCATCCCGAAGCGCTCGGCCACCGGGTGGAAGGCCCGCTCCAGCTCGGGCAGGCGCTCCTGGAGCCCGGGCAGGTCGAACTCCAGCCGCATGAAGAAGCGGAGATCGTCCGGCTCGGTGTGCTGATCCGAGTCCACCACATTGGCGCCCTGCGCGTAGAGCAGCTGGGTGACCGCCGCCACCACCCCTGGGCGGTCCGCGCAGGAGATGAGCAGCCGGGCTCGATTCACATTCGTCTGGGAGAGGGAGTCCATGAAAGTGCGCGGAAGATGGGGCCGCGGTGGCTCCTCCGCCAGGGGACTCCAGGCCTGGGAGACCGGACTTCTGACGACGGGGGATTGTCGGAGGGGACGCAGTCGGGTCTGATCGGGGACGTACATGTCGCCTCCCCCCAACGACCTGGCCGTCGACGCCCACGGGCTCGTGAAGCGCTTCGGCACCTTCACCGCCCTCAACGGGATGCAGCTCACCATCCCCCGAGGCGCCTTCTACGCCTTCCTCGGCCCCAACGGGGCGGGCAAGTCCACCACGATCGCACTGCTCACCGGCGTATACGCGCCGGACTCCGGGCGGATCTCCCTGCTGGGGGTGGACGCGGTGGCCAGGCCGCTGGAGGTCAAGCGCCACATCGGCGTGGTGCCCGAGGAGCTGAGCCTCTTCGAGCGACTCACGGGGCGGCAGTACCTCACCTTCTGCGGGCGGATGTACGGGCTGAGCGGGGATGAGGCGGCGGCGCGGGCGGCGGAGCTGCTCGAGCTCACCGAGCTGACGTACAAGGCGGGCACGCTGGTGGCCGAGTACTCCAAGGGCATGAGGAGGCGGCTGGCCATCGCGGCGGCGCTCATCCACGCGCCGGAGCTGGTGCTGCTGGACGAGCCCTTCGAGGGCATCGACGTGCTGGCCGCGGGTGTCATCCGGGAGCTGCTGCGCGAGCTGAGCCGGCGCGGGGTGACACTGCTGCTCACCACGCACGTGCTGGAGATCGCCGAGCGGCTGGCCACCCACGCGGGCGTCATCCGAGGCGGGCAGATGCTGGACCAGGGGACGGTGCAGACGCTGAAGGAGCGCTACGAGGCCCCCTCGCTGGAGGCCGTCTTCGAGAAGCTCATCTCCGTGCCCGCCGCGCGCAACGCGAAGCTGTCCTTCTATGGAGACGCGCCGCTCGCCGACGTCGTGCCGCTGCGCCGGGGGTCCGCGTGAACCGGCCGGCCGCGCCGGGCTTCTTCCGGCACCTGTTGCTGCTGTGGGGGCTGCGGTTGAACATCGGGCTCAACAGCGGCTCGGGACGCAGCCCGCTGCTGGCGGTGGGTGCCTTCCTGCTGTCGAGCGCGCCGGCCTGGGGCCTGGGCGTGACGTTCTACGGGCTGATGCGCCTGCGGCCCGTCGCCGAGAGCGGGGTGTGGCCCTTCTTCATCCTCAACCTGCTGTGCTTCGTCACCGCGGCGGTGTGGGTAACGTGGCCGCTGATGAGCGCGGGCGTGGATGACCACTCGGAGCTGAGCCGCTACGCGCCCTTCCCCATCTCGTCCTTCCGTCTGCTCATCGCCTCCACGGTGGCGAGCCTCTTCGAGCCGCGCGCGCTCGTCTTCTACGCGCCGCTGACGGGAGCGGCGCTCGGCTATGCCTCGGTGCACCCGGTGCGCATGCAGTGGTTCGCGCTGGTGCTGTACGTGCTGTTCGCCCTGCTGAACGCCGCCTGGAGCCGGGTGGGCCTGCACCTGGTACTCAACGTGCTGCGCGAGAAGCACAGCGCGGAGATCCTCGGCGGCGGCTTCTTGCTGTTCCTCGTGGCCGCGTCCTTCATTCCACCCATCGACACCTCGTGGTTGACCACCGCCATCGGGGACGGGAGCGTGGACAAGCTGGACATGGCCATCATCGCCGACGCGACCATTGCCCTCGGCCGGGTACCTCCGGGCTTCTTCGGGGACGCGCTGCTGGAGCTCTCCTATGGGTACCGGCGCAACGCCCTGGCCGATGGCCTGGGCCTGCTCTTCTTCACGCTGGTCGGGCTGGGGATTGCCTACGCGCTGCTGCTGCGCTTCCACCGCGGCGCGGGCCGCGCCGGCCCGTCGGTGAAGGAGTCCGGGGACAACGACCCCTTCGCCCGGACGCGGAGCCGGTACACCACCCTGGTGGTGCGCGAGGCGCTCGACCTGTGGCGCAACCCGCGCGCACGGCTGCTGGCCTCCGTGCCCTTCGTGCTCGCCATCCTGATGAAGCTGACCTCGGGCCGGGCGCTCTTCGAGTTCCTGCTGGGCGCGAGCGCGGACGCATGGTTGATGGGCGGCCTGTGCATCTACGGCGCGGTGGTGATGGCGTCCACGTTCTCGCAGAACACGTTCGCCTATGACGGGCACGGGCTGGCCCTGCTCATCGCCGCCCCCGTGGAGCTGGGGGACGTGCTGCGGGCGAAGAACCTGGTCCAGGGCTCGGCCGCCGGGGTGATGGCGCTGCTGGTGGGCCTCTTCTACCGGGTGTACTTCGGCAGGGGCTCGGCGCTGGACTTCCTGTGCGCCATGGCGGCCGTGGTGGCCGTCATTCCCGTGCTGCTCGCGGCGGGCAACTTCCTCTCGCTGTACTTCCCGGTGAAGTTCCACGCGAGCCTCAAGCGCCGCGACAAGCTGCCCCTCACCGCGTCCATGCTCGGCATCGTCGCCGCCAGCGTGGGGTGCGCCCCCTTCGTGTGGGCCCTGCGCTTCGCCGGCACGAGCGGGCCCACCGGGCAAACGCTGGCGATGATCGCCCTGTGCGCCGCGGTCAATGGGGTGATGTACCGCGCGCTGCTGCCCCTGGCCCTGCGACTGCTCGACCAGCGCAGGGAGCTCGTGTTGCGCGCGGTAACGCGGGAGTGACAGCCAGGCGACCCCGAGATCAGTAGCGCAGGCCGTGCTTCGCGGCCTTCTGCTTCACGCCCTTCATCACGTTGGCGTCGAAGGAGTCCTCCTTCTCCGCCACGTTCTTCGCCCTCCAGGCGTCCCGCTCCGCCGCCAGCTTCGCCGCCTTCTCCTCCAGCGTCTTCCGCTCGTCCGCGAGCTGCTTCACCTTCGCCTCCCGCTCCTTCGCGTCCAGGCCCTTCAGCTCCTGCGGCAGCTCGTCGTCCTTCACGCTCGCCAGCGCCTGCGGCTGCTCCGCCAGATCCACCGCCCCGCCCACCGCCGCCGGTGCGCTGCTCACCGAGGCCGCCGCGCCCGGCGCCCTCCCCGCGCTCCGCGTCGTCTTCAGGAACTGCATGCGATCCGCCGCCGCCTCCGGCGCCAGCTGCGCCATCTGCTCCGCCCGCGCCCGGTTCTCCACCTGCGCCTCCTTCTTCCCCGCGTACATCGTCTTGCGCGCCAGCTCCGCGTTCACCTTCGCCAGCTCCGCGTCGTACGGCGTCGCCACCGCCACCATCCCGCCCGACTGCGCCAGCGACTCGTACCGCCCATCCGTCGTCTTCGCCGCCAGCTTCCAGTGCATCTCCGTCTCCCCGTCCGCGCCGCAGCGCACCGTGTTCACCACGATGTGCTTCTCCGCCGCCCGCTTCACCCAGTGGTTGAAGTTCCAGTCGTCATTGCGCTGCGCCGGCGGCGCGTCCCCCACCAGGAAGATGAGCTTCATCGTCTCCCGGCTCCCATCCCACGACAGCTTCGACACCGCCTCGCCCAACCCCCGCCCCACGTGCTCCGGCGTGTCCCCGCCTCCGTCCGCCTGGAGCTTGCGCAGGTGCGTGAAGATGCCGTCCAGGTCCTCCGTCAGGTCGTACCGTTTCGTCACGTACTCGTCCCCCACGTCCCGGTACGCCACCAGCCCCACCCGCACCTGGGGCGTCGGCTTGCCCTGGGCGATCCGCGACGCGATGGAGAAGATCTTCTGCTTCGCCCCCTCGATGAGCCCACCCATCGAGCCCGTCGTGTCCAGCACGAACACCACGTCGATCCTCGGTCGCGTCTGCTGCTGCTGGGAGGGCTGCTGGGTCTGTGGCTGCACCGGGACCGGCGCTGCCTGCGTCTGGGGCCGCGCGGGCCGCGGAGGGGCCTCGGCGAGGGCCAGGGGAGAGGCGAGCGTGACGAGGGCGAGCGCGGCCCCGAGCATGGGGCGCGAGAAGGGCTTCAGGGACATGGTGGGGCTCCAGGGGAGTGGTGAAATCCGGGTCGAAATTCCAGCGCGCTCGGTGGTGTAACGGACGAGCCGCCTGTCGGGTCTATCGCCCCCGGTTGCACCCGCCCCAGCCCGGCGCTACGCCTGTCCCCACCCGTGCGCGTCTTCCACTGCGACCAGTACGTCCTCCCGCTCCCCCCCGGCCACCGCTTCCCCATGGAGAAGTATCGGCTCCTGCGCGAGCTGCTCCTGGAGCGAGGCGTCCTCCCCCCTTCCTCGCTCACCCCCTCCGTCCCCATCGAGCGCGAGGACCTGGAGCGCGTCCACACCACGCGCTACCTCGACGCGCTCTGGACGGGCACCCTCTCCGAGGCCGAGGTCCGCCGCCTGGGCTTCCCCTGGTCGGAGGGTCTGCTCCAGCGCTCCCGTGCCTCCGTGGGGGGGACCGTGGGCGCGGCCCAGTCCGCCCTCGAGGAGGGCATCGCCGGCAACCTCGCCGGGGGCACCCACCACGCCTTCCCCGATCATGGCGAGGGCTACTGCGTCTTCAACGACATCGCCGTGGCCATCCGCGTCCTCCAGGCACAGAAGCGGATTCAACGCGCCGTGGTGGTGGACCTCGACGTCCACCAGGGCAACGGCACCGCCGCCGTCTTCGAGGGCGACGACTCCGTCTTCACCTTCTCCATCCACGGCGAGCACAACTTCCCCTTCCGCAAGCAGCGCTCCCGCCGCGACGTCGGCCTGCCCGATGGCACCGGAGACAGCGCCTACCTCGACGTGCTCTCCACCCACCTGCCCGAGGTGCTCGAAGCCGCCAGCGCCGACCTGCTCTTCTACCAGGCCGGTGTGGACCCTCTCGCCGAGGACACCCTCGGCCGGATGTCCCTCACCCATGCCGGGATGAGGGAGCGAGACCGGCTCGTCCTGGAGGCCGCCTGGCACCGCGGGCTCCCGCTCGTGCTCACCCTGGGCGGCGGCTACGCGAAGCCCATCACCGCCACCCTGGAGGCCCACGTGGGCACCTACGAGATGGCCCTCTCCGTGTTCCGGTAGGACGAGGGGCCCCTGCCAGCTTCACCGGCGGCGGTGCGCCAGGGCCAGCTGGGCGAGCTTCCGCAGTCGTTGGCGGTCGGTCTCTGGGAGTTGGAGGTGCTCGAACTCGGCCTCCAGTCCTTCCCGCTTCAACTCGCCGCCGACGCAGGCGTTGAGCCACATCGCCACGGTGGAGTCCTCGAGCTCGCGCTCGCTGTAGGCGCTGAACTCGCGCATCACGTCCGAGAGCCGGCGCAGGTAGTACTTCTGGTGGTAGTCCTCGGCCCGGTAGAACGTGCCCAACGGCAGGATGGGCAGGAGCATGGGCCCGCTCCGCCCCGCCATGGCCTGCCTCCCCGTCGCGAGCGCCAGTTCCTTCTGCGCCTCGTCCGCGTAGAACACGGCGGCCATGTACTGGCGGCTGTAGGGGCGCTCGGTCGGGTCCGCGTCCTTCCAGAACCAGCCCAGCAGCGTCTCGTAGGAGAGCCGCGTCGGGTCGTAGTCGAGCTGGAAGGACTCCGTGTGGTCCCCGAGTCGTTCGTAGCTCGGATCCGGCTGGCTGCCGCCGGTGTAGCCCACACGGGTCCGGATGACTCCAGGGAGACGCCCGAACCGGGCGTCAGGTCCCCAGAATCAACCCAACGAGAAAGTGGCCGTCTCCACCCGCGTGGGAGCCATCGTGTCCACCGGCAGGAGCCGGGTCGGGGCCTCTTCGACATGCTGGGCTGGCTTCATGGCTTTTCCTCCACCTGTCTCCACGGATGAACCCGGCCCGGGGTGACTCCTCTTCCCCGCTCGGCCTCCTCACGACAGGTCGAACAACAGCGCCTCCAGCGGCTCGCTCGCCGAGAGCATCAGCCGGGACTCCTCGGACAGGGCCACCCCGTCCCCGGCCTTCAGCTCCACGCCGTTGAGGGAGCCGGCGCCCCGCGCCACCTGGAGCCAGGCGTGCCGGCCCGGAGCCAGCGCGTACTCGGCCTGCTCGCCCTTGCCCAGCAGCGTGCTGTACAGCCGCATGTCCTGGTTCACCTTCAGCGAGCCCTCCTGCCCGTCCGGCGACACCACCAGCCGGAAACGGCCCTGCCGCTCCTTCTCAGTGAAGGCCTTCTGCTCGTAGCTCGGCGTCAGCCCCTTGCGCTCGGGGAGGATCCAGATCTGCAGGAAGTGCAGCTCCTGGCCCGTGTTGTTCTTCTCGCTGTGCAGCACGCCCGTGCCCGCCGTCATGCGCTGCAGCTCGCCCGCGCTCAGCAGGCCCACCGAGCCCATGCTGTCCCGGTGCTCGATCTGCCCCGAGAGCACGTAGGTGATGATCTCCATGTCCCGGTGCGGATGCGTGCCGAAGCCACTGCGCGGCGCCACCCTGTCCTCGTTGATGACGCGCAGGGCCCGGAAGCCCATGTGGCTCGGGTCGTAGTAGTCCGCGAACGAGAACGTGTGGTGGCTGTCCAGCCAACCGTGGTTCGCATGGCCACGCGCTTCAGAGGGTCGAACGTTCATCATGGGGTATTCCTTATCTCCACTCTTTCCGATGCCCGGGGCTCCAGGAGCGATTCGCCGCGTGCCACTCCTCTAAAGCAACTGGCTTGCCATCGACCAAGCATCTGGAATCACTGAGGATTCCATTTCAAGTGGACGCTCCTGGCTCTCAGAATGAGAGGGGTTGCCTCTCATCGCGAGAGGCCCTCCCTCTCCTTTCGAGAGCCCCCCTCCGGAGCCGGAGACGCTCGACGCGCGGTGAGGGGCCTCAGTAGTACACCTCCTCCACGAAACCCGGGCTCGAGCGGTAGTCGGTGGGCCCGAGCCCCAGCTGGCCGTACGCGTTGCTGCCCCAGGAGAAGAGCGTGCCGTCCTGGGCCACCACGACGGTGTGTTGCAAGCCCGCGGAGATGGCCTCGACATTCGAGACCCCCGACACCTGCGCCGGGAGGGAGTGCGCGCTGGTGGTGCCGTCACCGAGCTGCCCGTGGCCGTTGCCACCCCAGGTCCACACGGTGCCATCGGAGAGCCGGGCCACCGCGTGCCCGGAGCTCATCGCGATGCGGGTGACGCCCGCCAGCCCCTGCGCCTGCACCGGAAGGTCCTTCGCGGTGGTGGTGCCATCGCCGAGCTGGCCGACGTCGTTGGCCCCCCAGCCCCACACCGTCCCGTCCTGGCGCAGGGCCAGCGAGGAGTCGCCACCGGCGGCGATGGCGGAGATCCCCGTCAGCTCCTTCACGAAGCCCGGCATCGCGCGCGAGGTGGTGGTGTCATCGCCCAGCTGGCCCTGGGTGTTGTCACCCCAGGCCCACACCGTGCCGTCGGCACGCACCGCGAGGGAGTGGTGGGTGCCCGCCGCGACGTACACGACATCCAGCAGCCCCTGCACCTGCACCGGGGTGAGGCGCGTGGTGGTGGTGCCATCGCCCAGCTGGCCCTGGGCGTTGTCGCCCCAGGCCCACACCGTGCCATCGGCGCGCACCGCCAGCACATGGGCGGGGCCCGCCGAGAGGGTCACCACGTTCGTGAGGACCGACACCTGTGCCGAAGTGCCACGCGTGGTGGTGGTGCCATCGCCCAGCTGGCCCTGGGTGTTGTCGCCCCAGGCCCACACCGTGCCATCACACCGCAGCGCCAGGGTGTAGCCGACACCGGCCGAGACGGCCTCGATGCACCAGGGGCCCTGCACCTGCTCCAGGGTCGAACGCTGAAGGGTGGTGCCGTCCCCGAGCTGGCCGCTGCTGTTGCGCCCCCACGTCCAGACGCTCCCGTCGATGCGCGCCACCACGGAGTGGTGAGAGCCGGTGGCCACGGGGGTGGGACGCGTGGTGCCTCGCACCTGCACGGGGGAGAAGAGGGCGTTGGTGGCGCCATTGCCCATCTGGCCCAGGGTGGTGTCGCCCCAGGCCCACACCGTGCCGTCGGAGCGCCGCGCGAAGGACATCCGGGAGCCGGCCGCGATGCCGCTGACGCCCGAGAAGCTCGGCACCAACACCGGGGTCGCCACCGGCGTCTGGATGGAGCCAAAGCCGAGCTGGCCCTGGGCGTTGCGTCCCCAGGACCAGAGCATGCCGTCGGAGCGCCGCGCCAGCACGTGGTTCACCCGGGCGGAGATGGCGGTGATGCCCGAGACGCCCGAGGCCTGCGCCGGGCTCGACTGGAAGGCGGTGGTGGTGCCATTGCCCAGCTGGCCCTGCGCGTTCTCGCCCCAGGCCCACACCGTGCCGTCGAGCTTCAGCGCCACCGAGAAGTTGGCGCCCGCCGCGATGGCCGTGACGCCCGACAGCCCAGGCACCTGCGCCGGGAGGGAGCGCGAGGTGGTGGTTCCATCGCCCAGCTGGCCATGGGAGTTGGAGCCCCAGGCCCACACCGTGCCATCGGCCAGCAGCGCCAGCGCATGAGCGGTGCCACCGGTCACCGCCACCGCGCCCCCCGAGAGCCCCTGCACCTGGACGGCGGTGGTCTGCGTGGCGACGGCGGCGCCAGTCCCCAGCTGGCCGGAGCTGCCCTGCCCCCAGGCCCACACCGTGCCGTCGAGCTTCACGGCCAGCGAGAAGGCGTTGCCCGCGCCGAGGGCCGTGACGCTCGTGAGGCCCGACGTCTGCACCGGCGTCGAGCGCCGGACGTCGGTCCCGTCACCGAGCTGGCCTCGGAGGTTGTCGCCCCAACCCCACACCGTGCCATCCGACTTCAGCGCCAGCGCGTGGGAGGAGCCGGCCACCACCTTCTGCACGGACGTCAGTCCCGACACCTGTACCGGGGAGGTGCGCATCGTGGTGGAGCCATCGCCCAGCTGGCCCGCGAGGTTCTCGCCCCAGGCCCACACCGTCCCGTCCTGGTGCACGGCGAGACCAAACAGATCTCCAGCGGTGACGGTGCCCACGGAGGAGAGGCTCGGCACCGGTCCGGGACTGGGGCGCCAGCTCGCGCTGCCAATGCCCAGCTGGCCGGAGCTGTTGAGGCCCCAGGCCCAGACCCGGCCATCGCTGTAGCCGACCAGGGAGAAGGAGTTGCCGCAGGCCATGGCCTGCGCGTCCGACCGGGGGTCGACCCAGACCGGCGAGCGCGAGTTGGCGCCGGCCGGAAGCTGGCCCACCTGGCCCTGGGTGTTGTCGCCCCAGGCCCACACCGTGTTGTCGATGCCCCGAATCAGCGTGTGGTTGGAGCCGACCGCGACGGCCACCATGGTGATGTTGAAGGGGATGGTCACCTGCGCCGGGGAGCTGGACGGGGTGGTCGTCCCGAGGCCGAGCTGGCCCTGGGCGTTGTCGCCCCAGGTCCACACCGTCCCGTCCTGGCCCACGGCCACGCTGTGGGCGTTACCGCCAGCGATGGCCCTCAAGGGTGGGAGTCCGGACAACGCCGCCGCGGTGGAGCGGGTGGTGGTGGTGCCATCGCCGAGCTGGCCGGAGAAGTTGTTGCCCCACGTCCACGCGGTGCCGGTGGCGGTCACCGCCAACCCGTGGAACTCACCGGCGCTGATGACCGAGATGTCCGACAGCCCCTGCACCTGCACCGGCAGGGAGCTGGCGATCCGGGTACCGTTGCCCAGCTGGCCATGGTCGTTGTTGCCCCAGGCCCACACCGTGCCATCCGACTTCAGCGCCATCGAGAAGCCGTTGCCGGCGGAGATGGCCAGCACGTCCGAGAGCCCCTGCACCTGCACGGGGGTGGAGCGCTGGGTGGTGGTGCCGTCGCCGAGCTGGCCATCCCCGTTACCGCCCCAGGCCCACACCGTGCCGTCGCCCTGGAGCGCCAGCGAATGGGTGTTGCCGGCGGCCACGGCCATCGCGTCCGTGAGCCCCTGCACCTGCGTCGGGGAGAGGCGCTGGGTGAGCGTCCCATCCCCGAGCTGGCCAGAGCCGTTGCTGCCCCAGCTCCACACCGTGCCGGTCGGCGTCACGTACACGGAATGGCCCAACCCTCCGGCCAGCCGATAGGGCCGCCCCTGGATGAGGACGAGGGACGCGCTCCGCCGCGACAGCGGCTGACCGTTGCTGTCCCCTCCCACCCCACATCCGGCGAGCCACGAGGTCATCAACAGCAGGAGCGACACCCACATGCTCCTCGATACGGTGTTCCTCATCTTGCATCCCTCTCGGTGAAGCCTCGGGAACGACGGAAACGAGGCCAGCCATGCGTCATCAACGGCGCCCCCCAGGTTTCACGGGAGTTCATTCCTTACCCCGTGTCCTGACCTCGCCGGTTAAGCGATGAGAACATCCATATGCAGCTACGCGCGTCCGACATGCAACTGGGTGTCATTCGACTCCCAGTGCCGCCGATGACCCACCCACAGCGGGATGCCCCCCTCCCTGAAAGGTCCTCTTGGCTCAAACGACCGGACGCGACCCCAGCGGTAACGGATGCGCGAGGCCCCTGGGGTGGCTAGGGTGGGGCGCGCATGAATGTCGATCCCTCCCGCCGTCAAGCCGCGCTGGACGCCCTCGCCCTGGACGATGACGCCCTGCTCAAGGCGTGCGAGGTGGAGTACTTCATCGCTTCGGGCCCCGGCGGCCAGCACCGCAACACCACCGCCAGTGGTGTGCGTCTCACCCACCCACCCACCGGCCTGTCCGTCACCGGCACCGAGCGCCGCAGCCAGATGCAGAACAAGGGCGCGGCCCTGGAGCGCCTGCGCGAGGGCCTCAAGCTCCTCACCTTCGTGCCCAAGAAGCGCCACAAGACGAAGCCCACCAAGGGCTCGCAGCGGCGGCGGCTGGACACCAAGAAGCGCGAGGGCGAGAAGAAGGCCCAGCGCAGCAAGAAGGGGCTCTGGTGAGCTGAAGCAGGCGTGACGCCTTCCGCTCAACACATCCCCCGCCCTCCAGGCGTCTCCGGACGGACCCAGGAGCCCTCGCCTGCTTCCTCCTCCTCTTCCGGAATGGACTCCTCCGCCTGAATCCTCCTGCTCGACAAGGAGGGGTTCCCGGATGTCCATCCACCGCCTGATGTACCGCAGCGTGCTCGTCGTTGGCGCCACGCTCGCCACTGTCCTCTGCATGGCTTGCGGTCCCACCCTCGAGGCTCAAGCCCAGCAGTCTCCCCAGCTCCAGGAAGGCCAGACCGAGGGCGCCTTCTGCGGGGGCATCGCCGGCTTCCCCTGTGCCGAGGGCTTCCTCTGCGTCGACGACCCCAAGGACGACTGCGAGCCGAACCAG
Organism: Archangium sp.; assembly: GCF_036389735.1. Classification (GTDB taxonomy): domain Bacteria; phylum Myxococcota; class Myxococcia; order Myxococcales; family Myxococcaceae; genus Archangium. Next base: position 4,246 of record NZ_DASVWK010000936.1, on the reverse strand, counting down.
GGCGGCGCCGATTGCGGCGGCATCTGCCGGATGGAGAAGAAGCGCGCCTGCACGGGCAGGGAGCCCGGCCAGAGGTACATCTCGCGGGATCCCAATCAATGCGCCGTCATCCGCTACTTCTGCGAAGAGGGCTTCACCGGGTTCTCCAACGACTGCGGCTGCGGTTGCCAGAAGGTGAAGAAGGCCTGCGACTACAACGATCCGACCCTCTCGTACGTCTCCAAGGATCCCACCCAGTGCCTGGCCATCACCTTCAACTGCCCGGAGGGCGCCACGCAGTTCTTCAATGACTGCGGCTGCGGCTGCCGGCAGCCGGACAACGCCTGCGACTACAAGGACCCGAGGAAGTCCTACATCTCCATGGACCCCGCGGAGTGCACCCTCATCAACTTCGTCTGCACCGAGGGCTCCCCGTTCTTCGACCGCTGCGGCTGCGGCTGCCGGCTCCCGTAACGACCCGGGCTCGAAAACACGACGGCCCGGCGTGCCGCGAGGGGCACACCGGGCCGTCAGGGGGCTACCGACCCGAGGGGCTCAAGCCTTGGCGAGCTGACGCATCACGTACAGCAGGATGCCGCCGTGGCGGTAGTAGTCGAGCTCGTTGGGCGTGTCGATGCGGCACAGCGCCGTGAACTCCTTGCCGCCGCCCTCGCCCGTCACCTTCACCGTCAGCTTCTTCTGCGGCGCCAGGCCGTCCGCGATGCCGAGGATCTCGAACGTCTCCTGGCCCGTCAGCCCCAGGCTCTGCGCGTCCTGGCCCGCCTCGAACTGCAGGGGCAGCACGCCCATGCCGATGAGGTTGGAGCGGTGGATGCGCTCGAAGCTCTTGGCGATGACGGCCTTGATGCCCAGCATCGCGGTGCCCTTGGCGGCCCAGTCACGGCTGGAGCCGGTGCCGTACTCGGCGCCGGCCAGCACCACCAGCTTCGTGCCCTCCTGCTGGTACTTCATGGAGGCGTCGTAGATGCTCATCCGCTCGCGGGTGGGGATGTGGACGGTGACGCCACCCTCCACGCCGGGCACCAGCAGGTTCTTCAGGCGGATGTTGGCGAAGGTGCCGCGCACCATCACCTCGTGGTTGCCGCGGCGCGCGCCGTAGGAGTTGAAGTCCCTGGGCTCCACGCCCTGCTCCATGAGGTACTTGGCCGCCGGGCTCGCCTTGGCGATGTTGCCCGCGGGCGAGATGTGGTCCGTGGTGACGGAGTCACCCAGCAGCGCGAGCACCCGGGCGCCCTGGATGTCCGAGAGCGGCTTGGGCTCGGCGGGGATGTTCTCCAGGAAGGTCGGCTTGCGCACGTAGGTGGACTTGGGGTCCCACTTGAACGTGTTGCTGCCACCGGACGGGAGCTGCTGCCAGAGCTGGTCGCCCTCCATGGCGCGCGAGTACTGGCTACGGAACTGCTCCGGCTTCACCGCGGAGTTGATGAAGCCGCGGATCTCCTCGGCCGAGGGCCAGATGTCCTTGAGGAACACCGGGGCGCCGTTGCGGTCGTAGCCCAGCGGCTCGTTGTTCAGGTCCTTGCCCACCTCACCGGCCAGCGCGTAGGCCACCACCAGCGGCGGCGAGGCCAGGTAGTTCATGCGCACGTGCGGGTTGATGCGGCCCTCGAAGTTGCGGTTGCCGCTGAGCACGGCGGCCACCACCAGGTCGCCCGTGGTGACGGCCTCGGCCACCGCGTCCGGCAGCGGGCCCGAGTTGCCGATGCAGGTGGCGCAGCCGTAGCCCACGATGTGGAAGCCGAGCGCCTCCAGGTAGGGCATGAGGCCGGCCTCGCGCAGGTAGTCCGTCACCACGCGGCTGCCCGGGGCCAGGCTCGTCTTCACCCAGGGCTTCACGTTGATGCCGCGCTCCACCGCCTTCTTGGCCAGCAGGCCCGCGCCCAGCAGCACCGCCGGGTTGGAGGTGTTGGTGCACGAGGTGATGGAGGCGATGACCACCGCGCCGTGGCCCAGCTCGTAGCTCTGGTTGCCCATCTTCACGGTGACGGTCTGCTGGAGGCGCTCGGGGGGCACCGGGGCCGCGGGGGCCTTGGCCTTGCCGCCGCCCTCGTCGTCCTCGCCCTTGCTCTTGCCCGCCGACAGCATCTCCACCAGCGACTTCTCGTAGCCGGCCTTCATGTCCGTGAGCGGCACGCGATCCTGCGGGCGCTTGGGGCCGGCGAGGCTCGGCACCACCGTGGACAGATCCAGCTCCAGGGTGTCGGTGAAGACCGGATCCGGGGTGTTGGCGGTGTGGAAGAGGCCCTGCTCCTTGAAGTACGCCTCGGCCAGCGAGACGAGCTCCTCCGGGCGGCCGGTGAAGCGCAGGTAGTTGAGGCTCTCCTCGTCCACCGGGAAGAAGCCGATGGTGGCGCCGTACTCGGGCGCCATGTTGGCGATGGTGGCGCGGTCCGGCAGCGACAGGCTCTTGAGGCCGTTGCCGTAGAACTCGACGAACTTGCCCACCACGCCCTTCTTGCGCAGCATCTGCGTGACGGTGAGCACCAGGTCCGTCGCCGTGGCGCCCGCCGGCAGCTGGCCCACCAGCTTGAAGCCGATGACCTGCGGAATCAGCATGGTGATGGGCTGGCCCAGCATGGAGGCCTCGGCCTCGATGCCGCCCACGCCCCAGCCCACCACGCCCAGGCCGTTGACCATGGTGGTGTGGCTGTCGGTGCCCACCAGCGAGTCCGGGCACACCACGTTGCCCTGACGGAAGGCCACCTGGGCCAGGTACTCCAGGTTCACCTGGTGGCAGATGCCCACGTCCGGCGGCACCACGCGGAAGTTCTTGAAGGCGTTCTGGCCCCAGCGCAGGAACGCGTAGCGCTCCTTGTTGCGGTCGAACTCCAGCTCGGCGTTGGCGCGGAAGGCGTCCGAGGTGCCGAAGACGTCCACCTGGAAGGAGTGGTCGATGACCAGGTCCGCCGGGTTGCGCGGGTTGATCTTCGCGGGATCTCCCCCCATGGCGGCGAGCGCCTCGCGCATGGCGGCGAGGTCCACCACCGCGGGCACGCCGGTGAAGTCCTGCAGCAGCACGCGCGCCGGGTGGAAGGAGATTTCGGTGTCCGGCTCGGCCTTGGGGTTCCAGGCGAGCATCTTCTCCACGTGCTCGCGCTTCACCACACGGCCATCCTCGTGGCGCAGCAGGTTCTCGAGCAGGATCTTCAGCGAGAAGGGCAGGCGGGCCACGGAGGCGTGGTCCTTGCCCACCTTGGCGAGGTTGTAGAATTCGTACGTGGCAGAGCCCACCTTGAGCTGGCTCTTGCTCTTGAAGCTGTCCGTCATCGTGAGTGCCGTCCTTGCTTCCGTGCGCTGGGAAGTCGAGGGTCTTCTAGGCCCGCCGAAAGCCGCTTGCAAAGAGATCCTGCGGGGGATTCCAGGGGCGGACGGTTGGGGCGCGCTTCACTCCGCGTCCAGGTCGTCGGCGACACCTGGAGGGACTGGACCCGAGGCCGACATGCGCCCGGGGTGCCTCCGGATTATGCTGCGACCTGCCCGCGCCACAGGCACTCCCTCCCGTGCGCCGGGGAGGTCCATGAACGACGGCAGTGAGGCAGCGACAAGCAGGACAACGCCCGACTGGCAGCGGGAACTCGACGAGCGACTCACCCTGGCCACCCCCGGCGACGCCGTGCGCGGACTGTTCTTCAACAGCATGCTCGGACTGGTGCGGACGCTCGGTGACGAGCCGGCCATGGAGCGCTGCCTGGAGGCGAGCGGCGAGCGGCGCTTCCTCGACTTCTTCAACTACCCCGTCAGCGCGCTGCTTCGGCTCACCTACACCGCGGGGCACGAGCTGGGTCCCCGGTACGGGGGCTTCGATGGAGCGCTGCGGCAGATGGGCCAGCAGGCGATGGTGGACTTCCTCGGCTCCGTCATGGGCAGGGCGCTCAAGCACCTGTCCGGCCAGGACATCCGGGCCCTGATGGGCAGCATCCAGAACATCTACCGGATGACGCTGAGCTATGGGACGCGCCAGGTGGTGTGGGATGGACCGGCCAGGGGTCGGCTCATCCTCCAGCGCAACTTCCTCCCCTTCGCGTACCACGAGGGGGGACTGCGGACCACGCTCGACCAGATGAAGGCCCAGAACGTGAAGGTCATCGGCCGCCAGACCGGGCCGCTCGACAGCGAATACGAGTTCTCCTGGAGCTGAGGCCCGCGCCTTCGATTGTAGTCGACTCCAATCAAGGTGTGTCTTCATGCCACACCAATGGTAGTCGACTACGGGTGTTACCTTCCGGAACGTGCCCGTGAAGCCCCT
>NZ_DASVWK010000935.1:0-15030 GCF_036389735.1 Archangium sp. | reverse complement strand
CGTCGTGGGCGCCGGCGCGGGCGTGGGCGTCGGAGCGGGAGCGGGAGCGGGCGCGGGCGCGGTGACGGTGGTGGAGACGAGGGCGGACATCTCGCCGATGCTCGCCCAGGTGTTCAGCGTGTTGCCGTTGACCGTCACGCGCACATAGCGGGCGTTCTTCGCCGGGAAGCTGTAGCGCTCGAGGGAGGTCGTCCTGCCCGAGGAGGTGCCCGAGAAGGCCGGGCTGAAGGTGGTGCCATCCGTCGAGGTGGAGATGACGAAGCTGCTGGCGCGCTCGTTCCCGCGGAACCACGCGATGTCCAGGGCGCTCAAGGACTTCACCGCGCCCAGATCTCCCTGGAGCCACTGGCCCCGTCCGTCGGCCGACCAGCGGGTGGTCAGGTTGCCGTCGATGGCGGAGGCGGGCTTGTTGCCGTCGTCAGCGCTCGCGCTGGCGGAGATGAAGCCGCCGGCCGCGAGGGCCTGGGAGGCGGAGAGGGTGACGAGCGACGAGAGAATTCCGAAGGACCACCGCGAGCGGCGAGAAGAGGTTCGATTCAATGTGTCGCTTCCTTCGCTGAGGGGATCGACGCAGCCAGAGGAAATTCCCAGCACGCCCTATCCCGTGTGTTGGCCTCTGAACACCTGATGCTCAAATCAATTCCAGGCAATTTCCTTGGAATTTCAATGGGTTGGAGGCGACACCTTCCCTGTGAAGTCACATCGTCTCGATGGACCCCGCTCCTGGATGGCTGCTCGCCCTCCAACCTGTCAGGTTGGCCGCGCAGAAGGGGTATAGCAAGTCACATCCCTGGTGCCCAGCCCCGGCCGACCTCGGGAGCGATGCGCCGGCCGCCTGGAGGGCGGGTAGCACGGAGGGGCTCGAGAGTGTGCGCTTCCAGTCAAAGGCCCCCGCGCCCAGTTTTTGAAGGACCCCCCGACCACCGGGGGACAACAGGGAGGCAACACCATGAGCTTCAAGAAGAGCTGGGGTCTCGGCGGGATCGCCGCGGCCATGGCGCTGGCTCTGCCCGCGTTCGCGGCCGAGCGCGAGGTGACCATCTACGACGACGACGACACGCGCGGCGGACTCACCAGGGACCTGGGCGTGTCGGTGTCGGGCGGCGTGAACGCGTTCACCGGCGACCTGGGGGACAACACCAGCGCGGGTGCGCTCCTCGGCATCCAGGCCAACTCCCGCCCGCTGCCCCTCATCGGCCTGGAGGTGGGCTACGAGGGCTCGCGCAACCCGTTCGAGAACTTCGACGGCGCGCTGTGGCGGCACAACGTTGGCGCGCTCGCCAAGGTGGGCCCCCAGCTGGGCCAGAACGGCGACCTGCGGCCCTTCGTCGGCGCGGGCCTGGGCTTGAGCGTGCTCAACCCGAGCGATGACGGAGAGGTCCTCTTCAACAACGACTTCATCGCCGAGGTGCCGGTGGCCGCAGGCGTCGACTACCAGTTCGGCGCCATCACCGCCGGCGCGCGAGCCACCTACCGCTTCCTCAGCGGCGAGAACCTGGGGCTGGCCCAGGACGGCAACGCCGTGAACCTCGGTATCAACCTGGGCGGCTCCTTCTAGCCGCCCAGGCTCCGGCGGGGCTCAGCCAGTGACGCGAACCACCGCGGCCGCGGGCCCCTCGAGTCGCAACACCCCGCTTCGCAGCGGCTCCTCCTTCGAGGTGCCGCCGAAGCGGGGCGATTCGCTCCACAGCACCAGCTCGGCCCCGGCGGGCAGCCGGTGCTCCAGCGAGCCCTTCACATTGAGGAGGACGTGCAGCGTGCCCGAGGGGCCCCGGCGCTCGAGCACCAGGGCGTTCTCCCCGAGGGGCCGAGCGTCGAAGTGCCCCCGGCGGCGCTCGCGCAGGCTGGCCTCCGTGGCGCGCAGGCGCAGCAGCTCGCGGTAGAGCGCGCGCACCCCGGCATGCTCCGGCCGCTCCGCCTCGCTCCAGTCGAGCTTCGAGCGCGTGAAGGTGTCCACCGCCTGCGGGTCCGGCACCTCGCCGCCCGCGAAGCGCTTGAAGCCGGCGAACTCCTTGCGCCGTCCCTCCGTCACCAGCCGCCCCAGCTCGGCGTTGTGGTCCGTGAAGTAGAGGAAGGGCGTGCTCGCGTTCCACTCCTGCCCCATGAAGAGGAGCGGCGTGTAGGGCGCCAGCAGGAACAGGGTGCTCATGGCGCGGAAGGCCGCGGGCGATACATCCGCGCCCAGCCGCTCGCCGAAGGCCCGGTTGCCCACCTGGTCATGGTTCTGGAGGCAGTGGACGAACCGCCACGGCTCCGCGCCCTGGGCGGGCGTACCCCGGGTGTGGCCGTGCACCTGGGACATCTGCCCCTCGTAGAACCAGCCCTGGCGCAGTGTGCGGGCGAGGTCCTCCATGCTGCCGGTGTAGTCGGCGTAGTAGCCCTCGTTGTCCCCCGCGAAGGCGCGGCGCATCTGGTGGTGGAAGTCGTCCGCCCAGACACCGTCCAGGCCCAGTCCTCCCTGGGCGGGCGGGCGCACCAGGCGCGTGTCGTTGCGGTCGTCCTCCGCGAAGACCACCACCCGTCGCCCGGCGGCGGCCGCCTGGGCACGCTCGACGATCTCCGTCAGCAGGTGCGGCGTGCCGTCATCGACGATGGCGTGGGCCGCGTCCAGACGCAGCCCGTCCGCGTGGTAGTCGCGGATCCACATCTCCACGTTGGAGAGCACCAACTGGCGCACCACGGCGGAGCCCTCGCCGTCGTAGTTGACGGCATCGCCCCACGGGGTGTGGTGGCGGTCGGTGAAGTAGTGCGGCGAGTAGCAGCGCAGGTAGTTCCCGTCCGGCCCGAAGTGGTTGTAGACGGCGTCGATGAGCACCGCGAGCCCCTCGGCGTGGGCCGCGTCGATGAGGCGCCGCAGCCCCTGGGGGCCGCCGTAGGTCGCCTGGGGAGCGAAGAGCGCCACCCCGTCGTAGCCCCAGTTGCGCGCGCCCGGGAAGCTGGCCAGCGGAAGCAGCTCCAGCGTGGTGACGCCCAGTTCCTTGAGCGAGCGCAGGCGCGGGATGAGGGCCTCGAAGGTGCCCTCGGGCGTGGCCGTGCCCACGTGCACCTCGTAGATGACCTGGGCCTCCGGGTCCGTGCCCTTCCACCCGGCGTCCGTCCAGGAGAAGTCCGGCACCACCACCTCGGAGGGGCCATGTACCCCCTCGGGCTGCGAGCGGCTCCAGGGGTCCGGAAAGGGACCCTCGCCGTCCACGCGCAGCTTGTAGCGCACACCAGTGCCCTCCCCGGCGAGGGTCGCGGAGAAGAAACCCTGGCCCTCGTCAACCAGGGGCAGCGAGGCGCCCGGCTGCCCGTCCCGCCCGTGCAGCACCACTTCCACCTTCTGATGTCCAGGGGCCCACACGCGCCAGCGCACCCCCTGACCCGGCTCCACCCATGCCCCCAGGCGCGGTGCCTGGCCCCTCATGTCCTCGGCTCGTTTCATAGGCACCTACTTAGCCACCCTCACGCCGCGTGCAGGTGGCGGCGACGTGTCCGGCTGCTCGAGATGTTCACTCCTGGTTCCGCGGCCGACGCCAGCGTGTGGTGGATGCCTCCTCCGAGAGCGGGCGGGCACCGGCACGACCAGCAAGCAGCGCTTGTCCCGTGACGCGAGAGCCGGGAAAGATGGCCCCACTTCATGAGTCCACGCCCCGACCATCTGCAAGCCCTTCCCTTCGAGCGCGATGAGTCCGTCCGAGAGCGCGTCGCCGCGCTGGAGACGATCTCCCCCCGTGAGATCGACGACCGCCTCTCCGAGCTCGGCTACCGCGGCCAGCAGGAGGCCCGCCGCGCGGCGTCGGTGCTCGCCTACCGCCATGTGCGGAAGCTGCGACGCATCCACCTGGAAGGCATTGCACCGGAGTACGGTGTCCGCGAGAACTGTCTCTTCCTGGGCCCCACGGGCAGTGGGAAGACGTTCCTCGTGGAGCTGCTCTTCCGTGAGATTCTGGGCGTGCCCACGGTCATCGTGGACGCCACGCAGTTCTCCGAGACGGGCTACGTGGGCGACGACGTGACGACGATGCTCTCGCGCCTGTACGAGGCGGCGGGCGGGGACGTGGCGTGGGCGGCCTGCGGGGCCATCTGCATGGACGAGTTCGACAAGCTCGCCACCAGCCGCTCCGATGCGCGCTTCGCCGGACAGCAGACCACCAAGGACGTGAGCGGCTTCGGTGTGCAGCGCAGCCTGCTCAACCTGCTGAGCGCGCCTCGGGCGGACTTCCCCCCGGACTTCGGCTTCACCAGCCGCACGCCGCCCATGCCGCTGGAGCTCTCGGCCGTCACCTTCATCGCCTGCGGGGCCTTCAGTGGACTGAAGGTAACGGCGGAGGAGCTGGGAGGCCAGAAGGAGCGGATGGGCTTTGGCCGCGACGTCGGCAAGCGCGGCGAGGCCATCGCCGAGCGGGTGACGGACGACCAGGTGGAGCAGACGACGGCCTTCGCGCGCTACGGCTTCATCCCGGAGCTGATTGGCCGCTTCAGCCGCATCGTCTCGTTCGCGCCGCTGGACGCGACGACGCTGGGCAGCATCCTCGAGGAGAACGTGCTGCGCGGCTACCAGCGCGAGTTCGCCCACGAGGGGCTGAACCTGGAGGTGGATGCGTCGGTGCGCGAGTGGGTGGTGACCCGAGCGCTCAAGCGCGAGACGGGGGCCCGCGGCCTGCGCGCCGCGCTGGTGCCGCAGCTGGAGCGCGCCGCCTACGACCACTTCGGCAACCCACAGGTGTCCACCGTGCGCCTGGTGCTCGACGGCGACCAGGTGCGCGTCGTCACCGGCTGAGCGCCCTTCAGTCGAGGAAGCGGCGCCACCAGCGTCGGACTTCCTCCTGCGTGTAGCCCCGCCAGGTGTTGGCGTAGGAGGGCGAGAAGCTCTCCAACCAAGGCTCCAGCACCCGCGCGAGCTCACGATACGCGGGGAGGTCCTGGCCTCGCGCCAGGTCTCCCGCCTCCGGCCACTGCCCCAGCGTCACCACCACGCGCTCGCCGTCCAGCTCGTGCAGGGTGGTCTCGGGCGAGTGCAACCGGGTGCGCAGGGCCGCCGCTCCGCCCAACGCCCCCAACACCGGCTGGGAGAGGAAGTTGAGCCAATGCACGCCAGCCACGCGCGTGCCCACCGCTGAGAGCAGCTCCACGTCGGGCACGTCCAATCCCGGATAGCGGAAGACCTCCTCGCGGAGTCCAGCCAGGAGACGACTGTGCGGCCTGAAGAAGTCGAAGGCCAGGCCGGCATGGCCCGTGGAGAAGCGCAGGTGCGAGGCCATCTCCAGGGCCAGTTCCCGCCCCCGTCCCGAACCGTGCTCCTCGAGGTACTCCGTGGGCAGGGTGGCGCTCAAGACGCTCACGCTATGCTCCGGAGGCGTACGCCACGGCAGCCGGGCACAATACGTGAAGCCATACCCGGTCGGTTCAGAGGGCGCACCCGTGAGGCTGATGAAGACCTCGTGACCCTTCTTGGTCCGCCTGCGGAAGAACTCCGTCTCCTCTCCAAATTCGTCCAGGAAGCGCCAGGTGGTGCTCGGGTGCAGCCAACTCCGGATGACCTGCCAGCCCTTCTCCTCGAGGAGAGATTGGTCGTTCTCACCCTCGGCGTCCCACCCATGGCAGATGGTTCCAGGTCCCACGCCGACTCCTCGGCGGTACACGTCGAGAGCCTTCTCGACCCCCGGGGCCAGCTCATGGTTGTCGTGCGGCATGAAGAAGGCGATGCGAACGACATCCCGGAGCAACAGCTGCTCTCCCACCGGAGTGGGTCCGTAGTGCCGGATACGGGGGTAACGTTCCGTCATGGGCTGATTCCAAGCTGGGGCGTCACGATGCCTGGTGGGCAGTTGCCACCCAGCTTGTCGTAGCTCGACAGTTGCTGCGCTACGTCTCTATCCGCCAAAGGATTCCGCTGACGCATTGAACCTTGCTGGGGTCGCGGGCGACGTGCAGGACGATGTCGGGCTTGATACCTGGGCCATAGTCCCGCTCGTTGATGTTGGTGTCCGCCTCCTGGGCGCACTCGATGAGTATCTTCTCGATACGACGCAGCTCGGCCTCCTCGAGGAGTTCCTTGAGGGTGGCGACGGTCCGGGCCGCGCTCATCGCGCGTGACAGCCAGGGAATGATCGCCTCTTCGCCGGGTGAGGAGGCGACACAGGCGGGATTGCGCAGACAGCCGTCCACGGCCGAATTCACGGTCTGCGAGTACCGGGTCGGTGCGCCCGTGGCGCACGCGGCCTGGAGCAGCACGGCGACAACAAGCACTCCCAACCCGACGAGCCGCGTGGACAACCCCCACCTCCCCCGCAAATGAAAAACGCGGTGCCGGGGTGGAGCCGGCACCGCGTGTCCATCCAGGTCCCGGGAAGCCGCCCTCGAGCGTCCCCCCTGCCTCGCGCGACTTCGCTCAGCCGCGGTACTGGTGGATGGACATGATGGGGTAGTTCATCTGCGTGAAGCTGATGCGCTGCGAGCCATCCTTGTTGATGTTGTTCGAGCCGATGAACTCCGGCTTGCCGTTCTTCATCCCGGCGAACATCACCACGTGGTGGCCGCCCGGCGTCTTCATGCTCACCACGTCACCGGGCTTGGCCTGGGCCAGCGACACGCGCTTGAAGTTCGGGTCCTTGTCCAGGTTGGCCTGCAGGCCCACCACCGCGTTGTGGTGCTGGCTGTTCTTGATCTGCCCGGCCTGCTCCAGGCACGCGGAGACGAAGTTGGCGCAGTTGACGTTGTTGGGGACCCAGTCCTCCATGTCCGAGCCCACGCCGCCCTTCTCCAGCTTGAGGCTGCCGGCGTTCTTGTTCAGCTGAGCCTTCGCGATGTCGAAGGGGCTGCCCTTGGGACCCTGCGAGGCCGGGCCCGTGGTGCTGGGGCCCTGGGTCTGCTGGGTGCCACCCGGACGGCTGGTGCCGCCCGGACGGCTGGCGCCACCGGGGCGCGTCGGGCCGTGGTCGAAGCTGTCGCGCGAGCCCGGGATGTTCAGCTTCTTGCCCGCGATGATGAGGTTCGCGTTCTTGATCTGGGGGTTGGCCTTCATCAGCGCGCCCACCGAGGTGTGGTTGCGCTTGGCAATGGCGGACAGCGTGTCACCGGACTTGATGCGGTAGATGCTCATGGCCGAACCCCTGCTGGAAAAATTCGAAGTTTTAAACTCAGAGAAATTCTCGGGGATCGGGGTGGGAAAGTTGCGCCTACCCGCGCAGAATTCTCGCCAGCACCTCTACCCCGCGCAGAACCACCTCGGGTGGTGAGCAGGTGAAGCACAGCCGGATGTGGTGGGGGAAGGGCCCGAAGCTGGGCCCCGGGGACACCAGCAGGTCGCGCTCGACGCACCGCTCCAGGAGGCCCGGCAGCCCCCGCTCGTCCAGGTGCGCGGACACGTCCAGGAAGAGGAAGGTGCTGCCCTCGGGGGGTGGCACCCCCAGGCGCTCGGCGGCCTTCGTCCCGGTGTCGCGGTATTGGGCGGCGGCCCGGGCGGCCCAGGCGTCCCCCGGGCCCCGGAGCACCCGCTCCCCCGCGAGCTGCGCGGCGGTGGGCGCGCTATAGAAGGAGTGCGTGCTCACCTTGCGCAGCTGCGCCACCGCCTCCTGGGGCCCCACCACGTAGCCGCACCGGTTGCCCGCCATGCCGTAGGCCTTGCTGAAGGAGTACGAGGAGAGCGTCCGCTCCGGCGCCAGCGCCCGGGCGTAGGTGTGCTCTCCCACGTAGGCATAGTCCTCGTACACCTCGTCCGACAGCAGCCACAGCCCCTCGCGGCGCGCCAGCTCCGCCAGGGCCTCCACCCAGGCGCGCGGCAGCACGCGCCCCGAGGGGTTGTTGGGCGTATTGAGGTAGAGCGCCACGCCGCGCTCCGTGAGGCGCTCGCGCACCGCCTCCACCAGCGCCTCCGGGCTCTCGCACCCGAGGAAGGGCACCGGCACCGGCCGCCCGTGGAACGCCGTGACGATGCCCGAGATGAGCGGCCAGTAGGGCGCGAGGATGAGTACCTCCTCCCCCGGCGCCACCAGCCCTCCGATGATCGCCCCCAGGGCGCCCGTGGCCCCCGTGGTGACGAGCACCTCGGAGCGCTCGGTGGGCACGCCCGTCCTCGCGCGCACCCGCTCCACGATGGCGTCCAGCAGCCCTGGCAGCCCCTGCACCGGCGCGTAGCGGTGCATCCCGGGGTGCTCCGCCACCCGGAAGTCCTCCATCCGGCAGCCCTCGGGCGGCTCCAGCCACGTGTCCCCCACGTGCAGCGGGTACACCTCTCCGGCGCTGCGCGAGAGCCGCTCCGCGAGCCCCGAGTACAGGGCGCTCGACATGCCCGAGACCGAGGGGGCGTAGGTGGGATGACGTGGCATCCATCCTCCTTCTTCCAGGTAACACTTTCGGCTGCTCTTTCCCTTACTTCAAGAAAATCTTGAGTCTTGGGGTTTTCCGATGGTATCAGTGAATCCTGGATTCCAACATGAAACCCACCGCCTCCAGGGTAGCCACTGCTCTTGGCGCCCTCCTGCTCCTCATCCTCGGCGCGGCCTTGCTGGCACGCCGCCCCGCCTCGGGTGGAGAGGGCTCCTCGGATCCCTCCCAATCCGACGCCACCCAGTCGGCGGGCGGCAAGGCCTCGGCCTCCTCCCCCACCGCCCAGGGCGTGGGCCTGCCCAAGGAGCTCAAGCCCGCCCAGGAGCAGCTGCCCATGCCCGGTTGCTGGCAGGGGGTGGCGGAGCTGGACAAGAACCTCTCCATGGCCAACTTCCGCCAGGCCCTGGGCGCCGCCATCTCCGGGCGGGACCGCATGCTCGCCGAGTACCTCCAGGCACGCCTCACCGAGCTGGTGGGGGATGACCCCGGCCGCGCCCTCCAGGTGCTCGAGTGGGCACAGGGGGCCGATCGGGAGGAACTCGTCGTCTACATCGAGGCGGTGAAGGCCGCCGCCGCCGTGCAGCGCCCCGAGGTGGTCGACCGCCTGGTGAAGCTGGGCGAGGACAAGGGCGCCACCCTGTTGCACCGGGGCGCGGCCATGGATGCGCTGGAGACGCAGAAGCGCTTCACCCCAGCCACCCTTCAGCGGGTGAAGGCCATCGCCCTGGACGAGTCGCTGGACTCCGTCTCCTGGGTCGCCACGCGTACCATCGGTCGCGTCATGAAGGAGGACTACGAGCGCACCGGCACCTTCGGCCCCTACTGGAAGGAGTTGCTGGACATCAGCGAGAAGTCCGACGACATGGCCGTGCGCATGCTGGCGCTGGAGATGCCCACCTACTCCAACCCCGTCATCGGCAAGGACCCCCAGGAGCTGGAGCGGCTCGACAAGCTCATGCGGACGGATCGCGAGCGGGACGTGCGGGAGATGGCGGCCTACCGGCTGGCCGTCACCGAGCAGCCGGACAAGGCGCTGGAGTACTACCGCACCGCCTTCCCCCAGGAGCATGACGAGTGCGTGCGCTGGGCCATCTTCCGCTTCGCCGTCCGGGCCGCGGGCCCTGGTGCCCTGCCGCTGCTCGAGCAGCTGGCCGCGCAGGACCCGCGCTTCCTTCAGGACTACCAGGACTTCAAGCGGCTCTATGCCGAGGGCACGGTGGACTTCGCCCGTATCTGGCAGGGCGTGGAGGAGCGTCACAACTGCATCATGGAAGAGGGAGCACCCCACTGATGCGCCGCGACGACACCCAGGGAATGACGCACATGACGCACGCAAACCACTCTCCCCTCTGGCGCGCGGCGCTGCTCGTGGCCGCCACCTGCCTGCTGCCGACCACGGCGGGGGCGCAGGGCAGCGCGCTGCCACTGCAGCAGACGGCGTGCACCTTCAGCGGCATGGTGCACGAGCTGCGCGGGGCGATGAAGACGGGCTCGCCCGCCTACCGCAAGTACGTGCTGGAGCAGCTGAAGATGGCCGCCAAGGCCATGCCCGCCGAGGAGCTGCTGGCCATGGTGTCGCAGGAGCGCGAGCCCGACGTGCTGGAGGCGCTGGGCAAGGCCCTGGTGTCCAAGGCGGGCTTCGTCGAGGACGCCTCCCTCGTGCAGCCGCTGCTGCAGCGGGCGCAGGGAGACGCCGACCCGAACCTGCGCGCCGCGGCGCTCAAGGGCCTGCGTGCCACCGGCTCGGTGGACATGATGGCCAGGAACGGCAACGTGGTGACGTACGAGCAGCTCATCCGCGACAGCTCGCCCGTGGTGCGCGAGGCGGTGGTGGGCAACCTCGTGGACGAGAGCGCCAAGGTGTACTTCGGCCATGACAAGGCCGTGTCCGAGACGGCGGTGAGCACCGCGCTGGCCTCGCCGGACCCGGAGGTGGCCGCGAAGCTGCTGCGCGAGGTGTCCATGGAGCAGGTGGGCTCCGAGACGGTGGGCAAGCTCAAGGGCCAGCTGCGCGCGGAGAACCCCACCCTGCGCGCCGCCTCCGCCACGGCGCTCGGCGGGGTGCCGGGAGCCGAGTCCGCCGGGGCCACCGGCTCCCTCGTCGAGCTCTACCGCAACGAGAAGGACCCCGCCGTGCGCAAGGCCGCCCTCGAGGGGCTGGTGCGCCTGGGCATGTCCGGCGCCAGGCCCACGCTCCAGTCGCTGCGCGGCGTGGCGCCCGCGATGGATCCGGAGATCGACGCCTGGCTGGCCGCGCTCAACCTCAACCTCCAGGAGTGGCACCTGCTGCTCCGCGAGAAGCAGCGCATCCGCAAGTAGAGAACTCCCGCTCCAACGGCTTCAAGGCAGTACCCCCCGCAGTGCAACCCCCAGGAGGCAGTATGAACGTGAAGAACATGATGTACGCCGCCGCCGCGCTCGTCGCGGGCTTCGCCGGTGTGGCCACCGCCGCCACCGCCAAGGGCGCCATCTGCGACACCGCGGCCCGCGTGGGCTCCACCACGTACTACTCGTGCTCGGGCAGCAGCCACACCGCGCTCGACATGAGCAACGGCTCGTGCAGCGAGTGGAACCACCGCGCCATGCTGTCCGGCAGCTTCTACTACAAGTACTACGGCGGCTGTGCGAACAACTGCGTTGGCGGCACCACGTGCAACGGCGGCGCGGGCAACTACTACGTCGTCACCGGCGCCAGCGGCTGGGACTTCCGCCAGCTCCACGTCAACTCCAACGCCAGCTCCGGCACCAAGACCTGCGACGGCTGCGCGCTGGGCCTCGTGGGCTCCACCGGTAACTCCTCGGGCGCGCACGTGCACGCCGACAACCGCTCCTACGGCACCCGCAAGTCCGCCTGGTACGTGAACGCGGGCACCACCTGCGGCTCCAGCGCCTACTGCGGCAACGTGGTCGGCTACCCCTCGCTGTAATCGCCGCACCTGCCCCGCTCCCCGTGCAGGGTGAGCGGGGCAGTTCCCCCGGCCGTGTGGCCCGCCCTCCCCGAGGGCTCGAGGCCCGGCCCCGCTCCCGCCCACCAGGCAGGCAGAGCACCCCCCGCTTCCCATCCCCCCGGTTGTGACTGCTCGCTCCGGCTCCCCACCTTGTCCTCCAGAGGAGCCGTCGGAGCCCCGGCGGCAAAGGAGCGAAGGGTCATGCACAAGTGGACGTGGAGCCTGACGGCGGTGGCGCTGCTCGGACTCGCCGCGGGTTGCAGCAAGGGGCGCAACGACAACACGAACGACCAGAACATCGCCGCGCTGGAGCGAGACCGTGCGGGCAATGAGGTCCCCGTGGAGAACCAGGACCTGGAGGTCATCGGCGGCGAGAACCTCGCGGACCAGGAGTTCTACGGGACGGTGACGGGGGTGGCCGACAACAGCATGACCGTGCGCAACAAGGGCGGCACCACGATGACGCTGGAGTTCGGCGAGGAGACCCGGTTCATCAGCCGGGGGCAGCAGGCGGACCAGGCCCAGTTGCACGAGGGCAGCCAGGTGCGCGCCGCCTATGACGAGACGGAGGGCAAGTACGAGGCCACCACGGTGGAGCTCTTCCCCAAGGCGACGACGCCCCAGCAGAAGAAGTGAGCCGCTCGGACACTCGCTGGACGGGCGACACCCACGGGGGTGCGCTGGCACCCCCCGAGGGCGTCCTTACGCTTGGATGAAGTACCCACACCTACGCACCACACCCGAGAAACACCCATGCCCCATACCCGTGAGATTCCCAAGGAGGTCTGGTCCGACTACCTCACCCTGGTGAGTGCCATCGAGCGAGACCATCGGGTCCGCGTCCAGGCCGATGGCCCGGACATCGGAGAGCAGACGGTGGCGGCGAGCCTCCCGCTCGTGGACATCTACGTCGAGGAGAAGGGCAGCAACCAGGGCGCCATCGAGGTAACGGTGGGACGGCCGGGCCGGGAGATCGTCCACCGCATCCTGCGTCCGGAGCGTGTCTACACCGCGGAGAACGAGAGCGGGGACATCGAGTGCCTCGACATCGAGGACCAGGACCGGGTGAAGACGCTCATCTTCTTCGAGCCGCAGATGGCGCTCGAGGAGGCCCTGCCTCAGCAGCCATGAAAAGAAAGAAGCCGGAGACGCCCACCCCCCGAGTGGAGGCGTGCATCCCCGGCTTCTGTCAGCGCAGAGGAGCGGTCCGCTTACGGGTACAGCGCGCGGGCGCCGGTCTTGTCGGCGCTGGTGAGCACGAGGTCGCCCGTCTGGCTGCCGTTGCACTGGGGGTAGTGCATGACGGAGTACGAGTCGTAGCTGGTCAGGCCGCGCCAGTTGGCGTCCTCGTAGCAGCCGGTGCTGGACAGGCGGGTGTGCTCGTGGCGGAAGCCCAGCACGTGACCCAGCTCGTGGCGGAGCACGCCGGTGAGGGTCCAGGCGCCCATGTTGCCGAAGGCGCTGCTGTCGATGAGGACGTTGCGGCCCGAGCGGCTGGAGTTCGGGAAGAACGCGCGCGCCGTGTAGGACTGGCCGCTCACCATGCGCACGTCGAAGAAGACGCCCGTCTGGGACGCGGAGCAGGCGGAGTCGTAGCTGCTGGAGTGGATGAAGTTGACGTTGGCGGTGGCCTCCCAGGCCGCGGCCGCGCTGTTCATCGCGTTCACCGCGGTGCTGTAGCGGGTGCCGAAGGAGGAGGAGCTCACGCAGTAGGTGAGGTTGCGCGCCTGGGTGGAGGAGTACTTCACGTCATAGCCGAGGTAGTACACGGCCAGCCCGCCGCCGGTGTTGCCCACGTCGCCGCCGGCGACGAAGTTGTCATAGTACGCCTTCAGGCCCTGCTCGCCCTCGACGGCCTCGTCGCCGTTGACGACATAGACGTCGCCCTCGTCCTTGATGGCCTCGGCCTTGAACTCCTCGAACGTCGGGATGCGGGCCTCGAGCTCGGCCTCGGGACCACCGCAACCAACGAGAGCGATACCGGCCAGCAACGCCATGGAAAGCTTGCGCATGGGGGCTTCCTTTTCTGGGGGAAAGCGTGGAATTCGAACTGGGTCGCCTGGGGGACCAGCCGCGACCGAGCGTCCCATCCCTTGAGCAAGCCCCGGGCCAACAAGCAGGCCCTCCAGAAAACAGGGGGTTGGCGTAGAAACCCGAAATCCCCGTGGAACAAGGAGGCTCCACCCCGTCCAGGGCTCAGCGTAAAGAGTCCTGACGTTTCCCAGTGAAACCCTTTTGATATCAATCGGTTGGGAAAACGACTCGCGGGCTGTCCAACTCTTGGACACCCTGCATCGCAATCGGACAGCGGGCCTCGGGAGAGGCCACACGCTGGTGGGGAGTGAAGCTGGGCATTCCCGACCCGGACGTCACCTGCGGGGCCGGGGGGAGGACGGATGACGCTGGAATCGCTGCTCCTGGAGGTGTGGCCCCACGTGGCGGCGGCGTTCACGGTGCTGGCCAACCTCCTGGCCACCGGACACGCGGTACTGCGCAAGCGGGACGTGCGCGCGGCGGTGGGCTGGGTGGGGCTGGTGTGGTTGGCCCCGCTGGTGGGGGTGGTGCTGTACCTGCTGCTGGGCATCAACCGCATCCGCCGCCGGGGCCGGGGTCGCGCGCTGGCGCTGCGCCAGGAACACGGCCAGTTCATCCCGAAGCCCACCGTGGCCGCGTGCACCCCCGAGGCCCTGGCGGCGGCGTTGCCCCCGGCGGCGCACCTGGCCTCGCTCGCCCGACTGGTGGATGAGGTGGACCACCACCGGCCGCTGCTGCCGGGCAACCGGTTCTTCCCCTTGGAGGCGGGCGCGGGGGCCTACCCGGCCATGCTGGAGGCCATCGACGCGGCACGCACCTCCATCACCCTGTGCAGCTACATCTTCGACAACGACGAGGCGGGCCGGCGCTTCGTGGAGGCCCTGGGGCGCGCGGTGAAGCGCGGGGTGCGGGTGCGGGTGCTCATCGACGCGCTGGGGGCGCGCTACGACTGGCCGCCCATCACCGGACGCCTGCGCCGGGCCGGGGTGCGCGCGGCGCGCTTCCTGCCCACGCTGCTCATGCCGGCGCGCCTGCCCTTCATGAACCTGCGCAACCACCGCAAGCTGCTGGTGGTGGATGGGCGGGTGGGCTTCACCGGGGGGATGAACATCCGCGAGCACTTCCTCGCCGGCCACGGCGACGCCCGCGACCTGCACTTCCGCGTGGAGGGGCCGGTGGTGGGGCAGTTGCAGGAGACGTTCGCCGAGGACTGGCTCTTCACCACGAAGGAGCGCCTGCACGGGGAGACGTGGTTTCCGCCGCTGGAGCCCGCCGGGCCGGTGTTCGCCCGGGGGATACCGGACGGTCCGGACGAGGACTTCGAGTCGCTGCGCCTCACGCTGCTGGGGGCGCTGGCGTGCGCGCGCGACACGGTGCGCATCGTCACGCCCTACTTCCTGCCGGACTCGGCGCTCGTCACCGCGCTGAACGTGGCGGCGCTGCGGGGCGTGCGGGTGGACATCGTGCTGCCCGAGAAGGTCAACCTCCCCGTGGTGCAGTGGGCCGCCACCGCGCAGCTCTGGCAGGTGATGCGCCCCAACTGCCGCGTCTTCCTCACCGCGCCCCCCTTCGACCACACCAAGCTGATGGTGGTGGATGGCGCCTGGTCGCTGGTGGGCTCGGCCAACTGGGACCCGCGCTCGCTGCGGCTCAACTTCGAGTTCGACGTGGAGTGCTACGACGTGGAGCTCGCCACGCGTCTGGAGGCCCTCATCGAGGAGCGACTCTCGCGAGCGCG
>NZ_DASVWK010000934.1:0-3187 GCF_036389735.1 Archangium sp. | reverse complement strand
GGCGGAGACCGTCCGGGCGCGCGTGGTGGCCAGGCTGCTGCGCGAGGCGGTGGAGGACTACCGCATCGACTTCGAGGATGGTTACGGCCACCGGCCGGACGCCGAGGAGGACGGGCACGCGGTGGCCGCCGCGGAGGAGCTGGCCCGGGGCCTGGCGGGAGGCACGCTGCCGCCCTTCATCGGCATCCGCGTCAAGTCCTTCACCGAGGAGCTCCTCGACCGTGCCGTCCGCACCCTGGACCTCTTCCTCTCCACGCTGGTGGGGAGGACGGGCGGGCGCCTGCCGCCGCACTTCGTCGTCACCCTCCCCAAGGTGACGCTGCGCGAGCAGGTGGTGGCGCTCGACTCGGTGCTGGGCCAGTTGGAGGCGGGCCTGGGGCTGGAGCGGGGCACGGTGAAGGTGGAGCTGATGGTGGAGACGCCGCGCTCCCTCTTCGACTCGAAGGGGACGCTGGCCCTGCCCGGGCTGGTGGCCGCCGCCAACGGTCGTTGCTCCGCCGCGCACTTCGGCGCGTACGATTACACCGCCGCCTGCGACATCACAGCGTCCTGCCAGCACCTGCTCCACCCGTCGTGCGACTTCGCCCGGCACGTGATGCAGGTGTCCCTGGCGGGGACGGACGTCCACCTCTCCGATGGGGCCACCACCGCCATGCCCGTGGGGCCGCACAAGGCGCCCAAGGGCGGCGCCCTCACCCCGGCCCAGCAGGAGGAGAACCGCGCCGCCGTGCACCGCGCGTGGCGCCTCCACGCCGACAACGTCCGTCACGCGCTGACGAATGGTTTCTACCAGGGGTGGGACCTGCACCCGGCCCAGCTTCCGGTGCGCTACGCCACGGTGTACGCCTTCTTCCTGGAGGGGCTGGACGACGCCTCGCGCCGGCTGCGCGCCTTCATGGACAAGGCCGCCCAGGCCACGCGGCTGGGGGATGTCTTCGACGACGCCGCCACTGGCCAGGGGTTGCTCAACTTCTTCCTGCGGGGCCTCTCCTGCGGGGCCCTCACCGAGGACGAGGCCCGCGCCGCCGGCCTCACCCTGGAGGAACTGCGCACCCGCTCGTTCCTCGCGATCCTCCAGGGACGGCGCGGGAGCTGAACCGTCGAGGGCGAACACAGGCCCTTGGGGAAAAATAACCGGGGTGAATCCAGAAGGCCGGGTCCGGGAGTCTCAACGCCGCGAAATCCGACGGAAGGAGTTCCTCCATGAAGGTTCAGTTCGTTGCCGTGTGCCTCCTGGCCACCCTCGCGGCGGGGGGGCGGGCCTGGTCCGCGCCCCAGGCCGAGGCCCCTGTCTCCCCCCCTGCCGCCCCCACCACCGCCCCCGTGGCGCCGCTGCCCCCGAGGCTCGAGGCCCAGCGGCAGCGGCTGGAGGCCCAGCGCGAGGAGCTGAAGGCCCAGCGCGAGGAGCTGGAGGTCCAGCGGAGCCAGCTCGAGGAGGAAATCCAGGAGCTGGAGGCCGAGGCGCGAGAGGTCGACCCGAAAGGGCGGCTCACCCCGGAGCAGCTCTTCACGCTGCTCCAGGAGCGCGAGCGCCGCGGGGCCAACGACGAGGTGGACCCCGTCCCCGCCGTCATCGGCGTGATGTTCTCCAGCTGCTCGCTGACGGCCTTCCTGGCGTGGCTGCTGGCCAACAACCGCAAGCAGCGCCTGCTCCACGAGACGGTGCGGCTGATGGTGGAGAAGGGAGCGGAGATTCCCTCCGCGCTGCTCGCGCCGCCCGTGCGCAAGCGGTCGGACCTGCGGCGGGGCATCATCCTGTCCTCGACCGGGCTGGGGTTGGCCCTCTTCCTGGCGGCCCTTCCCGACATGCCCGGGGCCTGGGGGGCAGGGGTGACGCTCTTCCTCCTCGGTGTGGGCCATCTGCTCGTCTGGCGTCTCCAGCAGGTGAAGGGCCCCTGGTCGTCCGCCCTCGCCTCGGAGCTCCAGTCGTAGCCCCTCGCGTCCCATGTCCTCCCCTCCCGACAGCCCCTCGGACACCGAGCTCATCACCCGGGTGCTCCTGCGGGATGACCGGCACGCGTTCGGCGTGCTGGTGGCCCGGCACCAGTCGGCCGTGCGCGGCCTGCTGCGCCGGTTGACCGGGGGAGACCTGGCGCAGGCGGACGATCTGGCGCAGGAGACCTTCCTGCGCGCCTACCGGGGGCTGCGCGGCTACCGGGGCGGAGCGAAGTTCTCCTCCTGGCTCTACCGGATCGCCTGCAACGTGTTCTTCAGCCGGGACCGGGGCAGCCGCCTCGCCGCGCCCGAGCCGCTCGAGCTGGAGTCCGGCCTCTCCGACGTCTCCCTCCCGGACGCCCTCCTGGAGCGGTACGACCTGGAGCGGGCGCTGGCCTCCCTCAAGCCCCGCGAGCGGGCCGCGCTCGTCCTCACCTACGCCAACGAGTTCACCCACGAGGAGGCGGCCGTCATCCTCGACTGCCCCCTGGGAACGCTCAAGACCCACGTCGCGCGCGCGAAGGAGAAGTTGCGCCGACAGCTCGAGGAGGTCCCATGAATGGCCCCCATGAAGAGGCCTGGCTGGACACGCTGCTCCAGAAGCAGCTCCCGTCCGGGCCCGAGGCCGATGGCTTCCAGCTCCAGGTGCTGGACCGGTTGCCCCCGCGCGAGCGGCCCTGGCACCGCGCCCTCTGCCTCGGCGCCACGTGGGCAGTGGCGCTCGCCGTCCTGCTGCTGCCCTCGGGGGACTCGGTGCTGGGGGCCGCGGCGGTGGAGACGGGCAACCTCGTCGTCCCCTTCAGCCTCGGGACGGCCCTGCTGTGGTACCTCGCCGACTGGCTGCCCTGAGGGCCCGGGAGGCTACAGCCACATCCGCCAGAGCAGCCCGAGCCGGGTGGTGTAGCCGACGGCCGCCCGCTCGAGGCGGCCCTCGGAGGACACGAAGAAGGTGGTGGGGAACTGCTCGACGCGGAAGTCCCGCCGGAGCGCCTCGTCTCCCAGGAGCACGGGGTAGTCCACCGCGTGCTCCCGCGCGAAGCGGCGCACGTCCTCCTCATCCTCGTAGGCCACCGCCACGGACAGCACGTGCGCCGAGTCGCCCACCGTGCCTCGCAGCGCCGAGAGGGTGGAGGACTCGACCTCGCACACCCCGCACCAGGGCGCCCAGAAGGCGAGCACCACCGGCTTGCCCCTCAGCTCGGACAGCCGCACCTGCTCCCCCGAGAGGGTGCGCAGGGTGAAGTCCGGCGCG
>NZ_DASVWK010000933.1:0-12020 GCF_036389735.1 Archangium sp. | reverse complement strand
CCCGAAAAATGGGACAGATGATCAGCCGAACCCAGCGCGAACTTACACCCAAGGAAATCAGACAGCTCACAGACACTTACCATTCATGGCGTGGAGACAAGAACGCGGGCAAGTACGATGACATTCCAGGCTTCTGCAAAGCAACCGACCTCCAAACGATTGCCACGCACGGCTTCATCCTCACTCCAGGCCGCTATGTGGGCTCAGTGGATGTGCCTGACGAACAGCCCGAATTGTTCACGCAGAAGATGCAGAACCTCTGCACGACTCTTGAGCAGCAGTTCACTGAGAACTCTCGCCTCAATGTCCGGATCCGCTTGAGCCTGAAGGAGCTTGGATATGGCAGATGAGTGGAGTGAGGTCAGCATTGCGGAGATCGCAGTCCCGGACGGGGTCGTTGGCGGACCATTTGGATCAGACTTGGTTCGCGCGGACTACAGGAACAGCGGGGTACCAGTCATCCGCGGCGCCAATCTAGGAATTGGCGACAAACGTTTTGATTCAAGCGATTTCGTCTTTGTGAGCGAAGAAAAAGCGGACCAACTAAGCCGGAACATGGCTGCTCCTGGAGACTTGATCGTAACCCAACGGGGAACACTGGGCCAAGTAGGTATCGTTCCGGTGGAATCGGTATACGCACGCTATGTCATCTCGCAGAGTCAGATGCGACTTCGCTGTAACACAGGCATCGCCAATCCCACTTATATCTACTACTGGCTTTTAAGCGACAAGACTGTCGAGTACATCAAGGCAAACGCGGTTGCTGCGGGAGTCCCGCATATCAACCTCGGGTTCTTCAAATCCATGCGATTGCGACTCCCTCCATTGGACGAACAGAACTCTATTGCGGGAATACTCGACTCCCTGGACAAAAAGATCGACCTCAACCGCCGCATGAACCAGACATTAGAAGCCATGGCTCAAGCGGTGTTTCGGTCTTGGTTCGTGGACATTGACCCGGTTCGTGCCAAGACAGAGGGGCGCCAGCCCGCAGGCATGGATGCGGAGACAGCCAATCTGTTCCCCGCCATATCGTCAAAGACGGAACTCGGCGCCATACCCGATGGATGGACCCACCAACCGGTCTCATCCTTGGTCCAGGGTGTCTTCGATGGACCTCACGCCACTCCTCCCGAAGCCACAGAAGGTCCGATCTACCTGGGCATCAAGAACCTCACGGGCACATCGATTGACTTCGCGGGCATCCGGCACATCAGTGAATCGGACTGGCCCAAGTGGAGCAAGCGTGTGGAACCGCGGGCGGGAGACATCGTCTTCACCTACGAAGCCACCCTGGGACATTTCGCACTGCTCCCCCCGGGACTCCGGTGCTGCCTCGGTCGTCGCACGGCTCTGGTGCGACCTAAACCAGACGAGCGCTCTCGGCATTACCTTTTCCATTGGTTCATCAGCGAGACCTTCCAGCAATTCTTGCGCTCGCGAGTGCATCCAGGCGCAACGGTCGACCGCATCCTTCTCACGGACTTTCCAAGCTACCCGGTACTCTGCCCGCCTCCTGCGCTGGTTCACCGCTTCGACGATTTCGCGGCTCCAATCTGGGCTCGGATCCACTCGAACCTGGCCGAGAACCGGACGTTGGCGGCCCTCCGGGACACCTTGCTCCCCAAACTCCTCTCCGGAGAGGTCCGGGTCAAAGACGCCGAGGCCAGGGTTGGAGCCGCCGTGTGAATCCGCCTACTGTGCTCCCCGGCAAACAGTGTCGAGGCGCTGTCCTTTCCATGCTCATCATCCTAGCGAACTCGATTTTCCCAGGATGCGCACCCACTGTCAGAAGAGCCGGAACCAGGACCCTCGTTACAGGGAGGATTGAGCCAAGGCACTTCCAGTTCTACACGGTCGTTGAGAACACCGAGAATGAACCGGGCGGATGGCGCGCGGCCTGTGTTCATCTCAGCATTCGCAGGAAGAATACGGGAGAGTCACTCCTCTGCACATTCGGCGTTGAAGTACCCATGACGAACAAAGACATGCCCATCTCCACTCCGCTTGCCCAACGAATCGCGGCAGAGCGTACTGATGAGACAGCTCGGTTCGTCTTCGGTGCCGCCACCCTTGCATCCCCTCTTGGTCTTCTGTGCGCAGCATTCAGGAAGGAGCTTGGAACCCGGCTCAAAATGTCTATTGGTGGCTCGCGTGTGAGAACCGTGTGCCGAGAAGAGGCCGTACCCGTCCAATTCGGCGAATTCGCTCTCTGACCTCATGACTCTCTCTACAGAGCAGCTGATATCGCTCGCACGAACCTACTGGCGTCCGGACAAGGACTATCAACTGCGGCAAGAAAAGAGTCCTGAAGACCGGAGGCTCGATGCGCGATGGACCGAGGAACTCAAGCGGATTGATCGCTGGCATGCGTTCCTGCGTGACCTCAGGCAGGCGCTTCCGAGCTTCACCATCGGAGACGGCACCGCGACTCCTGACGCCTGCTTTCGTTGCGTCGCCTATCCGTCCCGGGGCCGTCTACAGCGGCCGGATCCGTGGATCGTCGTCGGTTGTGTCAGCATCCTGGCGCCCCTCTACATCGTCTACAGTGTGAAGTATGGCCGCGTGGGCAACAGAACGCGACTCAATCCCAGGCTCGGCTTCGAGCCCTTCCCGCCCGAGATGAAGTCGCCGGCGGAGGTCATCGCCAGGAAAATCGAGGAAACGTTCGGGGTGAGCAAACTTCCGCGCGAGATCGCGGAGACCCCTGTCCCACTCTTCGTGGGATGGGTGGAGCCTCCAGAGACGATTCTGTTCCATGCGCTCTTCACGAATGAGCCAGACAACGTGCCTTGATTGGACCTGAGAAGAGTTGAAGACGGCTCGCCTCGACGGGCTCCTACGGGAACGTCACACCCTCCAGCGAAACGCTGGGAGGCTCACCCTCCTGCCAGAGCGAAAGGGTGAAGGGGCCCCGGGTCTGTGCCCCCGTCACCTCGGCCTCCACCACCACGCGCTGCCCTTGCGCGCCAGGGAGGAGAGGCTCCAGTGGCCAGACCCGCAGCACCTTCAACCGCAGGCCTCCCTTCCCCACCAGCGCCGAGCCCGCCGCTGTCCAGGGCCGCGCGGAGAGGTTGTCCACCGTCAGCACCACCGCCACCACGCCCCGGGCACGGTAGCTCGTGGCCGCCCACACCGAGAGGGGCTCTCCAGGGCGCTGGGTGAAATTCCGTCGCAAATGCAGGCGTCGGACGGCGAGTCCCGTCTCGTCCACCTGCTCATTGACGAGCAGTCCCGTCAGCCCATCCGGCGTCTTGTGCGCCTGCTCCCGCTCCGCCTCGCACCGCCGAACCTTGATGCGCTCCTCCTCGGCCTCCCGCCAACAGGCGTGCGGTGCCTCCGGCTGGAGGTTGACGTTCACTTGCCGCTCCGCCTTGGCGGCGCTCACCACCAGCAGGAAGTCCGCGCTCGTCGGCACCGTCCCCTCGAAGCGCACCCGCAGCCGCAGCCGTCTCCCCACGACCAACGTGCTGGAAGGCAACACCGTGAGCATGTCTTCCACCACGGTGACCCGCGAGAAGCCCTCCCGCTCCTCCAACTCCACCCCGGCGAGCTTCAGGGGCGCACCAAAAAGCAACGTGGTGAGATGTCCCGGCTTGATGGGCAGCTCGGGCACCTGCTTCGGAGCTGTCGCCGACAGCTCGACGAGACGGGGCTCGTCCGCCATTTCTCCGGATGACGTGGACGGCTGCGCAGCGGCGGAAGCCCCCACGAGGAGCAGCAGCAACAAGGGAACGGCGGGGAAAGGGGGGACCATGCGGAATGAGACCTCCGGAGTGGTGCAGAATAGCAGGGACCTCCGAAGTCGACCCCTTCCGTGCTCCCCCGCGCTCACGTACCTCCCTACTCGAAGCGCTCCACGCCCTTGAGATGCGGGCCGGCGGTCACCGTCGCGGTGCCAGATCCACCCTCGTCCGGTTCCCGGACGAGCGTCGCGCGGGCGACGGGCGTGGGGGTTGTCGCCCAGGAGGGCACCGCGCCACCGTCACCTTCCAGCGGACACCACGGGAGCGCCACTTCCTGGCCGGGCCAGCGCCTCACCTCCGGCATCGGAGAGAAGGAGGCCACCCTGGAAGTGTGAGACACGGTGGCGAGCAGGACGCCCACGCCCAGCGCCAGGCCGCCTCTCCGCCACGCTCGCGGGACCACGCGACCTCTCGCGCCTCGGTGATCTCTGGAGGTGGCACGGACTCCTCGACCGGAGCCTCCACCTCCGTGGGCGCGGGCCCGCCGCGCCGGGGCCGCTCGCGCTCGTACGCCGACACGCGGCGGCCTCGCGCCAGGGACCGCTCCAAGTCCACCTCCACCGTCCCGCCCTCATGCTCCCGCCGGGTGGTGGCGTTGTCTGGGCCCCAGGCCTCGCACAGCGGCACCTCCCAGCTCGCGTCCGCCCCCGCCAGCGCCGCCTCCAGCGCCTGCCCCACCGCCCGGGCGTCCGGGTAGCGTGCCCCGGGCTCCTTCTCCAGCATGCGCACACACACGGCCGACAACGCCCGGGGCACGCGCGGGTTGCGCTCGTGCGGCGGTACGGGCCGCGTGTGCCGCACCGCCTCCTCTACCGCCTCCTCGCTCTCGCCGTGGAAAGGTCGGGTGCCCGTGAGCAGCCCATAGAGGAGCACGCCCAGCGCCCACAGGTCGTCCCGGGCACTGGCCTCGTAGCGCTCCCCGGAAGGCGCCTCGCGCTGGAAGCACCAGGCCTCCGGGGCACGGAACAGGGGGACGTTGGGCAGGCGTCCCCGGGACACCTCGAGCGCCCCCGGAAAAGTACCCACCCCATAGTCCACCAGCACCGCCCGCCCGTTCCCCCCCACCACCACGTTGTCGTCCTTGATGTCGCGGTGCACCACCCCACCGCGTGCGCCACGGCCAGCTGTGCCGCCAGCGCTAGCACCGCCCGGGCCGCCCAGAGGGCCGGGGGGTTGTGGCGCTCCACGTACTCGTCCATGGGCAGCCCGGGGACGTAGTCCATGACGATGTAGAGGAAGAGCGGCCCGACTTCTGGGTGGTGGCCGTGGTGACCATGCGCCTCCACCCTCACCAGTCCCGCGTGGTGCAAACGCAGCAGCACCTCCAGCTCCCGAAAGGGCCACGCCCCCGCGTGCGGCAGGTACAGCAGCTTCACCGCGTACACCCTGTCGCCGCGCCGGGCCCGGTACACGGTGCCGTAGCTGCCCGCTCCCAGCCGCGCGTCCAGCGTGAAGCCGCCCACCCCCTCGCCCTCCTTCGGCAGGAACTCATCCCGCGCCCTCTCCCTCCCGAGCCGACGGAGCAACCGCCGCCGTCGACGGTCGAGCGCCTGTTGCCGCTGCTCCGCCCGCCCCGCCGTTTCCTGTTGCATGCGTGCTACCTCCGAGGTGGGGCAGCGTAGCATGACACCCGCAGTCACCGTGGGCTCGCTACCAGGCACTCCCGGGCGCACTCCGCTTCAGTGGAAATCACGCTCCCTTCGCCGCTCGCTTGTAGACGTCCACAAGCGATGTGGCACAAAAACGCACACCGCTTGTAGACGTCTACAAGCGGCACGCCTCCAGACGCCCCAAGGCGCTCGGGCGCCCCAAGCGGTCCGGCGCCGCCTGACCCGGAAAATGGTCCTGGCGACCCGACTCCCCGGGTCACTCAAATCACGAAGGACGTGCGCTAGGACCTGGGCGCTCCATGAGCCTCCAAGTCACCGAGTCCGTGGCCGAACAGGAAGCCCTGAACTGGTTCGAGGACCTCGGCTATGCCGTGCGGGAAGGCGTCCCCGGCGAGCCTGGCCCCGAGCGCGCCCACCTCGGGGAGGTCGTCCTCCGGGAGCGGCTCCAGGAGGCCGTGGACCGGCTCAACCCCCGCGTCCCCGAGGCCGCGCGCGAGGAGTCCCTGCGTAAGCTCCTGCTCCAGGAGTCCCCGGCCCTCGTCCAGCAGAATCGGCGCAACCACCGGATGCTCGTGGAGGGGGTGGAAGTCGAGTACGTCGGGAAGGACGGGCGCGTGGTCGGCGACCGGGTCCGCCTGCTCGACTTCGAGCATCCCGAGCGCAATGACTGGCTCGTCATCAACCAGCTCACCGTCATCGAGGGCGGGCACAACCGCCGCCCGGACGTGGTGGTGTTCGTCAACGGCCTGCCGCTCGCATTGCTGGAGCTCAAGAACGCCGCCGACGAGAGCGCCACCCTGTGGAGCGCCTGGCAGCAGCTCCAGACGTACAAGCAGCAGATTCCCTCCCTCTTCCACTTCAACGAACTCCTGGTCGTCAGCGACGGACTGGAGGCCCGCATCGGCTCGATCACGGCGCCCAAGGAGCGCTTCGCTCCGTGGCGGACCATTGAGGGTGAGGAGCTGGCCCCGGCGAGCATGCTCGGGTTGGAAGTGCTCGTGCGCGGCGTCTTCGAGCAGCGCCGGTTCCTGGACCTCGTCCGCCACTTCATCGTCTTCGAGGAGGACGGCGCGGACGTGGCCAAGAAGCTCGCGGGCTACCACCAGTTCCACGCCGTCCAGCGCGCCATGGAGGCCACCCTCAAGGCCGCCCGTCCAAAGGGCGACCGGCGCGTGGGTGTGGTCTGGCATACGCAGGGCTCGGGAAAGAGCCTCACCATGGCCTTCTACGCGGGGAAGGTCATCCTCCATCCGGACATGGAGAACCCGACGCTGGTGGTACTCACGGATCGCAACGACCTGGATGAGCAGCTCTTCGGCACCTTCAGCCATTGCCAGGAGTTGCTGCGGCAGACGCCCGTGCAGGCCGAGGGCCGCGCGGATCTGCGCGAGAAGCTGAAGGTGGCCTCCGGGGGCGTCGTCTTCACCACCATCCAGAAGTTCATGCCCGAGGAGAAGGGAGACCGCTTCCCGCTGCTCTCGGACCGCCGCAACATCGTGGTCATTGCCGACGAGGCCCACCGGAGCCAGTACGATTTCATCGACGGCTTCGCCCGGCACCTCCGCGACGCACTCCCCCACGCCAGCTTCGTCGGCTTCACCGGCACCCCCATCGAGCTCACCGACAAGAACACGCGCGCCGTCTTCGGGGACTACGTCAGCATCTATGACATCCAGCGCGCGGTGGAGGACGGGGCCACCGTCCCCATCTACTACGAGGGGCGGCTCGCGAAGCTCGAACTCAAGGAATCCGAGCGCCCGCGCATCGACCCCGAGTTCGAAGAGGTGACCGAGGGAGAGGAGGAGGTCCGGCGCGAGAGGCTCAAGAGCCGCTGGGCCCACTTGGAGGCGCTCGTCGGCACGGAGAAGCGGCTCGACCTCATCGCTCGGGATCTGGTGAACCACTTCGGAACGCGGCTCTCCACCCTGGAGGGCAAGGCCATGGTCGTGTGCATGAGCCGCCGCATCTGCGTGGACCTATACAACGCCATCACGCGGATTCGTCCCGAGTGGCATGACGACAGTGACGAGAAGGGCGGCATCAAGGTCGTGATGACGGGCTCCGCCTCGGACAAGCTGGAGTGGCAGCCGCACATCCGCAGCAAGGCCCGCCGCGAGGCGCTAGCCAAGCGGTTCAAGGTTCCGAAGGACCCGCTCCAGATCGTCATCGTCCGGGACATGTGGCTCACGGGATTCGACGCCCCGTGCCTTCACACGCTCTACGTGGACAAGCCCATGCGCGGACACGGACTCATGCAGGCCATCGCCCGAGTCAACCGCGTCTTCCGAGACAAGCCCGGTGGGCTTGTCGTGGACTACCTGGGGCTGGCGGACCAACTCCGACATGCGCTCGCCACGTACACCGAGTCCGGAGGCAAGGGCTCCACCGCCATCAACCAGAACGAGGCCGTGGCGGCCATGCTGGCCCGGTTCGAGATCTGCCAGGATCTGTTCCACGGCACCGATTACAAATCTGTCATCGCCGCGGGAGCCCAGGCTGTCTTCAAGTTCCTCCCCACGGCGCAGGAGCACATCCTCCAACAGGAGGAGGGCAAGGAGCGATTCGTTCGCGCCGTGACGGAGCTGAGCAAGGCGTTCGCCCTGGCGGTGCCCCATGAAGAGGCGCTGCACATCCGCGACGAGGTGGCGTTCTTCCAGGCCGTGAAAGTAGCGCTGGTAAAGAAAGCCCAGGTGGATGCCCGACCGGAAGAGGATCTGGACCATGCCATCCGGCAGATCGTCAGCCGGGCCGTGGCCGCTTCCGATCAGGTCATCGACATCTTCGCGGCGGCGGGCCTGAAGAAGCCGGACATCTCCATCCTCTCGGACCAGTTCCTCGCGGAGGTGCGCGGCCTGCCCCAGAGGAACCTCGCCGTCGAGCTGCTACAGAAGCTCCTCAAGGATGAGCTCAAGACGCGCTCGAAGCGAAATCTGGTCCAGTCGCGGACCTTCTTGGAGATGCTCGAACGGGCCCTGCGTTCATACCGCAACCGGGCCATCGAGACCGCCCAGGTCATCGAGGAGCTGATCGCCCTGGCCCGTGAGATGCGCCAAGCCCAAGCTCGAGGTGAGAAGCTGGGGCTGACGGACGACGAGATTGCATTCTACGAGGCCCTGGGCGTCAACGAGGCAGCCGTGAAGGTCATGGGGGATGCAGTGCTCCGCGCGATCGCCCAGGAACTCACGACGACCATCCGGCGCAACGTCACCCTGGACTGGACTCAGCGTGAGAGTGCGCGAGCGAAGCTGCGGACCACGGTGCGACGGCTCCTGCGCAAGCACGGCTATCCTCCGGACAAGCAGGAGCAGGCCACGAACACAGTGATGGAGCAGGCGGAGCGGCTCTGCGAGACCTGGGCTGAAGAGGGGCTCATCAGCCCCACGCCCTCCCAGGACGAGGAGCATGTGGCCCCAGCGGTGGTGCCTTTCCCGAAGAACACCCCGGCCCAGCCTGCCTATGAAAGCGAGCCGGAAGCCACACTGCCCATGGCGGCGGACGCCGAGCCTCCCCCACGCAACAAGAAGACAACGAAGCCGAGCACTCGGAAACCGCGCCCTCGCAAGCCGCGCTAAGGTGCGCGGCCGATGTCCCTGCCCATCCGACTGGTGCTGCTCCGCCCGCGCAACGCGGAGAACCTGGGTGCCGCCGCCCGGGCCATGAAGAACTGCGGCCTGTCCGAGTGGACATGGGTGCACCCCGAGGCCGAGGATCTCGCCCCCGCGCGCCGCCTCGCCGTCCACGCCGAGGACGTGCTCCAGGCCGCCGACCGCGCCGACTCGCTCGACGCGGCGGTGGCCGACTGTGTCTGGGTGGTGGGCACCAGCTCGCGCAAGGTGGAGGGCAAGCGTCGGCTGTCCCCTCGCGCCGTGGCGGAGGAGATGGTGCAGCGCGCCGCCCAGGGGCCGGTGGCCCTCGTCTTCGGCGATGAGCGCAGCGGCCTCACCAACGCCGAGGTCGAGCGCTGTCACGATCTGTCCGCCGTCCCCACCGCTCCCGAGCAGCCCTCCATCAACCTCGCCCAGGCCGTGCTGCTCTATGCCTACGAGCTGCGCATGGCCTCGCTCGCCTCCGAGCCCCCTCCTCCCGCTCCCCTCCCCGTCGCCGCCACCGACTCCGAACTCTCCCTCGTGGAGTCCGCCCTGGAGCAGGCCCTCGTCTCCGGCCGATTCCTCGTGGACGAGCACCAGGGGCGCACCGGGCTTCGGGACCTGTTCGCCCCCCTCCGGCGCTCCCGCCTCACGCGCAAGGAGGCGAAGCTATGGCTCGCCGCCCTGCACACGCTGTCGAAACGCCTGCGCTCCCGTGACTCGGGGGGATGACCCGCTCTACTTCGTGGTGCCAAGGAGCCGGTTCATCAGCTTCGGGTCCTCCGGCAGCAGCCCCGACTTCGGCAGCCGCTTCAGCAGCTCCTTCCAGCGCGGGTCCACCCGGTAGGTCCTCTGGAGGAGCGGCACCGCCTCGTCCACCTTCCCCACGTTGACGAGCGACACCGCGTGCCAGAACACCATCTCCGCGTTGCCCGGCGCCAGCGCCTCGGCCCCCGCGTAGGCCTTCAGCGCCGCCTCGGTGTCCTTGCGCTCGAGGGCCAGGTCCCCCTCGTTCATCAGGTTGTAGGCGCGCTGGAGCGTCACCAGCCGGCGCAGTTCCTTGAGCGGCACCAGGTGGTCGTCCACCCGCAGGTCGAACTTGCGGTCCGCCCAGGCACGCCCCGTGGGCTTGCCGGAAACCACGATGAGCGCCGCCGACTGCTTGCCCCGGATGTCGCCCCCCTGCGCCTCCGCCGCCTCGAGCGCCACCAGCATCCGCTCGGCCAGGTCCCCCTTCGCCGCCTGGAAGGCCTTGGCCATCGCCGGCCACACGGTGTCCTTTTCCATCATGTTCGCCTGTACGGAGAAGCCCTCGCCCACGAGGTGGCCCGCGGCCGCGATGCACTTGTCCCCCGTGTGCGCCGCCACCTTGCCCGTCGCGTCGATCATCCCCACCTGCCGCACCTGGTTGGCCGAGTCCGCGGCCAGCAGTCCCGCGAGCGCCTCGGGGGCAGCGCGGCCCGCGCGCATCAGGTCCAGGCCGAGCTTGCCGTAGGACGGATCCACGAAGGACTGCGTGGCCACGGCGCCCACGCCCGCCTCCGCCCAGGGCACCGTGGAGCCCACGGAGAACCAGTGGGACTGCACCGCCACGCCCAGGTCCCCCGTCTCGGGATCTCTCGCGACGATGGAGTAGGTGTGCACGGGCCGCCGGGGAACAGGGGCGGGCTCGGCGGCGAGCGACGGCAGGGCCAACAGGACGAGCAGCAGCATGGAACGCACCAGGAAGCCTCCGAAGAACGAGCCCCGGGAGACTGAGCGAGCGAGCGTCCAGCCGCAAGCGCTCTCCCTCCCCTGGCTGTCGAGCGAGCCGCCAGGAAGCGACCGCCGGGTGGGCTCCAGGTCCCTACCTTCTCCCAAGGATTCCAATTCGAGAGGAGCGAACCATGTGGCACATGCCCTACGAGCGGATGGAAGTCGGTGATGAGGCCGATGACACTCCCGACAACCACTCCCAGCGGGAAGCTCCGCCCCAGGGTGAGCCCGGGCGAACCCCCGGCCAGGCCGAGGGTGCCGATGGTGGCGAGCGGAAGATGCCCCAGGGCGAGCCCGGCCCGACGCCCGGCTCCGCCGAGGGGGACGATCGCGATCAGCCCTCGCGGCACTGACCCGCGGCCGTTACAGTGGCCCGAGACATGTCTCGCAAGCCACCCCCGCCCCGCCGGCCCTCGTACTCCCTCGCCAAGCACGTCCACCCTGGACGCTGGGAGGGAAAACCCAAGCCGGACTGGCTGTCGCGCGCGCTCGCTCGGGCGGGGGTGCTGCCCCAGGACGAGGCCGAGGAGGCCATCAAGGAGGGCCGCGTCTCGGTGAACGGGAAGGTCGTGAAGCAGCCCCTCGCCCCGGTGCCCCCGGGTGCCAGCGTGCGCTTGAACGGCCTGCCTGTGTCGCTGGCGGCGCCCACCCGGGTGCTGGCCTTCCACAAGCCAGCGGAGCTGCTCACCTCCACGGTGAGCCAGCACGGGGTGGGCACCGTCTATGAGGTGCTCCTGCCCCAGTTGCCCCAGGAGCTGGCCGGCTTCACCTGGCACGCGGTGGGCCGGTTGGACCGGGGCACCACCGGGCTGCTCCTCTTCACCAATGACGACAAGCTGGTGGCGCACGTGACGTCGCCCGACACGGACCTGCCCAAGCGCTACGTGGCCACGGTGTTCGGCGAGGCGGACGAGGAGCGGGTGGAGCCGCTGCGCCGGGGAGTGGAGTTGGAGGACGGTCCCACCCGGCCCGCGAAGGTGACGGTGCGCGACGCCCATACGGTGGAGGTCATCGTCACCGAGGGCCGCAACCACCAAGTGAAGCGGATGCTCGGGGCGGTGGGGCTGCCGGTGCGCGCCCTGCACCGCGAGGCGGTGGGCGGGGTGGCGCTGGACGTGCCCGAGGGGGGCTTCCGGCTCCTCACCGACGCCGAGGTGGCCGAGGGCCTCCACTACACGAAGTCCCCTCCCTTATAAGGAGGGGTGGCCTCAGGACTGCCGCTTCAGGCTGCCCACGGTGAGCCCGGCCTGCCGAGGCTGCACCCGGTTGATCTCATCGGCTCGGGCGCGGGCCAGCTCCGGCACGGAGGACATGGAGCGGGG
>NZ_DASVWK010000932.1:0-6723 GCF_036389735.1 Archangium sp. | reverse complement strand
GCACCGCGATCCCATGGTAGGCGTCGGTGAGCCGGAACTGGTGGCCCGAGGAGTCCTTGGCCGTGATGTGCGGATGCGTGTGCTCCAGCACTCCCGAGCACGCCCGTTGCCCGTTGCAGGTGGGGTTGGCCTGGTGGTTCGGGTCTCCCCACGCGAAGGCATGGTTGGCGCCGAACCACAGGTTGCCGTGCTTCTTGTCCCAGACGATGCGCAGGATGGAGCAGACCTTCTCGCGGCCACCCGCCTCCTCGCCAATCACCCCCGGACCAGAGGAGATGTCGTAGTGGACGACCTGGAGGCCCGTGTCCGTCAGCGTCACCTTGTCCGCGTCACCGCTCTTGTAGACGTTCGGGTTCTTGATGCCCTTGCCGCGGTAGTAGTTGCTCTCGCAGTCCGCCTGACCCTCGTAGCCCACGAACACCGTGCCCGCCGGCCCGCCCGCCACCGCGATGACCTTGAGGTACTTCGGTCCCACCGGCGCCTTCCCATTCGGCAGGTACCCATAGGGCCGCAGGCCATCGTCCATCGTGAAGCGCTGGAAGGTGCTGGCTCCCGGACGCAAGAGGAACAGGCCCTCCTCGCCCCCCGCCACCCACAGGTTGCCGCCCTCGTCCTCCGTGACGCCGTACACCTCCCGCGGCACGCCGTGCTCCGGGCCGTAGAACGTCCAGCCCCCTGCATCCGGGTAGACGACGCTGCCCGGTTCCACCGGAGGCGCCGCGCTCAGGCCCGCCTCGGTGTTGCCCTCATCCCACCGGGGCTGCTCGACGCCTCCGCATCCCAACGTCGCTCCCAACACCCCCGCCAGACTCCACCCCATCCATCGCCGCGCGCTCATACCCGGGTACGCCTCCGCCGCTCGCCGCCGGACATTCCGTCCAGTGCGCCACGGAAGCACCGCAAACACAGTGCCATGCGCAGGGGTAGGGCGAAGTGGGGCCGTGAACGACGGGTGGGAACTCCCGTCTCCACCGGGAGCACTCCCCTTCCCTTCGTGAGCAAGCGCGCGGGCCGGGCCGGGCCCTACTTCTGGGAGCCGCCGCGCACCCAGTTCTTCTCCACGATGGCCACCAGGATGAGCACGAAGGCGGCCAGCCGGATGGAGTACGCCGCCACGAGGTGCTCGTTGCTGTCCTTCAGGTACAGATTCACCATGCGGTGCAGCGCCATCAGCCAGAACGAGACGGCGAAGTACGCGAAGAACCGGTCGTGCGTCTTCCTCCAGAACCGGAGGAAGAACAGCCCCGCGACCAGACACAGGGCGGACGTCATGCCGGAGAGGAAGTCGTTCATTCCGAATCCCACGTGAGTCCGAAGACCAGGAGCGCGAGCGACAGGAATCCGGAGAGGTGCCGGTAGAACAGCAGGTCCCGACCGGGAATCACGATCAGGTCAAACACCAGCAGGATGTTGTTCACCACGAGCCCGACGAAACAGAGGCTGCTCCACAGCAGCA
Organism: Archangium sp.; assembly: GCF_036389735.1. Taxonomy (GTDB): domain Bacteria; phylum Myxococcota; class Myxococcia; order Myxococcales; family Myxococcaceae; genus Archangium. Next base: position 5,267 of record NZ_DASVWK010000932.1, on the reverse strand, counting down.
GGGGCACCCGGTTCCGGGCATACCCTCGCAGCAGCAGCACCGCACAGGCCAGGCTGGTCACCGCGCACAGCAGGAATACCACGTCAGCCATTGTCATTCATCGTCCTTCCGGAGCCGGAAGGCATCGGCGAAGGTCCGGATCTTGTCGACGGGTTTGGAGAAGATGAAGTTGATGACCGTCACCCGGCGCTCGGAGTACGCCGTGGCGAGACCGGCCACCGCCACATCCAGCTTCTGGCTCTCCGGCGCATAGCGGTACTCGACCGGACTGCCCTGCCCCCGGGCCACGATGGCGGAATGCACCAGGTCGTCCATCCGCTCCCCCGCGGAGATGGGGGCGATTCGCAGCTCCCGCGCCACGGTCTCCGCCGTCCACACACGTCCCCTGTGCTGGTACAGCAGCAGGAGGATCTCCAGCTGCTCCACCGACTCGATGTGGTCGCCGATGAGGCGCCGGACGTCTTCGGGAAGGTCGTTGGATCGCAAACGTCATTCTCTTCTATCCACCTGCCCCGGCCGACCGCAAGGACGGAATTCGGCACTAGTGGTGAACGGACTGAACCGGCAGGCGGACGTGGAAGGTGCTTCCCTGGCCTTCAAGACCCTGGGACTCCGCCCAGATGCGGCCCCCATGCTGCTCGATGATGCCCTGGGAGATGGTCAGCCCCAGTCCGAGCCCGCCGTAGCGCGCTCCATGGGCCTGACCGAAGCGCTCGAAGATGACCGGCAGCTTCTCCGGGGGAATCCCGATGCCATGGTCGCGCACCCGCAGCACCACCTCGCCGCCGTCGACCCATGCCTGGAGATCCACCGACCCGCCCTGGGGCGAGTAGCGGATGGCGTTGGAGACCAGGTTGGTCACCACCTGCTCGATGCGGCCCGGGTCACCCCACATGACGAGCGTCTCGGGCACCTCCAACTGGAGTTGGTGCTGACAGGAGAGCGCCTGCAACCGCTCGCACGAGGCGCGCAGCAGCGGCACCAGATCCAACTCCTCCACGTCCAGCGAGAGCCGTCCGGTGAGCAGCCGGCTCACGTCCAGCAGGTCCGACACCAGCTTGGTCATCCGATCCACCTGCCGGTCCAACCCGTCGAACGCCCGGCGAGGCCCATCGGTCAGCTCGGCACCGAACTTCCGCTTGGCCAGCTGCACCTGCATCTTCGCCGCGGCCAGGGGCGTGCGCAGCTCGTGCGAGGCCGCGGCCAGGAAGGCGTCCTTGGCGGCGTTGGCCCGCGACAGCTCCACCTCCGACTGCTTCTGATCGTCGATGTCCGTGGCGGTGATGATCCACCCGGTGATGCGACCGCGCTCGTTGCGCTCCGGCACGGCGCGCCCCAGGAACCAGCGGTAGCTCTGGTCGCTGGCGCGACGCAGCCGGAACTGGACGTCGAAGGTGCGCGAGGTGAGCACGGACTGGCACCAGGCCGCGTGGACCTTGGCCCGGTCATCCGGATGCACCACCTCGGAGCGCCACAGGTCATCCACCGCCTCGGAGGGAAGACCCGACAGCTCCGTCCAGGCCCTGTTGCCGTAGCGCAGCGTGCCGTCCGGGCTGGCGGCGAACACGCACAGGGGCATGGCATCGCCCAGCAGGCGGTAGCGGTACGCGCTCTCGCGCTCCAGGGCCTCGCGCTCGCGCCGGCGCAGCAGGGCCTCCTGGCGCTTGAGCTGCTCCTCCTTGAGGAAGAGCTCCACGAAGACGCCCACCTTCGAGCGCAGGATTTCGGGCGCGAAGGGCTTGAGGACGTAGTCCACCGCGCCCTGGGCGTAGCCGCGGAACACGTGCGAGGCGTCCCGGCTGCGCGCGGTGAGGAAGATGATGGGGATGAAGCGCGAGCGCTCGCGCTCCTTGATGAGCCGGGCCGTCTCGAAGCCGTCCAGCCCGGGCATCTGCACATCCAACAGGATGAGGGCGAAGTCCTCTCGCAACAACTGGAGCAGGGCCTCCTCGCCGGAGTGGGCCTTCACCACCTCACCCAGGTCGCCGAGCGTGGCTTCCAGGGTGAGGAGGTTGGGAGCGTGGTCATCGACGACCAGGATTCGAGCGCGGGGCACTTCCGCCCGCGCCAGGAAACCATCGCCACCCTCGGTCCACGACATCGCTGTCATCTCGCTCCCGCACAAGGCTCCACCCATCGGCGAATCAGCTCCAGCAACCGTTCCGTGTCGACCGGCTTGGACAGGTAATCGGACGCGCCCGCTTCCAGGCACTTCTCGCGATCGTCCTTGAGGGCCCGTGCGGTGATGGCGATGACGGGGAGAGACGCCCACCGGGAGTCCGCGCGAATGGCACGCATGGCCTGGTAACCGTCCATCTCCGGCATCATCACGTCCAGCAGAACCACGTCCAGGTTCGGGTTCTTCTCCAGGATGTCCATGGCCGCCCGCCCGTCCTGGGCGAACGTCACGTGCATTCCGTGGCTCTCCAGAACGCTGGTCAGCGCGAAGATGTTGCGGGCGTCGTCATCCACCAGGAGCACCCGTCGGCCGGTGAGGGAGCGGGAGAGTTCCTTCACTTCCTCGGCGGCCACGCGGGACTGGTCGCCCACGCGGCGCAGGAAGCGGCCCACCTCGGCGAGCACCGCCTCGGGCGAGCGAGCGGCCGCCTCGAGCAGCACGGACTCGGCCGAGCGCCGCAGCCGCCGCTCGTCGTCCGGCAGGAGCTGCGAGCCGCTATAGAGGAGGACGGGGGGCAGCCGAGCGGGCCGGCGCACCAGCTCCACCAGCAGCTTCATTCCCCGCCCACCGGGTGAGGCGAGGTCCAGGGCCAGGGCGTCCACCTCACCGCGGTCCAAGGCCTCCACGGTGGCGGTCGACTCCAGCTCGCGCATCTCCAGCGGCTCACCCATGTCGACGAGCTGCTTCACGCACTCGCGCAGGTCCGGCTTGGGGTCCACCAGCAGCAGCCGCCGGGGCGCGCCGTTGGCCTTGAGCTCCAGGTGGCTGAAGGCCCCCTGGATGGCCTCGGAGGAGAAGGGCCGGTCCAGGTAGACGAAGCCCCTGCCAACGGAGGTGCCCCGCAGCCGGTCCACGCTCACCACCTGAATGGGGATGCGGCGGGTGCGCGGATCCCTCTTGAGGCGGTCCAGCACGCTCCAGCCGTCGATGACGGGCAGGCCGAGCTGGAGGACGATGGCGTAGGGCTTGAGCCGCTGGGCCAGCGAGAGCGCCACGTCGCCGCGCGTGGCCACCAGGGCCTTCAGACCGCTCTGGTGAGCGGTGGCCACCAGGCCGCGGGCGAACTCCACGTCGTCCACCGCCACCAACAACACGCGGTCATCGGCGCGCAGGTCATCCCGGTTGTCCACCAGGGGACGCGGGGCCGCGGTGCCCGGCACGTCATCGGCGGGCAGCAGCTCGCGCAGCATGGGGCTGTAGCCCCCGTCCAGATCGTCGCTCGGCTCTCCGCCGCGCTCGGGGCCGCTGTAGCTGCGCGGCAGGTACAGGGTGAAGGTGCTGCCCGCTCCGCGCGCGCTCTTCACGCGAATCTCACCGCCCAGCAGTCGCGCCAGCTCGCGGCTGATGGAGAGCCCCAGGCCGGTGCCGCCGTACTTGCGGCTGGTGGTGCCATCCGCCTGCTGGAAGGCCTCGAAGATGAGCTTCTGCTTGTCCTCGGGGATGCCGATGCCCGTGTCGACGACCGAGAAGGCCACCACCTGGTCGGCCTCCACCAGCTCGGGGGCGGCGAAGCGCTCCTCGGCGTCCGCCATGCGGATGCGCAGCGTCACCTGGCCCGCGCTGGTGAACTTGAAGGCGTTGGACAGCAGGTTCTTGAGGATCTGCTGCAGCCGCTTCGGGTCGGTGAAGACGGTGACCGGCACTTCCGGGCCCACCTCGGTGAGGAAGCCCAGGCTCTTCTGCTCGGCCACGGGGCCGAAGGTGCGCCGGGCGAAGTCCACCAGCTCGGCCACCGCCGAGTCGCGCGGCTCCACCTGCATCTTCCCCGCCTCCACCTTGGAGAGGTCGAGGATCTCGTTGATGAGGGACAGCAGGTCCCCACCCGAGGAGTAGATGGTCTCGGCGTACTCCACCTGCTTGCGGCTGAGGCTGGCGTCGGAGTTGTCCGCGAGCAGCTTGGCCAGCACCAACATGCTGTTGAGCGGCGTGCGCAGCTCGTGGGACATGTTGGCGAGGAACTCGCTCTTGTACTTGGAGATGAGCGAGAGCTGCTCGGCCTTCTCCTCCAGCGAGGCACGGGCCTGCTCCACCTCGCGGTTCTTCTCCTCCACCTTGATGTTCTGCTGCTCGAGCAGCTTGGCCTTCTCCTCCAGCTCGAGGGCCTGGGCCTCCAGCGCCGAGTTGGAGCGCTTGAGCTCCTCCTGCTGCTGGGTGAGCTCGCGCGACTGGCTCTGCAACTCGTTGGCGAGGCTCTGCGACTGCCGCAGCAGCTCCTCGGTGCGCATGTTGGCCATGATCATGTTCAGCACCACGCCAATGCTCTCGGTGAGCTGATCCAGGAAGATCTGGTGGATGGCGCTGAACGGGTGGAAGGAGGCCAGCTCGATGACGGCCTTCACCTCGCCCTCGAAGAGGACGGGCAGGACGATGAGGTTGAGGGGGCTGGCCTCGCCCAGGCCGGAGGTGATGCGGATGTAGTCCGCCGGCACGTGGGTGAGGAGGATGGTCTTCTTCTCCAGGGCGCACTGGCCCACCACGCCCTCGCCGAGGCGGAAGCGGTTGCCCACGTTCTTGCGCTCACGGTAGGCGTAGCTGGAGGTGAGCTTGGCCACCGGGTGGCTGTCCTCCACGTCCATGAGGAAGAAGGCGCCGTGGTGCGCGGACACCAGGGGCGTCAGCTCGGACATGATGAGCCGGGAGACGGCCTCCAGGTTCTTCTGGCCCTGCATCATGCCGGAGAACTTCGCGAGGTTCGTCTTGAGCCAGTCCTGCTCGGTGTTCTTCTGGGTCGTCTCCTTGAGGTTGACGATCATCTGGTTGATGTTGTCCTTCAGGGCGGCGACTTCGCCCTGGGCATCAACGGAGATGGACCGGGTCAGGTCACCCTTCGTCACGGCGGTGGCCACCTCGGAGATGGCGCGCACCTGGGACGTCAGGTTGCCGGCGAGCTGATTCACGTTGTCGGTCAGCTGCCTCCAGGCACCGCGGGCGCCGGGCACCTTGGCCTGACCGCCCAGCTTCCCTTCGATACCCACTTCGCGGGCCACCGTGGTCACCTGGTCCGCGAAGGTCCCGAGGGTGGTGGTCATGGAGTTGATGGTGTCCGCCAGCGCCGCGATCTCGCCCTTGGCCTCCACGCCCACCAGCT
>NZ_DASVWK010000931.1:0-15608 GCF_036389735.1 Archangium sp. | reverse complement strand
AGTCGAAGAAGGTGGTGGTGCCTCCGGCCCAGGGCTACGGCGAGCATGACGCGCGCGGCCTCCAGACGGTGCCCCGGGCCATGTTCCCCGCGGATGCGCCGCTCCAGCCGGGGCTGACCATCTCCGCGCAGACGGCGGACGGGGACGTCATCCCCATCACCATTCGCGAGCTGAAGGGCGATCAGGTGGTGGTGGATCTCAACCACCCGCTGGCGGGCAAGACGTTGCACTTCGACGTGAAGGTGCGCGAGGTGCGCCAGGCCACCGCCGAGGAGCTGGAGCACGGCCACGCCCACGGCCCCGGCGGCGCTCATTAGAGAGTGAGGAGCTGACGGGACGGTCCCGGCTCTCGGGACTCGTCCCCAGGGGACGCTTCCGCTAACGTGGCGTCCCCCATGAGTCAGCCTGTCTCGCCCTCGCCCCAGCAGCTCAAGCTCACACCCGAGCCCGCGCACCCGCCGGCGTCGTCCCTCGCCTCGCAGGACCCCGAGCGTTACTGGCTCGAGAACGTCTACAAGGGGGACGTGCGCCAGCTCACCGTGCGCGCCGTCATCGCCGGCATGTTGATTGGCGCGGTGATGTGCCTGTCCAACCTGTACGTCATCCTCAAGACGGGCTGGAGCCTGGGCGTCACCATCACCGCGTGCATCCTCGCCTTCGCCACCTTCAGCGGACTGCGAGCCGTGGGGTTGGTGAAGACGGAGGTCACCGCCCTGGAGAACAACGCCGTGGGCTCGGTGGCCTCGGCGGCGGGGTACATGACGGGCGGTGGCAACATGGCGGCCGTGCCCGCGCTGCTGATGCTCACCGGGGCGCTGCCGTCCTCGGGGTGGCTGGTGGCGTGGTTCGCCGTGGTGTCCGCCATGGGCGTGTTCGCCGCCATTCCCATCAAGCGCCAGCTCATCAACATCGAGCAGCTCCCGTTCCCCACCGGCACCGCCACCTCCGAGACGCTCCAGGCGCTCCACGGGCATGACGAGGGCTCGCGCGGCAAGGCCCGCTACCTCGCCCTCGCCGGGCTCGTGGGGGCCGTCATCGCCTTCTGGCGGGATGCGAAGGCCTCGTGGCTGGCGTGGAACCTGCCGGCGAAGCTGAGCCTGCCCTTCACCATCGGCGGCAAGCCGGCGGGGGCCTGGACGCTCTCGTTCGACTTGAGCCTGCTGCTGGTGGGCGCCGGGGCGCTGGTGAGCTTCAAGACGGGCTGGTCCATGCTGCTGGGCGCCATCTTCACCTACGGCTTCCTCGCTCCGGAGATGGTCAGCCGCGGCATCATCCCGGAGGTGACCTACAAGGCCATCAACGGCTGGGCGCTGTGGACGGGCGCCTCGGTGCTCGTCTCCTCGGGCCTGCTGTCCTTCGCCTTCCAGTGGCGCAGCGTGGCCAAGTCGTTCAAGGCGCTCTCGGGCCTCTTCGGGAAGAAGGACGAGGTGGAGAAGGATCCGCTCGCCGACGTCGAGTGCCCGCCCACCTGGTTCCCCCTGGGCTTCCTGGTGCTGGGCCCGGTGGTGGTGGGGCTGATGGCGTACCTCTTCCAGATTCCGTGGTGGGCCGGGGTGATTGCCCTGCCGCTGTCGGTGGTGATGGGCGTCATCGCCTCGCGCGTCACGGGAGAGACGGACACCACGCCCACCAAGGCGCTCGGACCGGTGACCCAGCTGCTCTACGGGGCCATCCTTCCCGGCAACCTCGCGGCCAACGTGATGAGCGCCAATGCCACGGGCGGCGTGGGCCTGCACTCGGCGGACCTGCTCACGAGCCTCAAGACGGGCTGGCTGCTCGGCGCCAACCCGCGCAAGCAGTTCATCGCGCAGCTCTTCGGCGTGGTGGCGGGGGCGGCGGTGGTGGTGCCCGCCTTCAACCTGCTGGTGCCGAGCGCGGACGTGCTGGGCACCGAGGAGTTCCCCGCGCCCTCGTCGCTGGTATGGGCGGGGGTCTCGAAGATGCTCGTCAACGGGGTGGGCTCGCTGCACATGTCGGCCCGCATCGGCGCCGTGTGCGGCCTGGCGCTGGGCGTGGCGCTGGTGCTGTTGGATCGCTGGGCGCCGAAGAGCGCGAAGCCGTTCATCCCGTCGCCGTCGGGCCTGGGGCTGGCCATCGTGATTCCGGGCGCCAGCTCCATCAGCTTCTTCATCGGCGCGGCCATCGCCGAGGTGCTGCGCCGCAAGAAGGCGGCGCTGGCGGAGGCCACGGTGCTGCCGGTGAGCTCGGGCTTCATCGCCGGCGAGAGCCTCATGGGCATCGCCGTGGCGATGCTCAAGGCCTTCGGGGTGATGCCCAAGTAGTCCCGGGTGGGAAACGCGGGGCGGGGCTTGGGTGGGCCCCGCTCCCGTGTTCAGGTGCCCGCGGCGGTCCGCCGGGCGAGTGCTTCGATCTCCTCGCCCGTCAGCTCCAGCTTCGCCTCGGAGGCGCCCCACACGAACGGGATGCCCGGCTGGCGGTAGAGCGTGGCGGGGATGTCTCGGGCCATCTGCGCGTGCAGCTGCGGCAGCTTCGACCAGTGCAGCCCCTGCTTCGTGTGGTGCGCGGTGTGGTAGCCGAGGTTGCCGGTCATCAGGTTGTAGCCAGCGTGCAGGATGTTGTACGAGGCCTCCTGGTGCTTCGCCGTCTCGAGCCCCACGTGGTGGAAGTAGGTGGCCCACGACGTGACGTAGATGGACACGCACATGGGCAGCAGGAAGACGAGCAGCGCGTTGTACCAGTCGTGCCAGAACAGCACGCCGAGCAGCGCTACCTGGAGGGCGATCATGGCCACGAAGAGGCGCCGTGCCTTCGGGTACTTCTGGCCCACGCGGTACGCCCGCGGGTAGGCCGTGAGCGCCGTCTTGAGCGAGTACTCCGCCTCACCCATGGTCGTGCCGTCGGGGCGCTTCCAGGTGGACTCGTCCTTCTCCTGGTCCAGGTAGTTGAGGTGGTGGCCCACCACATGGTGCAGGAACCACGTGTGGGACGTCACCCCGGTCTGGAAGCCGAATACGATCTCCAGCAGGCGGTTGGGCAGGGCGTGCCGGAACATCGGCAGGTGCTGGTGGTGGTGGTTCCACGCGCTGATCCACCCCTTGGGAATGATCATCACGCCGAACCACAGCAGGGGCAGCCACCAACTGTGCGCGGTGAAGTACACCGTCAGGTCGAGCGCGAACACACACGCGAACAGCAGGACGGGGATGCGGTCTTCAGGGTGCCGGAACAGGGTCATGCGTCTTTGTGTGGGTCGTGGTGGACTCAGCGGAGCGGGTGGGGGACCCGAGGCCGGTGCGTGCCAGATCGTTTGAGGTACCGCCAGTTTACTGAGGGATGCGCCCGGCCGTCAGCTTCAACCCCTCGGTTGACAGCTCGCCCAGGAAGTGCTCATCGCCTCAGTGAGGGGCCGCCGCGTCCGTGACAGGAGCCACCGTGCCCGTGTCACGCTTGAGCTTGGGGAAGAACAGCCCGGCGGCGAAGGCGGCGACGGTGGCCGCGCAGATGATCCAGAAGTTGATCGTCAGGCCGGAGCTGAGCGCACCGCTCAGCGTCTTCAGCACGTCCGGAGGCAGGCCGCGGCCATGCTCGGGGCCGAGCAGCTCGTTGGCGGCGGCCAGGGGGACGTTCGGGTCCTTCAGGAGCTGGGACACCAGCACGCCCCCCATCAACCCCACCCCGAGCGCCCCGCCGATGGTGCGGAAGAACATGTTGCTGGCGGTGGCCACCCCGCGCAGCTCCCAGCCCACGCTGGTCTGTACCGCGATGAGCAGCGCGGTGGCGGCGAAGCCCAGGCCGATGCCGAACAGCCCCATCGCCAGCTCCGGTATCAGGAGGGACGAGTTCGGCTTGAGCCACAGCGCCATCATCGCTGTGCCCACCGCGCTCAGCCCCAGCCCGCCGATGATGAGCGGGCGGAAGCCCGTCTTGAGCAACAGCCGCCCCGCCACGATGCTCGCCACCGGCCAGCCGACGATCATCGGGGTGATCATCCCGCCCGCCAGCGTGGGCGAGCCGCCCAGCACGCCCTGCACGTACAGCGGCACGTAGGTGGTGGCCCCGAACATCGCCGCGGAGAAGAGCGCGCCCGCCGCCGAGGAGATGGCGATGGCGGGAATCTTGAAGATGGACATGGGGATGACGGGCTCGGCCACCTTGCGCTCCACGAGGACGAAGGCGACGAGCAGGACGGCCGCCACCGGCAGCGCGAGCAGGTTGCGGCCGAGCCCCTGCACGCCAATGAGCATCGCCACCACCCCGGTGGACAGCAGCGCCGCGCCGGCGAAGTCCAGCTTCTGCGGCTTGCGCTGCACCTGCTCGTGGAAGAAGGCCACCAGCAGGCCCCCGGCGCCCAGCCCCACGGGGACGTTGATGAAGAAGACCCAGTGCCAGGAGAGGTACTTCACGATGAGGCCGCCGGTGAGCGGGCCCACCAGTCCCGCCAGCCCCCACACCCCGCTGAAGGCGCCCTGGACCTTCGCGCGCTCCTCCAGGGTGTAGATGTCTCCGATGATGGTGAGCGCGGTGGTCTGCATGGCCCCCGCCCCCAGCCCCTGAAGCGTCCGGGCGGCGATCAGCATGTTCATCGACGTGGACAGCCCGCTGGCGATGGAGCCGACGAGGAACAGGCCGATGCCAAAGAGGATGATGGGCTTGCGCCCGTAGAGGTCCGCCAGCTTCCCGTAGATGGGCACGGTGATGGTGGAGGCCAGCATGTACGAGGTGAAGACCCAGGCGTAGCTGTGGAGCCCGCCCAGGTCGCTGACCACCGTGGGCATGGCGGTGGAGACGACGGTCATCTCCAACGCCGCCATGAAGAGGCTCAAGGCCAGGGCGACGGTGGTCAGGGGGCGGTGGGTGGTTCTCATGCTTTGGGGTCGGAGCGGGCGGTGCCCTGCTTATACTCGACTCGTGCGAAGACACGATTCCGCCCCTTGGGGGCTCGCTCGAATCCTGGGGTGGGGCTGTCTGGTGGTGGTGCTCTCCTCCTGCGCGACCCTTCGGCCCACCCGCGAGCGGAGCCTGCGCGCGCGCATCTATCTGGCGAAGGGCGACGCGGCGGTCGATGCGCGGCAATGGGGCGTGGCGGCGGGGTACTTCGCGGCGGCCCGCGCGGAGCAGGACTCCCCGGAGGCGCGGTGGGGGCACGCCTGGGCGACGAGCCATGCCTCCACCCAGCGCTGGACGAAGAAGTTCGAGGGCTCCGTGCTCGCCGTCGCGTTCTCCTCCGAGGGCCGGGTGCTGGCCTCGGCCGGGTATGACTCCGTCGTTCGCCTCTGGGACGTGAGCGGTGGGGGGCTGCTGGCGGAGCTGAGGGGCCATTCGGCCGAGGTGCACGCCGTCGCCTTCTCCCCTGACGGTCGGCTGCTGGCCTCCGGAGGCAGGCCGGGGGAGATTCGAGTCTGGGACTTGAGCCAGGGGAAGCAGGTGGCCGTGCTTCAGGGCCACTCGGACGTGGTGCGGGGCCTGGCGTTCTCCCCCGGCGGGACGCGGTTGGCCTCCTGTGGCGTGGACAAGACGGTTCGCGTCTGGGACGTCGGCACCGGGACCGAGCGGATGCGGTTCGAGCACGACGAGTACGTGATCTCCGTGGCCTTCTCCGAGGATGAGCGCCAGTTGCTCTCGACGAGCATGGACCGGAGTGCCCGGGTGTGGGACCTGAATGCCGGCACGGAGCTGCGTCGGCTCGTCGGACATCAGGAGAAGGTGGAGGCGGGTGCCTTCTCTTCCGATGGGCAGCTCGTCATGACCTCGGCGAGCGACCAGACCGTTCGCTTCTGGAGTGCCCGGTCCGGACAGCTCGTCGATGTCCTGAGAATCGAGGGAGGCATCGCGACCACCGCCATCGATCCCCGGTTCCAGCTCCTCGCCGAAGCGGGATGGGATGGACGTGTCCAGCTCCTCGATGCGCGCAGTGGCGAGCTCCTCGAACGTCTGGATGCACACCACTCGCTCGCGATGGCGGTGGCCCTGTCTCCGGATGGGCGCACCTTCGCGTCCGGTGGAAGGGACGGCGTGTTGAATGTCTGGTCCCGGCCCGGGACTCCCGCCGAGGTCGTCCTCCGAGGCCATCAGGTCTGGGTGGAGGCGGTGGCGTTTTCTGGAGAGCAGGAGCTCGTCTCGGGTGGGGAAGATGGCTTGCGCCTGTGGAGCCTCTCGGAAGGGAACGCCGCGGAGCCGCGAGCCCTCGGACCGGGGACCGTGTCCCTCGCGGTGAGCCCGGATGCCCAGCTCGTCGCGGCGGGCGGACCGGATGGGGCGGTGCTCGTACTGGAGGTCCGTTCTGGCCGGCAGGTGCTCGAGCTCTCCGGAATAACGGGGCCTGTTCGGGCCGTGGCCTTCGCACCCGATGGGAAGTCCCTCGCGGTGGGCAGTGAGCGCGACATCCTCCTCTGGTCGCTGCCCTCGGGTGCCATTCTCGGTCGGCTCACGGGACACACGGGGAAGGTCTGGTCCCTTGCCTTTGACTCAACGGGGAGCCGCCTCGTGTCTGGCGGCGCGGATGGCACCGCGCGGCTCTGGGATGTGGCTCACCGTCAGCAGCTTCGCCAGTTCGAAGCAGGGGGCATGGTCCGGTCGGTCGCGCTCTCCGACAACCGCGTGGTGACGGCGGGCATGAAGCAGCCCATTCGTCTCTGGGATGCCGGAGACGGCCGCCTGTTGAAGGCACTGGACGCGGACGCTGTCGGCGTCCTCTTCATGTCCTTGTCACGGGACGGGAGGTTCATGGCCTCGAGCGGCATGGACCTGCGGGTGAAGGTCTGGAGCCTCCCTTCCGGCGAGCTGATGGGGACGGTCCGCGGCCATCAAGGGCTGCCCAGCGCCGTGGTCTTCTCGCCTGGAGCCGCGATCCTGGCCTCGGCGGGCGCGGACCGGACGATCCGTCTGACCCGACTGGAGGGCATCGTGCATCCGACACCGGCCGAGTCGGGGCTCCAGGATGCGCTACGTCTCTACGGGCTCACCTGGGATGCGGAGCGGTTCCTCATCCATCACCGTTGAGGGGGAGGGGGGCTCGGCGGGTTTTGCGTGCCCGGTGGAGTCCCCGCGTTACCGGGGGCCGGCTCCTTCTGCTTGATGTCGACGACCAGGGTCACCGTCTTCTGCTGGGGATCGGCGGGGCCCGGCACGACCAGGACCTGGCCGAAGTCCCCGAGTCTGGCGACCCGCGCCCAGATGTCCTCGAGCGTGCGCACCGTGCATGCCTTGTCCTTGGGGAGCGCACGGTTCGCCTCCTCGATGACGCGTGCCGGTGACACCTTGGGATCCTTGTTCTCGGAGACCCAGATGATGGTGCCGACCTGGTAGCGAGTCCCGAGCTGGACGCTCAAGCGGGGTGGGGCGGCGGGGGTGCCCGTCCCGGCGTCACCCTGGCGCGTCACGCGCGCCTCCATCCAGCAGAGCGCGCGGAGCCGATCCTCGAGGAGCCGGGCCGCGAGGTCCTGGCACTTCGCGCGCTCGGTGTCTCCCACCGCTTGCAGGGGAAGGCTCTCGAGCAGCCGGTGACGAAGGGAAGAGGGCAGCTCATCGAGCCCGGTCACCTGCTTCGGGGAGAGCGAGGCCGTCCTCGTGGGCTTGCACTGTTCCCGAAGGAAGAAACTGTTGTCGACGCGAGGGAGCACCTCGCGGGTGTTGTGTTGCGAGGCGCAAGCGGACAGCGCGAGGCCGAGAAACACGAGAGTGGAGCGACGGTTCATGCGGTGGGTTGTAGCCCACCGAGGGCCCTGACGCAGGTGACGAGTCGGGGCTCTCGGGATGGGACAACCTCAGCTGCGCAGGCCGGGGGCCTCGTGGCCCGTGCGCGCCACGTACTCCGTGTAGCCGCCACCGTACTGGTGGATGCCCTCGGGCGTGAGCTCCAGCACCCGGTTGGACAGCGCGCCCAGGAAGTGCCGGTCGTGGCTCACGAAGAGCATCGTGCCCTCGTAGTTGGCCAGCGCGGCGATCAGCATCTGCTTCGTCGCCATGTCCAGGTGGTTGGTGGGCTCGTCCAGCACCAGGAAGTTGGGCGGATCGAACAGCATCTGCGCCAGCACCAGTCGCGCCTTCTCACCACCGGAGAGCACCTTGCACTTCTTCTCGATCTCATCGCCCGAGAAGCCGAAGCACCCGGCCAGCGCGCGCAACGCGCCCTGCGAGGCCCGGGGGAACTTGTCCACCAGCGAGTCGAACACCGTCTGATCCGGCTTCAGCAGCTCCATGGCGTGCTGCGCGAAGTAGCCCATCTTCACGCTGCCACCGACCGAGACCGCCCCGTCGTCCGGCCGCGACTCGCCGGAGATCAGCTTGAGCAGCGTGGACTTGCCCGCGCCGTTCACGCCCATCACGCACCAGCGCTCTCCGCGCCGCACGAGGAAGTCCAGCCCGTTGTAGATGCGCCGCTTGCCGTAGCCCTTCACCACCCGCTCCAGCTTCGCCACGTCGTCGCCCGAGCGCGGCGCCTGCTGGAACTCGAACACCATCGTCTGGCGACGCTTGGGCGGCTCCACCTTCTCGATCTTCTCGAGCTTCTTCACCCGGCTCTGCACCTGGGCCGCGTGCGAGGCGCGCGCCTTGAAGCGCTCGATGAACTTGAGCTCCTTGGCGAGCATCGCCTGCTGGCGCTCGTACTGCGCCTGCTGGTGCTTCTCGTTCGTGGCCCGCTGCTGCTCGTAGAACTCGTAGTCGCCCGAGTACGTCGTCAGCTCGCCGCCGTCGATCTCGATGATCTTCGTCACGATGCGGTTCATGAACTCGCGATCGTGGCTCGTCATCAGCAGCGCGCCCTCGAAGCCCTTGAGGAAGTTCTCCAGCCAGATGAGCGACTCGAGGTCCAGGTGGTTGCTGGGCTCGTCGAGCAGCATCACGTCCGGGTTCATCAGCAGGATGCGTCCGAGCGCCACGCGCATCTTCCAGCCGCCCGACAGCGCTCCCACGTCCCCGTCCATCATCTCCTCGGAGAAGCCGAGGCCGGCGAGGATCTCCCGCGCCCGTCCCTCCAGAGCGTAGCCGCCCAGCTCCTCGTAGCGGCCCTGCACCACGCCGAAGCGCTCGACGAGCTTGTCCATCTCGTCCATGCGGTCCGGGTCGGCCATGGCCGCCTCGAGCTGCTTCAGCTCGCTCGCCACCTCGGACACCGGCCCGGCGCCGTCCATCACCGCGGCCACGGCGCTCTGGCCAGACATCTCGCCTACGTCCTGGTCGAAGTAGCCGATGGTGACGCCGCGGTCCACGGACACCTGCCCCTCGTCCGGGTGCTCACGCTGGACGACCATCCGGAACAGGGTCGACTTGCCCGCTCCGTTCGGGCCCACCAGCCCCACCTTCTCACCCTTGTTGAGCTGCGCAGACGCCTCCACGAAGAGGATCTGCTGTCCGTGCTGCTTGCCGATGTTGTCGAGACGAATCATGGGTTCTCAGTCGGGTAGGCGAGGGGGCACCCTCACCCCAGCCCTCTCCCTGGGGGAGAGGGGGCATACACAATTCTTCAGGTTCCGGCGGCCAGGTTCTGCAAGTCCTGCCAACGCGCGTAGAGGCGATCCACTTCCGCCGCCGCCGCCGCCAGGTCCTTCTGGACCTCGGCCGCCTTCGTCGCGCTGGAGTAGATGCTCGGATCCACGAGCTGGGCTTCCAGCTCGGCCTTGCGCGTCTCCGCGGCCTCGATGGTGGCTTCCATGCCCTCCAGCTCGCGCTGGTCCTTGTACGAGAGCTTCCCGGGCTTGCGGGCCTGCTTGGGCTCGGCCACTGGGGTAGTGGGCTCCGACTTCTTCGCGGCGGGGGCGGGCGTCGCGACGGCCTTCGCCTGCTCCTTCAGCCGCCGGTACATCGTGAAGTTGCCCTCGTAGCGCACCACCTTGCCATCGCCCTCGAAGGAGAGGATGGAGGTGGCCACCTTGTCGAGGAAGTACCGGTCGTGCGTCACCAGCAGCACGCTGCCGGTGAAGCGCAGCAGCAGCCCCTCGAGGATGTTCAGCGTGACGATGTCCAGGTCGTTGGTCGGCTCGTCCAGCACGAGGACGTTGGCGCCCTCCAGGAAGAGGCGCGCCAGCAGGAGCCGGTTGCGCTCGCCGCCCGAGAGGGCCTTCACCTTCATCCGCTGCATGGGCACGGGGAAGAGCAGGTCCTCCAGGTAGTCGCGCAGCGCTACCCGCTGGTCCCCCAGCTCCACCCAGTCGTCCCCGCGCGGCGAGGCCGCCTCGTATACCGTCTGCTCCGGGTCGAGCGAGGCGCGCGTCTGGTCGTAGTACGCGACCTTGGTGTTCTTCCCGATGACCACGTTGCCGGAGTCCGGCGGCAGCTCTCCGAGCAGCACCCGCAGGAAGGTCGTCTTCCCCACGCCATTGGGGCCCACCAGGCCCACGCGCTCGCCGCGCTGGAGCAGCAGGTTCACGCCCTTGAGCACGTTGCGCTCGCCGTAGGACTTCCGCACGTCCTCGGCCTCGATGACGGTGTGGCCCAGCCGGGGGGCCTGCATCACCTGGAGCCCCGCCACCTTCGGCCGCTGGAAGCCCTTCTCCTCCATCAGCTTGCGCGCCCGGTCGATGCGCGCCTTGCTCTTGGTGCGCCGCGCCTCCGGGCCCTTGCGCAGCCACGCCACTTCCTGGGCGATCCACCGCTCGCGCTTGTGCTGGGCCACGGACGCGTTCTCCTGGGCCACCAGCTTCTGCTCCACGTACGCTTCGTAGTTGCCCGGGTAGGAGATGAGGCCCTCGCCGGGCTGGATCTCCACGATGCGGTCCACCAGGTCATCGAGGAAGTACCGGTCGTGCGTCACCAGCAGCAACGAGCCGGGCAGGTTGTCCAGCTCCTCCTCGAGCCAGTCCACCGTGTCGGCGTCCAGGTGGTTGGTGGGCTCGTCCAGCATCAGCATGTCCGGCCGCATCAGCAGCGCACGGGCGATGGCCACGCGCTTGCGCAGACCGCCGGACAGCTCGGCCACGGGCCGGTCCCAGTCCTTCACCCCGAGCCGGTCCAGCAGCGTCTTGGCGTGGTGCTCCGTGTCCCAGCCGCCCATCTGGTCGACGCGGTCCGACAGTTTCGAGAGCTGCTCCAGCAGCTTGTCCTGGCCCTCGGTGGGCGTGGACTCCAGACGGCGGGAGAGCTCGGCGTGCGCGGCCAGGGTCTCCCTCAGGGGTCCCTGGGCCACGCTCAGCTCCGTGGCCACCGTGGCGCCCGGAGCGAACTCGGGCTCCTGGGGCAGGTAGGTGACGCGCGCGCCACGGCGGAGCTGGAGCTCCCCCGCGTCCGGCCGGGTCACCCCGGCCAGGATCTTCATCAACGAGGACTTACCGGAGCCGTTCACCCCCACCAGGCCCACGCGCTCACCCTCTTCAATGGTGAGCGTGAGGCCCTGGAAGACGGTACGGCTACCGAAGGACAGTTGAACGTCGGCGGCGCGGAGCAGGGTCACGGTGCCTCTTTACAACCACTTGGGGGCGCGTGGCCTCTGTGAAACGGCGGCGGGCGCCGCGGGAGCCGACGAGGCGGGCCGGGCGGACTGCCCCCCCGACTTGCCCTGCTGGGGCCGGTCGTTCCGGGCCGGGCGTCCCGACTCGGAACCCCGGGAGCCACCCCGACCGCCACCACCACCACCACCACCACCGCGACGACGACGGCCCCCGTCACCCGAGCCCCGCTCGCCACGATCCTGGGCGGGCCGGGTGCTGGCGGCGGGGCGGGACTGCTGGGGCCGGGAGGCGGCCGGCTCGAGCGAGCCCGGCGCGGGCGCCGACTGGCCCGACTTGTGCGCAGGGGCCTCCACCACCGGCACGTTCCGGCGGATGATGCGCTCGATGTCCCTCAGGTACGCGCGCTCCTCGTAGTCGCAGAAGGAGAGGGCAATGCCCGCCGCGCCCGCGCGGCCCGTGCGGCCGATGCGGTGCACGTACGTCTCGGGCACGTTGGGCAGGTCGAAGTTGATGACGTGGGTGATGCCGTCGATGTCGATGCCTCGCGCGGCAATGTCCGTGGCCACCAGCACCCGGCAGGCGCCGGACTTGAAGTCCGCCAGCGCCCGCTCGCGCGCGTTCTGGCTCTTGTTGCCGTGGATGGGGGCCGCGCCAATGCCCGCCGTCTCCAGCTGCTTCGCCACCCGGTTCGCGCCGTGCTTGGTGCGCGTGAAGACGAGCACGCGCTCGATGGAGCGGTCGCTCTGGAGCAGGTGCACGAGCAGGCCGCGCTTCTGCTCCTTCTCCACGAAGTACAGCCGCTGGTCGATGGTCTCCGCCGTGGTGGCCACGGGTGCCACCTCCACCCGCACCGGGTGGGTGAGGATGCTGTTGGCCAGCCCCTGGATCTCCGGCGGCATGGTGGCCGAGAAGAAGAGCGTCTGCCGCTGCTTGGGCAGCGCGGCGATGATGCGCTTCACGTCGTGGATGAAGCCCATGTCCAGCATGCGGTCCGCCTCGTCGAGGACGAACACCTCCAGCGACTTGTAGGACACGAAGCCCTGCTGCATGAGATCCAGCAGGCGGCCGGGCGTGGCCACGAGCACGTCCACGCCGTGCTTGAGGGACTGCTCCTGGGCGTTCTGGCCCACGCCGCCGAAGATGACGGCGGAGGTGATGCCGGTGTGACGCCCGTAGGCACGGACGCTCTCACCAATCTGCGCGGCCAGCTCGCGCGTGGGGCTGAGCACGAGGGCCCGGATGGGGCGGCCGCGGGCGGGCGGCGCCGGACGGTCGACGGACAGGCGCTGGAGGATGGGCAGGGTGAAAGCCGCCGTCTTGCCCGTTCCCGTCTGGGCACAGCCGAGCACGTCCTTGCCGGCGAGCACATGGGGGATGGCCTGCTTCTGGATGGGGGTGGGCGTGGTGTAGCCCTCCGCCTTCACGGCGCGCAGCAGGGTTTCGGCGAGCTTCAGGTCTTCGAAAGTCATGGGTTCTCGAAAGTGAGAGGGAACCCCGGAGGGCCCGGCGACAGAGACAGCGGAAAACGCCGGACCCGGAAAAAAAGAAGGCGCCCCCGGGGGAGGCGCCTTCTGTCAACAGCCTGGAACTGTCAGGCCATGACGCGCGGGACTACTTGCGCGCGGCCTGCTCGGCGGCCTGCTTCTCCTTGTACTGCGCCATCAGGGCCTCGGCCTCGTTGCGGGGCACCGGCGTGTA
The DNA here is from genome assembly GCF_036389735.1 of Archangium sp. Lineage (GTDB taxonomy): Bacteria > Myxococcota > Myxococcia > Myxococcales > Myxococcaceae > Archangium. Next base: position 2,565 of record NZ_DASVWK010000931.1, on the reverse strand, counting down.
CTTGGAGAACTCCATCGTGAACTCGCCCTTGCCCTGGGTGGCGGAGCGCAGATCCGTGGAGTAGCCGAACATGGTGTTCAGCGGCACCTCGGCCACCACCGTGACGTAACCCTCGGCCGTACCGGACTCGAGGATGGTGCCACGACGCTGGTTGATCTGACCCACCACCGAGCCCTGGAAGTCCTCGGGAGCCTGGACCTCCACCTTCATCATCGGCTCGAGGATGACCGGCTTGGCGGCCGCGTAGCCCTCACGGAAGCCCATGATGGCGGCGGTCTTGAAGGCCATTTCGGACGAGTCCACCGCGTGGAACGCACCGTCGTTGATGACGACGCGCACGCCCACCACGGGGAAGCCGATGAGCGAGCCCTTCTTGATGGCCTCGAGGAAGCCCTTGTCGCACGCGGGGATGAACTCGCGGGGGATGGAGCCGCCCACGATGTCGTCCACGAACTCGTACTGCTCCACGGCGTCGGCCGGGAGGGGCTCGAGGTAGCCGCACACGCGCGCGAACTGACCGGAACCACCGGTCTGCTTCTTGTGCGTGTAGGCGAACTCGCCCTTCTGGGAGATGGTCTCGCGGTAGGCCACCTGCGGCTTGCCGGCGATCACCTCGCAGTTGTACTCGCGCTTCATGCGCTCGATGTAGATCTCCAGGTGCAGCTCACCCATGCCGCGGATGATCGTCTGGCCGGACTCCTCGTCACGGTTCACGCGGAAGGTCGGATCCTCCTTGGTGAAGCGGTTGAGGGCCTTGGAGAAGTTGGTCTGCGCATCGCGGCTCTTCGGAGACACCGCGAGCGAGATGACGGCGTCCGGCACGAACATGGACGTCATCGTGTACTGCACGGTGCCGTCGGTGAACGTGTCGCCGGAGGCGCACTCGACGCCGAACAGGGCGATGATGTCGCCGGCACGGGCGTCGTTGATGTCGTTCATCTCGTTCGAGTGCATGCGAACGATGCGCGGGATCTTGACCTTCTTCTGGTTGGCCTGGTTGACGATGAAGTCACCCTTGCTCACCTGGCCCTGGTAGACGCGCATGTAGGTCAGCTGACCGTAGCGGCCGTCCTCCAGCTTGAACGCGAGACCAACGAAGGGCTTGTCCGGGCTGGACTCGAGGATGACCTTCGCCTCGTTGTTCTTCTGGTCCAGCGCCTCGTTGGTGACCTCCGCCGGGTTGGGGAGGATGGCGCAGATGGCGTTGAGCAGCAGCTGCACGCCCTTGTTCTTGTACGCCGAGCCGCACATCACCGGCGTCATCTTCAGCGCGATGGTGGCACGGCGCACGGCGGCCAGGATCTGGTCGTTGCTGATGGCGGCGTCGGACAGGAAGAGCTCGCCCAGGGCGTCATCCACCTCGGCGACCTTCTCGATCATCTCCTGACGGTCGGCCTTGGCCTTCTCGACCAGGTCGGCGGGGATGGCCTCCTCGCGGATGATCTCGCCGCTCTCACCGTCGAAGTAGAACGCCTTCATCTGGATGAGGTCGACGAGGCCCTGGAAGCGGTCCTCGTTGCCGATCGGAACCTGGAGACGAACCGGGTGGTGGTTCAGCTTCTCCTTGAGCTGGGCGGCGACGCGCTCGTAGTTGGCGCCCGCGCGGTCCATCTTGTTGACGAACGCGATGCGGGGAACCTTGTAGCGCTTCATCTGCCGGTCCACCGTGATGGACTGGGACTGAACGCCGGACACCGAGCAGAGCACGAGGATCGCACCGTCGAGCACGCGCAGGGAGCGCTCCACCTCGATGGTGAAGTCGACGTGTCCGGGGGTGTCGATGAGGTTGATGTTGTACTCGCCCCACATGGCGTAGGTGGCGGCGGACTGGATCGTGATGCCCTTCTCACGCTCCAGATCCATCGAGTCCATCTTCGCGCCGACGCCATCCTTGCCACGGACCTCGTGGATCTCGTGGATGCGGCCCGTATAGAAGAGGATGCGCTCGGAGAGCGTCGTCTTGCCCGAGTCGATGTGGGCGGAGATGCCGATGTTACGAACCTTTTCGATGGGAACTTGGGTGGCCACGAGAGTCGGTCCTTCTGCTAATTGAAGTCCTGCGAGAACAGGGCAGGGGGCGCCCTTACTTCCCGCTGCTTGAAGATTCCAGCCAAATCGGCATGGAGCCGGGGGAGCGTGTACTCCCTCTGGGGCCGGAGGGGAAGCCCCCCCGGAGGTCAGGCTGCTGGCGGAGCCCGGCCTACATTTGCCAGTTCATAACCAGGAAGCGGCTCAAAAGCTTCATCGCCCCGGACGATTTACGGGGGTAGGGTGGGGGCGCGGGGCCCGTCCGCCCGCTCGTGGAGGATGCACATGGCCAACAAGCAACCCGGTGGTTTCGAGAGGGACTTCGGCTACCTGATGCCCTTCCTGGATCGGGTGGCCGCCGCGGCCAGCGAGCTGCCGGATGCCCAGGCTCGCGAGGAGCTGACCCGCCTCATGGCCGAGGAGAAGGTGCGCTGGGCGCGCATCCAGGCGCTGCTCGGAGGGTCCTCGGGACGGAGCCCGGCCCCAGCGCCGGCCGCCGCCCCGCGCGCTCAAGCCCCGGCGACGGGCCCCCGCTCC
>NZ_DASVWK010000930.1:0-3537 GCF_036389735.1 Archangium sp. | reverse complement strand
GCCGCTCTCTCTACACGGCGCGAGTCACCGCATCACCGGATGGTCGCCTACTTACAGACGTTGCCGACGATGACCAACGAGTTGCAGTCCTTGCAGCTCACGTTGATGCACCCAGAGTTGGCCCCGCTGATCGTGACGACGATCGTCTTCCCCCGGCCACCAGCGACCTGATCCAGGCTCTCATCGGAGAGGTTCCGGATGGTCTCCTTGTTCAGCCGAAGCTTCCTCTCGTTCATGGTCCTGCCTCCTGTTGGGTGATGCCGCCGGAATTGGCGGCACAAAGGATTTAGGCCGCGTGGCCATGACAGCCCATCGCGCTCAAGGCTGACCAAGCATCGAGAATAGTCAAATCACATCTCATCAAAATCATGCCAGTCACAGTCGCTGTAATTATAAAGCAACACTGGCACGACATGGATTGTCTATTCTTCCCTGACAGGGTTTGTCCATGCAAGTCTTTATTACCCTGGCACCAGCCCCCCCGGGGTCGGATGCGGCACGAGGTCCCGATGGGCATTTCCCTGCACTCATGAGAGAGACCCATTCGCCTTCACGCACCTACCGACGCTGGCCCCTGCTGGTGCTGCTCTCGTCCCTGGCCTGTAGCCCAACGGAACAGTCAGATGATGACCCTCGACACCTGGGGGATGGCGAATCACTTGGCCAGACGCGGGGCGAGGTCGTCTACGGAACGGACAACCGGCAGGACGTGTACGCGCACCCGGACGCCACGTTGAGGGCGCGTGCGCAGCAGTCCACCGTGGCGGTGATGATGTTGACGGCGCTCGACACCACGGACCCCAACAACGTCACCTTCAATGCCCCGACGCTGGGAAGGCGCTTCAGCCTCTGCCCCACGGAACGCTTCCGGGAAGACCCCACGGCGGCCTTCTGCTCCGGCACGCTCATCGACGACGACGTGGTGCTCACCGCGGGCCACTGCATCTCTTCCTCGGCGGACTGCGCCGACATGCGCTTCGTCTTCAACTACTACCAGACCGCGGCGGGCACGCTCCAACCGGTCACCACCGCGGACGTCTTCACCTGCACCTCCATCGTGTCCCGCAAGCAGGGCTCGGTGGACTACTCCCTGGTGCGTCTGGATCGGCCGGCCACGCCGCGGTTCACTCCCGCTCCGGTGAAGACGGGCAACACCGCCCTGGCCAGCGGGCAGAACGTGGCCGTCATCGGCTGTGGCAGCGGCATACCGTACAAGGTGGATTCGGGCGGCTCGGTGCGAGACCCGCGCGCGGGCACGCTGGACTACTTCGTGGCCACGACGGACACCTTCGGCGGCAACTCGGGCTCGGGCGTCTACGAGACGAGTGGCTACACGGTGGCGGGCATCCTGGTGCGCGGGGATACGGACTACGTCAACACCGGCACCTGCAACGTGGTGAACACGTGCCCCGAGACGGGCTGCCGCGGCGAGGACATCACCTACGTCTACTCGGCGATTGGTGGCTTCTGCCGCTCCACGAACAATGCCAGTGCCAGGCTGTGTGGGAACAAGAGCGCGGACTTCAACAAGGACGGGAGCCTCGACGTCCTGTGGCAGAACCGCACCGCCGACAAGAGCGCCATCTGGTTCATGAAGGATGGCGCCCAGCTGTCACAGGTGGAGCTCCAGGGCACCTCCGACGTGAACTGGCAGCCGGTGGCGACAGGAGACTTCGACAGCGACGGCAACCTGGACGTCCTGCGGCATCATCGCACCCGAGGCCAGCTCGCCCTCTGGCTGCTGCGGGATGGCAGCCGGGTCTCGGAGGTCGTGCTTCAGGGCTATCCCGACGTGAACTGGCAGCCGGTGACGGCGGGGGACTTCGACGGCGACGGCGAACTGGACGTCCTGTGGCACCACCACACCCAGGGCCAGCTCGCCTTCTGGTTCCTGCGCGCGGGCACCCTGCTCTCCAGCGTGGTCCTCCAGGGCTTCAACGACGTGAACTGGCGGCCCGTGACAGCGGCGGACTTCAATGGTGACGGGGACCTGGACGTCCTGTGGCACCACCGGACGAACGGCAAGGTCGCCCTCTGGTTCATGCGCGCGGGCACCCGGCTCTCGGACGTGGTGATTCGAGGCTATTCCGATGTGAACTGGCAGCCCGTGACGGCGGCGGATTTCAATCGCGACGGGAGCCTGGACATTTTGTGGCACCACCGTACCCAGGGCCAGCTCGCCCTCTGGTTCATGCACGAGGGCACCGTGCTCTCGACTGGGGTGCTTCAGGGCCTCCCCGATGTGAACTGGCGCCCGATCTCGGTAGGGGACCTCAATCGCGACGGAGATCAGGACATCTTGTGGCACCACCGCACCCAGGGCCGGCTCGCCCTCTGGTTCATGCGCGGTGGCACCCGACTCTCGGAAGTGGTGCTCCAGGGCTTCGCGGACACGAACTGGTACGTCGTCAGGTAGAACGCCTCAGGGACCCGGTGGTGCGGGCGGCGGGAGCAGGGAGTCGCACGTGCTCCCGGCCAACCACTGGTGCCCGCAGGCCGCGCGGACGAGCGGCTCGCGGAACTGCCACAGCACGATGAAGAGGATGAACAGCACGAGGCCCAGCCGCGGGCCCCACGAGGGCCGCTCATCCTGGTCATCCTCGCGTACCGTCTCGATCACCGAGCGCAACACGTCGGTCCGGTCCACCTTCGCGCTCTTCGGCCGCCTCGGCCGGCGGGTGATGAGGGAGGCCAGCTTCGGCGTGAGCCCCAACCGGTCGTTGAGCGCCCAGCCCGACCCTTCCAGCAACAGCGCCAGGTTGCGCTTGCGCAGCTTGAGCCACCCCAGCAGGCCCGAGGGCACCATGACGCCGGTGGCGATGAGGCTCGCCGCGGTGATGATATCCACCAGCGTGAGCGACTTGGCCTGCGTCACGATGAAGGCCAGCGACGAGCCAATGGCCGCGACCGTGAGTCCCACCGCGGCGATGAAACCGGCCGGTCCCGCGACCTGACCCACGGGCACGGCAGCCCCGGGAGTCCCCGGAGCGGGCACGGCCGGTACTGGCACCACCTTCTCCAGCTGCGCGTCGAGCGACTTCTCGCCAGCCGCCGACAGCCCTTCGATCTTCGAGGTGATGAAATGACCAATCCGCGCGAACGGCATCAGCATCGCCTCCCACAACGAGACGGGCTGGCGGACGACCTGCGTCACCACGGCGTCGAACTCGCGGCCCTCCACGTCGTAGAACACGCCCCGCTTGCCCACCGCGAGGTGCCCGCTCCGGCCCCCCGTGACGGGCACGGCCACCTCGTAGTGCTCGCCGCCCTCCTTCGCCATCACCTGCACGTAGAGGGTGCAGGTGGTGCCCTGGTTCGTCAGCGCGAGGTGCGCGGCGTGGTTCGTCACCAGCACCGCCAGCCTGTACCGGAGCCCCCCGAGGATGAGCGTCCCCCTCTCCACCAGCGCGCGCCGCTTCGTCTGGTAGAGGTCCGGCATGCTGATGAAGTTGTTGGCGAACGTCAGCAGCCAGCGCTGGTAGAGGATCAGCCGCTCCAGCTCGACCACCGCGTCCAGCTTGTCCTTCAGCGCCAGAT
>NZ_DASVWK010000929.1:0-2080 GCF_036389735.1 Archangium sp. | reverse complement strand
ACGCTGGTGCTGCCGAGGGCGCGCTACGACGCGCAGCGGGTGGGCATCTCCCTGTATGGCCTGTGGCCCTCCTCGGAGACCCGACTGTCGGCGCGTCTGGTGTTGGGCCGGGTGCCGGAGCTGAGGCCGGTGCTGTCCTGGCGCTGCCCGAGCCAGGTGGTGAAGTGGCTGCCGTCGGGGAGCTACGTGGGGTACGGGTGCACGTACCGCTGCCCGGAGGCGACGCGGGTGGCGGTGCTCCCGGTGGGGTACTTCGACGGGTATCCGCGCTTGATGTCGGGGAAGGCGCACGTGCTGGTGAACGGGCGGCGGTGCCCGGTGCTGGGGCGGGTGATGATGAACCACATCATCGTGGACGTGACGAGGGCGACGCATGACGAGCGACCGCTGACGGCGACGCTCATCGGCAAGGACGGGGACGAGCACCTGCACGTGGAGAACCTGGCGGACTGGGCGCAGACGATCCACTACGAGATGGCGACGAGACTGGGAGCGCACCTGCGCCGGGTCATCGTCCCCTAGGGTCGCGCCTGGCGTTGCAGCTCGGGGGCGCACCCGAACACGGTCATGTCCTCGGACACGGTGGAGCAGGTCCACCCGGGGCCACAGGAGTCCGCCCGCATCGGGTCGCACTTGCGAAAGCAGGTGCTGACGGTGGGGCTCCCCACACCACAGACCTGTTCGGCGGGACAGCTCTCGGGGTGCAGCGCATCACAGAGCTTCGCGCACCAGAAGACAGCGCGGCCCCGGGACATGCGCAGGTTGCAGCGCTCGCCGTCGGGGCACGGGTTGTCGCGACAGTCGCCCTGGGACTCCACGAGACATTGATACCGCTGGTCCCGGACGCGGGTGCAGCGTTGCCCCTCGGGGCAGCCGAGCCGCTGGCAGTCCGGGAAACAACCAGGGCCATTCAGACTGTCGGTGCAGACGAGCCCAGAGGGACAGCTCGCGGGCTCCTCGAGCCGACAGGCAGTGGAGCACACCTGGTTGACGCAGCGCAGGCCCTCGCGACAGGAGGCGGCGGCGGAGATGGGGACGGTGTCACACGGCTCCCCTTCCTGGCGAAGCCCCTCGGGGAGACAGCGCTGGATGACGCTCCCCGTGGCGCCGGTGTTGACGGGCCGGCAGACGGCGCCGGGAAAGCAGTGGGCGTCCTGCTCGCACTCGGAGGCCTGACACTCGAAGCGGCGCGTCTCGCGGTTGGCCACACAGCCCTGCCCCGGGGGGCAGTCCCCGTCGATGCGACAGCTGCCACAGTCGAGCCCCTGGGGCGTCCGGGTGCAGCGGATGGCCGAGATCGGCAGACCATCCGGCGCGTGCTCGTCGGTCACGGAGGGAAGGACGGTGACGGGGGCGGAGGAGGAAGCGGAGCGCTCCTCGGAAGCAGGCGCGGTCTTCCCGGGGAGGACGCGGGGCTCAGCCCAGGAAGGGAGCACCCCCACCGGCCGGGAGGACAAGGCGCTGACGCTGGCATCGAGCACGGGGGCGCCACCGACGAAGGCGCGAGCGCCAGGCGCAGAAGGCTCGAGGACGACCCCGAGGCCATCGGGGGAGGGCTCGGGGAAAGCGGGAGACGGTGAGGCGGTAGCGAGCTGCCAGAGGAAGACGGCCAGACCCGTGAAGGCCGCGGTGAGCGCGACCTGCCTCGGACGTGTCCGCTCACGCCGCATGTGCTGCGCCTCTCATGTCATCCCCTCGATCACGACCCTCTGCCCCTATTCTCGGGGAGAGGGCGGCGCGGTTGCGTACCTGGCTTCAGTTCCGACCGATTCCCGTCAGCACGAGTGGGCATCACAACACATGAGGTGGCCCCCGTCCGAGGAGCAGCCGCAGGGCGTGCACGACCAGCACTCCTTGTTCATCGCATAGGCCGCCCCACCGGCCAGCGCGGTTGCCACACCAAGAGCCAACAGCCAGCGCCGCAAACGGACCTGCTTGTTCATGTGCATGACGACCTCCGGGCTCACGACTGCCAGACAGACCGCTCACGGAGCGACGCTCCGTTCGCGCAGCTCGAAATCGGCGGCCACCCGTCCCTCCTCGACCGGACCCGACCCCGACACCGTGACAGCACGCAGCC
>NZ_DASVWK010000928.1:0-3186 GCF_036389735.1 Archangium sp. | reverse complement strand
CATCGAGAAGGCGGCGGAGCAGGTGCTCGAGGCCCTCGGTGAGGGCGAGCCGGGGCTCGTGGTGGATTGACGGGGAGGGAGACCCTCGGGTCAGTACCCCGGGGGCCGCTGGAAGGGGCCGGTGATGTCCGTGAGGGCCTCGCACAGGGCGAGCAGCTCCTCGTCGAGCCACCTGCGGCCCACCACCTGGATGCCCAGGGGCAGGGGGGAGTTCACGAGCCGCGCCACGGGCATCACCACCACGGGGTGGCCGGTGAGGTTGAAGGCGGCGGTGAAGCCACAGGTGCCGGTGAGGTAGGGCACCTCCTGCCCGTCCACGTCGAGGCACTCGCCACTGGGGCGGTGGGTGAAGGCGGAGCCCACGGCGGTGGGGCACAGCCACGCGTCCCACTGCGAGAGGAAGGCCTCCACCTGTCCGGTGATGCGGTCGTGCAGGGAGAGGGCCTCGATGTACTCGCTCATCTCGCTGTTCACCCCGCGAACGACGCCGCGGTTGAGGATGGCATCGCCGCGCATGGCCTTGAAGCGCACGCTGAAGAGGAAGCGCCCCATGGCCTCCATCTCGGAGCCGAGCTCCGCGCCGAGCACGCGGCCCCACACCTCCCACATCTCCTCGTAGTCGAGCCCCGGCGGGGCGCACCGCTCCACCCGGCACCCGAGCCCCTCCAGGGTGGTGGCGAGCTTCTCCAGCGCGGCGCGCGTCTCGCGCGAGACGGGGATGCCGCCGAAGTCCTCCGTCCAGGCGAAGCGGTAGGAGCTCAGCTCGCGCGGGGGCACGTCGCGCACGGGGACGGGAGGCACGTCCCAGTCCTCGTCATCCGGGCCCGCGAGCAGCTTCAGCCCCAGCTTCAGGTCCTCCACGCTGCGGGCGAGTGGCCCGGCGGCGCCCTCGTAGCGCACGCCGCGGGGGCGGCCGGGCAGCGGGGGGATGTGGCCGGAGATGGGGACGCGGTGCTCGGTGGGCTTGAAGCCGAAGACGCCGCAGTAGTGCGAGGGCACGCGGATGGAGCCGGCCAGGTCACTGCCCACCTCGAGGGGGGACATGCCGGAGGCCACGGCCGCGGCGCCTCCGCCGGTGCTGCCGCCGGGGGTGCGTGTCTCGTCCCACGGGTTGCTGGCCCGGCCGAAGAGGGGCCCGTTCGTCTGCAGGTCCAACGTCAGCGTGGGCAGGTTCGTCTTGCCCAGGAGGATGGCGCCAGCGGCCTTCAGGCGCGCCACCACGGTGGCGTCGCGGGTGGGCACGTGGTCCTTCAGCCGGGGGTAGCCGCTGGTGGTGCGCACCCCGGCCGTCATGAAGGAGTCCTTGATGGTCATCGGCACGCCGTGCAGCGGGCCCCACACCTCGCCGCGGGCGAGCGCCGCGTCGGCCTCGCGGGCGCGGGCGCGGGCGCGCTCCTCGTCGAGCGTCACCACGGCGTTGAGGCGTGGGTTGTGCCGGGCTACCTGGGCCAGGTGGACTTCCAGCAGCTCGTGGGCCGACACCTCCCGAGCGCGCACGAGGGCGGCGAGGCGGTGGGCCGGAAGGAAGTGAAGCTCCTGCATAAGGTGCCGTCCTCCGCGCAATGTGCGATGCGTCGTGGACCGCTGAAGCTAGACACTGGCCACGGGGACTCCGTTACCTGGTGCCCGAAAGTCTTCCCCAGGCGTTCACCACGTGGCGGACGGACGGCGGGCCCTCGTTGATGGAGGACACTCCGCACGGGCCGCGAGGTCACGTAATACCCGGTGTGGAAGTCATTCCGATGCCTCACCGGCTCCACTATCCTCCGCGCCCGAGGGAGGGACGCATGCAGAGCCAGCAGGTCACGAAGTCCGAGGAACGGGCGCGCAGCTTCATCTCGCTGCTGGACCGCATCCGCATCATCCACGACGAGGCGGCGCAGGAGGCGCTGCTCGACGAGCTGGCCCGGCCCGAGCGCCCCTTCATCCTCTCCTTCGTCAACGCGCACGCCATGAACCTGGGCTGGAACCAGCCGAGCATGCTGGAGGGGCTGCTGCGCTCGGACCTGCTGCTGCGAGACGGCATCGGGGTGAAGTTGGGGCTCAAGGCATTCGACCGGCCGTATGGGTTGAACCTGAACGGCACGGACTTCATCCCCCGCATCGCCGGCAGGTACGCGGGGCGCAAGGCGGCGCTCTTCGGCACGCGCTCGCCGTGGTTGGACAACGCGCGGGCGAAGCTGGAGGCGCTGGGGCTGACCATCGTGGCGCAGCAGGAGGGGTTCGATCCTCCGGAGACGTACGTCCAGCGGGCCGTGGAGACGAAGCCGGACCTCATCATCATGGCCATGGGCATGCCGAAGCAGGAGGCCGTGTCGGTCCAACTGCGCGAGGCGCTCCAGCACCCGGTGCTGATCGTCAACGGAGGCGCCATCCTCGACTACCTGGGAGGCAAGGTGCCGCGCGCGCCGGTCGTCATGCGTCAGGTGGGGATGGAGTGGCTGTTCCGGCTGGCGGTGGAGCCCAAGCGGCTCTTCAGCCGTTATGTGCTGGGCATTCCCATCTTCTTCTCGCACGTGGCCGAGGTCCGCATGGGAGGAGGGCGGTCAGGCGGGCACGGGTCGCCCTAGCCCGGTGGGGACGTCTCCGTGTCTAATGGACGGGCACATGGATTCCGCCCTCGCCCCGCATCAGGCCTTCCTGAACACGAAGACCTTCGGAGCCCTGGACGGGCTGCGCGCCTTCTCCATCCTGTCGGTGGTGCTCTACCACGTGGCGGAGACGCACGAGGGGCTGGTGGGCCGCTTGTACCTGGGCGTCTCGCTCTTCTTCGCCATCAGCGGCTTCCTCATCACCACGCTGCTGCTGCGCGAGCGGGACAAGACGGGGGACATCTCGCTCAAGGGCTTCTACGCCCGGCGCTCGCTGCGCATCTTCCCGCTCTACTACGCGGTGCTCGGCCTGTACGCGGCGCTGGTGTTCGTCTCCGAGAAGGATCCGGTGGTGCGCGGGGACTTCTTCTCCAACCTGCCGGCTTTCCTCACCTACACGTCCAACTGGTTCGTTCCGCCGGCCGCGGACAAGCGCGTCATCTTCTACTTCGCCTGGTCGCTGGCCACCGAGGAGCAGTTCTATCTGCTGTGGCCCGGCGTCATGCGCGCGCTGCGCAGGGCCGGCGCCGCGCTCTTCATGACGGGGCTGCTGGCCGTCTCGGTGTGGGCGCCGTGGGCGGTGGAGACGCAGAGG
>NZ_DASVWK010000927.1:0-3181 GCF_036389735.1 Archangium sp. | reverse complement strand
GGCGGAACGTTCTCCGCGGGGGGAGACCTCCAGATGCTCGAGCGGCTGCGCCGGGTGTCCTCGGAGGAGGCGCGCACCTTCATGCTCGACTTCTATGCGCGCTACCTCTGCGTGCTGGAGCTGCCGGTGCCCACGGTGGCCGCGGTGGAGGGAGCGGCGATTGGCGCCGGGCTGTGCGTGGCGCTCGCGTGCGACCTGTGCGTCGTCGCCGAGGACGCGAAGCTCGCGCTCAACTTCGTTCAGCTGGGACTTCACCCGGGCATGGGAGCGACGTACTTCGTGCCGTGGAGAGCGGGCGCGCAGCGGGGCGCGGAGCTGCTCCTCACGGGCCGTCGCTTCGATGGGCGTGAGGCAGTGCACCTCGGGCTGGCGCTCGAGGCGACGCCAGGGCCCGAAGTGCTCGCGCGCGCCCGGAAACTCGCGGCCCAGGTGGCGGCGAATGCCCCGCTGGCCACCCGGGCGCTCAAGCGCAGGCTGGCACCGGACCGGGCCGCCCTCCAGCGGGCCCTGGAGGAAGAGGCGCGCTTGCAGGCGGAGAGCTACGGGAGCGAGGACCTGGGCGAGGGGCTCGCGGCCGCGGCGGCCCGCAGGGCGCCCCTCTTCCAGGGGCGCTGAGGAGAGGATTCGGACCCTGGCTCCAGGCGGAGGAGGACCGTTCCTCCTCCGGAGTGCAGGTTTACGGGTGAATCACGGACCGTCCACGGTGATGTTGTCGGTGGCCAGGCCGCACGCCACGCCGGTCGAGGTGCTCTCGAACTTGATGAGGGAGCTGGTGCTCGTGGCATTGAACACGTAGCTCCGGTAGGCCCACGTCCCCGAGGCATTGGAGATGCTCGCCGTCGAGGGACCATGGAGTTCGAGCTGCGCCGAGGTGGCGAAGCTCAAGGTCCAGCGTCACGAGCGCGGCCAGTTCGTCCGGCTGCCGCTGGCGGCTTCAGCGGAAAAAGAAAACCCCGGGTCGCCTGATGGCGCCCGGGGCTCTGCTACATCCAGTGGAGGCGGCGGGAATCGAACCCGCCGCCGGAGGCTTCCAGAGAGACCGTTCCAGAGCGATCGAGAGCGGTTTTCGTAGGAGTTCCGGATGCTTACGCTGCCCCCTGCCCCATCTTGAGCTGTGTTGAGAGCGCCCCAGCGCGGGTCTGCTGTAGCAATGTAGCAAGGTACGTCACAGCGGCCCTGGCGGCCCTGGAAGGAGGCAACCCGGTGCGGGCCGCGACCCTCCTGCGCCTTCTGCTCTCGTAGGCCCCGAACCCCACAAGCAGGCAGGGGCTCCACGGAGGCCCGTGGGAGGCTGACGGTAGCGTGTGCCCTGGCGAGGTGTGGCCGGGGAGGGGCAGGTGGAGGAGCGCGGGTGGGCGTACCGGCGGAGGCAGCCGGAGGGGACGGTGCTGTACGAGGCGGTGAGGGACAACCTCGCCACACTGCTGGCAGCGGCGAGCGAGGTGGGGCGTGGCCTGTCGCAGTACGTGGAGCGGGGCTTCGTTCGGTGCTGGGGGCACGGGGACCCGGTCGAGACTTTTCACGTTCGCGTCTGGCGCATGCCTACGACGACCGTCCCGCTAATTCCGCGAGAGGCAGGTCTCTCTTCTCTCGCCGCCTTCGAGGCTGAGGCACAGCTGCTCCCCCTGGAGTCGCACGCTGCTTCTGTGGTTACCGAGAGAGGGGGGCTGTGCTGCCAGCTCTCCGCCCTGGAGCTCCTTCATCGGTCCGGTGCACGCCTTACTCCCCCACCCCCAGCTCGGGGTGAACTCGATGGAATCGCCAGAGAGGCGATACCGCCCTTTGTACCGGACAGAGCGGCAAAGCTTCTTTCCGAACCCGAACTCGCTTAGGTACTCGTAGCTCCCATCGCGGCCCAGGTCGAACTGCTCGAACACCCCCACGCCGGGACCTGTCGCCACCCTGTGCCACCGTCCGGCGATGCTCGCTTGGGTGGGGGCGGGACTGATCCGCACCTTGCCGATCTCGACGAGGTCCTTGGCGCCCTCCAGGCGCAGCGTGAGCACCTGGCGCTGCTCGCCCGGCCGCCCATAGCGGGTGATGACGGTGGCGGTGACGGTGGCCGGCCCCAGCAGCGTCTGCTGGCGGGAGCCGTAGTAGTGCGCGCGGATGGTGTAGGTGCCCGGCAGGGCGCGGTGGAGCACATACTCCTCGGGGCCATAGCCCTGCGTGAAGTCCCGGGACACGAGCCCGCCCTGCTCGGTGCGGTTGTGGCCGTAGTAGGCCGTCTCGCCGGTGGGCTCCTCCACATGCAGGTCCACGTCCGTGAGGTCCGCGTCCCAGGAGAGGACGATGCGCACGTCCACGTCGAGCAGCTTGCGCAGCCGCGCGTCCAGCTCACAGCGCGCCGGGGGGCCTCCGGCCTGGAGGCGCTCGGCGAGCGCGAGCAGGCGGTTGAGCTCCATGAGCGCGATGACCTCGATTTGGGGGAAGCGGTCCCACGTCTTCATCACCACCTGGGTGAGCAGCCCCATGGCCTCCTCCAAATCCGGCACCGAGCGCGAGCCCTCGCCGCGCAGGGAGAGCGCGAGCGCGAGGTCGCGGTAGGACTGGGGCTCCTCGGGGCGCAGGCGCAGCACGCCGCGCAGGACGCGGATGGCGGTGTCGAGCTCACCGGCCTGTTGCAGCCGCCACGCGTAGACACGCAGCAGGGCCGGGTCCTCAATCCGCAGTTCCGCGAGATTGGAGAGCACGCGCAGGCCGAGCGGGCGCTGGCCGTCCTTGAGCAGGAAGTCCGCGCAGTCCAGCAGGAAGGCCGGGTTGTTGGCGTAGTCACCGCGCGCCTTCAGGTAGGCCGCGTAGGCCTTCTGGGCGCCGGCGGCGCGCATCGCCTGGAGGTAGGGCGTCTCGGGGTTCCACTCGGTGATGGCGATGCTCGACTCGTTGCCACCGGAACCGGAGTCCGGGGCCTTCTCGCCCAGCGCGCCATAATGCGCCACGCCAGCAGCGGCGGAGGGCGGGGGCGCCCGGGCCGGGCGCTCGCTCATCTGCCGCTCCTCCCCCTCCATCCGGGCGCTCGCGCCCTTCTTCGGCTTCTCCCTCGAGCTGAAGTCCGGGGACACCTTGAACTCGGTCTCCCACCAGCTCACGCGCTCGCGCCACATCGCCAGCACCTCGTCGATTTTGGCCTGCTTCCCCTGCTGCTCCGCCTTGCGGCGCTCAGCGCGCTGGGCGAGGAACT
>NZ_DASVWK010000926.1:0-3660 GCF_036389735.1 Archangium sp. | reverse complement strand
GATGATGGCCGTGCTGAAAAGCTTCTTCATGGCGAGCGCCTCCTGCTCGAACTTCCGTGGGGGTGCCCGCCTGACTGGCTGCCTGGCGGGCGAAGGCACTCTACCGCCAAGGTCCAAAAAACTGGAAAACTTCCAATCCTGTCAAAAACAGGATTCATGACACGGCGTGTCGAGGGGGAGGACGTTGGAGGAGCAACCGCCTTGCTTCTCGGGTGGCGAGGGGGCGAGCGGGGAGCGCCGGAACTCTGGGACGAGGAGGGCCGATGCATAGCTTGAGTCGCAACGCATCCATCCTCTCCAGAGGAGGCCCTACCCATGTCCTCGCATGACGTTCCCTTGACGCTGCTCGATCCGGAAGGGGGTTGGATCAACGCTCCCGTCCATGTCCATGACCTGCGCGGCCGGCCGACCCTGCTGTATTTCTGGTCCGAGCTGAGCAAGACCACTCAGGAGCAACTCCCGAAGATCAAGGCCCTGCTGGGCGAGTACGTCCCCAAGGGTTTGCAGGTCATCGGCGTCCACGTGCCCATGGACGGCGAGGATCTCGACCGGGCGATGGACACCAACGAGATCGAGCGGATCGTGAAGGGGATGGGCTTCCGTCACCCGGTGGCGGTGGATGACGGCTCGATGGAGCGGGCCTACGGCGTGGAGGAGGTACCGACGTTCCTGGTGTACGACGCCTTCGGCATCCTGCGCTTCCGCGAGTCGGGCCCGGATCCGCTCAGCCCCGAGCTGCGGCGGATATTGGATCGGCTCACCGGGCCCGAGGCCACCACGGGCGCCTTCGCGCCCTGAACCCACCACCATCGAGGCATGACATGGCAGGCCGGAACGATAAAGAGGCCTCCCGTGTATCGCTGGGAGCCCTGGTCGCCGCGGGAATGGGCGCGGCGATGGGGCTCCGAGCGCTGCTGCGGGAGAAGGTGAGCTTCGAGGGGCGCACGGTGTTGCTGACGGGCGGCTCGCGGGGACTGGGGCTGGTGCTGGCGCGCCTGTTCCTGAAGGAGGGCGCGCGGGTGATTCTGTGCGCCCGGGAAGAAGTGGAGCTGGCGCGGGCGCGAGACGAGCTGGAGGCGGACGGGGGCGAGGTGCTGGCCCTGGCCTGCGACGTGAGTGACCGGGTGCAGGTGGAGGCGATGGTGGCCCAGGTGCACGAGCGCTTCGGGACGGTGGACGTGCTGGTGAACAACGCCGGCCTCATCCAGGTGGGCCCGCTGGAGTCGATGACCGAGGAGGACTTCGACGAGGCGATGGACGTGCACTTCTGGGGGCCGCTCTACACGACGCTGGCGGTGCTGCCGGAGATGAAGCGGCGGGGCTGGGGGCGCATCGTGAACATCTCGTCCTTCGCCGGGAAGGTGAGCGTGCCGCACCTGCTGCCGTACAGCGCGAGCAAGTTCGCGCTGGTGGGCCTGTCGGACGGTCTGCGGGCGGAGCTGGCGCAGGACGGCATCCTGGTGACGACGGTGTGCCCGGGGTTGATGCGCACGGGCAGCCCGCCCAACGCGTTCTTCAAGGGCAACCACGAGGCGGAGTACGCGTGGTTCGTGCTGGGAGACTCGCTGCCGGGGCTCTCGATGAGCGTGGAGCGGGCGGCGCACAAGGTGGTGGAGGCGTGCCGGCGGGGAGACGCGGACGCGACGCTCGGCCTGCCCGCGAAGGTGGCGACGTTGGCACGAGCACTGGCACCGAACGTGACGGCGGCCGTGCTGGCGTACATCAACCGGCTGATGCCGCAGGACGCGAGCACGGATCGGCACCGGGGCCGGGACAGTGAGACCCCGCTCACCCGCTCCTGGGTGACACAGCTCACCCGGCGCGCGGCCCAGAAGAACAACGAGGAGCTGCTGCACTGACGTCTCCCCCACCCCTCTCCCGGTTGGGAGAGGGGCCAGGGGGCGAGGCTCACGCCTTGGTGGGGTCGCCCTCCTCCACTTCCTCCCACCAGCGCCCCTTGTACTCGGCGGCGCGGGCGAGCTGCTCGCGCAGCGCCTCGATCACCAGCTTGTTTCCCTCCTGCACATAGCCCTGGAGGGCCTCCTCGCACCGGGGGACGCGCTGGAGGAAGTCGCGCAGCCGCTCCTGGGTGAGCTCGGGGGCGTACATGCCGTAGCCGAGCTTCTCCAGGTACAGCGCATTGAGCACCTGCTCGAACTGGCCCCCCACGGGCAGGGAGAGCATGGGCTTGCGGAGGTACACGGCCTCGCTCATGAGCGTGTAGCCGCCGCCGGCGACGACGGCGCGAGCGGTACGCAGGTCGTCGATGAAGCCCTTCTCGCTGAAGGGACGGTAGAGGAGGTTGCCGTCGCGCACGTCCTCGGTGAGGTCCCGGCGCAGGCCGTAGATGTGGCAGGGCAGGCCACTCTGCTTGAGGATCTCCGGCAGGGCGGTGTTGGTGGTGGAGGTCTGGTAGACGAGCAGGTGCTCGCCGGGCTCGGACTTCGCCTCCAGGATCTCCGGCCGGAGGATGGAGGGCAGCAGCGTGGTGCGCTCCTTGCGCAGGGCCGGGTAGAAGAAGGTGGTGACGAGGTAGTGGAAGGCCCCGGGCAGCTTGGCCTTCACGATGGCGCGCGTGCCCTCGAAGTCGTCCTCCCAACCGGCCAGCAGCGAGGGCTCGTGCTTGCAGCGGTTGATGATCTGCATGTTGTCCACGCTGATGACGGGCAGGCGGTGGTTGCGCGCGAAGAGGTAGCTGAAGCTCTCGAAGTCGCTCACCACGACATCGGGTTTGAACTCCTCCACGAGCTCGAAGTACTGGCGGATGTTGTGCGGCCAGCCCTTCACGGCCCCGGAGACGTTCTGGAGCAACGTCTGCCACTTCTTCACCGAGTTGCCCTCATAGGCGAGGGTGAAGCCCCAGATGCCCCGCACGTTCTGGAAACGCTTGGCCAGGTAGTCCTTGGCGCGGCCCGAGACGACGATGTGGACCTCGTGCTCCTTGGTGAGCTCCTCGAGCAGCACGCGAGAACGGGTGGCGTGTCCCATGCCTTCGCCGACGACACCGTAGAGGATTCGCATGGGCGAGAGCATACGCGGGAAGTAGCGCGGGGGCCCACGGGGCGATAGCGTCTCCCCCATGCAACACGAGGCGAAGGACTCCAGGCCCTCGGGCGGCGCGAGCGGACTGACCCGGGCGGCGCTCCTGGGGCTGTGTGGCGGCTTGCTGCTGGGAGGACTCTTCCTGCTGGTGCAGGGGCTGCGCGCGCGGATGGCTCCGATGGACTGTCAGGACCTGTCCGAGGTGGAGTGCGGCTTCATCCAGCAGACCGCCGAGGAGGTGGGCCGCATGCAGACCGTGGCGGGTGCCGCCCTGCTGGCCCTGGGGTGCGCCGTGGTGGTGCTGGTGCGTTCGCGCGGACGCTCGGCCACCCCCTGAGGGCTCGCCGCCTCCCTCCCCCGAGTTCCCCTCCCGCTCCCCCTCCTCCGTCAAGCGACCGGGAGACCAAGCGCCTTAAGTGGTTTTGCCGACGCGGCGTAGACCCGCTAATTACCACTGGCCTCGGTATAAGGCTTCGGTTAGGAGAGGCGCCCTCTTATGCAGCTTGAATCCTTGAAGATGTTTTGTGACGTGGTGGAGACGGGCTCGTTCTCGCGGGCCGCGCAGCTCAACCACGTGACGCAGTCAGCGGTGAGCCAGCAGATCCGCGCCCTGGAGAA
>NZ_DASVWK010000925.1:0-2287 GCF_036389735.1 Archangium sp. | reverse complement strand
GGGCCATGGTCCTTCCCTCCGGAGTAGTCTCTGGAAGTTGACCTTGGCGGTAGCCCGGTGCTGCTTCCTCGAATTCTTGCCTGCTTCCCTGCTAGCTTCCCTTGCTAGGTAGTATCATCCGCCCGACCTTGAAAGTGGTGGGCTTGAGTACCCACTTCTCCGCCCGTCAGCGGCCCTGCTCGGCCCCTCTGCACCAGCCCGCCATCCTCAAAGCGCCCCATCTTTCATGCTCATGTCCTTACCGCAGAAGTGGGCAGCATGACCCTACTGTCCACGTAAACCGGTGCAAGCCCACCTCGCCTTTTCATTTTCGAGCGCGGATTGTGTGCATCATTTTCCACATCGTCGGCTCCTTCCTGTTCGAAGGAACCATCCCGTTCGAATGAGTTGGAGAACCACCATGCTTCGACGCTCCTGGAACACCCTGATGCTCACCACGGGCCTCGCCGCCCAGCTTGCCTGCGGGGGCTCCGCCTCCGACGCCGTCGACACGCTGGAGCAGCCGCAGGGCGTGGCCCTGATGGGCCCGAACGCCGTCCAGCGGCTCGACACGCCCCCCCTCGCGAAGGGCGTGGACGTCACGGCGCTCGTCGCTTCGGAGTACCACTCGCTCGCGGTCGCCCCCACCCTGCAAGGCAACGCCCTGTTCTCCGAGGGAAGTACCAGTTCCATCATCCAGACGAGCGACGGGGGTTATGCATTCACCGGCACGACCAAGGCACTGGGCAATGACGACATCATCCTGGTGAAGCTCGACGCCTTCCTGAATGTCCAGTGGGCCTATGCCTATGGCACCACCAACGCGGAATCCGGAGTCGAAGTCCGCCAGACGAGTGATGGCGGGTTCATGATCGCGGGACAGATCTTCCAGAGCGCCAACACCAACTTCGATTTCTATCTCGTCAGGACCGACTCCGCGGGCAACTACTACTGGCAGCTTTCCAACGGCGGAACCCTCCACGAGTACCCCAACGCCATGGAGGTCACCCCGGACGGCGGGTGCATCATCGTCGGCAAGACCCAGAGCAACCTGGGCTACCAGGATGCCTACATGGTGAAGTACTCCTCTGCGGGAGCCGTGCAGTGGATCAAGCCGTTCACCAGCGGCGCGGATGGAACCTACGAGTTCAAGGGCGTCGCCAACGTTCCAGGCGGTGGCTATGTCGCCGTCGGTTCCCGGCAGGTCAAGGTGTCCTCGACGACCTGGGAGACCTATGGCTACGCCGTGAGGGTGAACAGCGCCGGCTCGACGCTCTTCCAGGTCAACTCGGGACGGTTCGCGTACCTGCAGGCCGTGGCCGCGACCTCCACCGGCTACGTGGCCGTGGGCTACATCTATCCGGGGTCGTCCACGGTGGGCGCCGACTTCTATGCGGTCCGCTTCAACACCACGGGCGGCACCCTCTGGGCCCAGAGCCTCAATGGGGGAACTCGCGGGGATTATCTGAACGATGTCAAGGTCGCGAGTGATGGCAACTACGTCATCGCGGGCTCCATCACCCCGTCCGATACCCAGCGCAACCTCCGCCTCATGAAGCTGGACAACAGCGGAGCTCCGCTCTGGGATTTCTACCCCTACCCCAGCACCTGGGTCACGTCCGGTCAGAGCCTCGCCACGACCAGTGATGGGGGCTTCATCGCCAGCGGCGGCTACACCGACAGCACCAACACCAACTATCTGCTGCTCTCCAAGTTCTCGCTCTGAGGGAGCCCTTGTGGGCGCCAGCACGTCATGACACTGGCGCCGAACACCTACCTCCTGGGGCTGTTCCTCCCACGGGATGCCTGTTTTCAACACGAAGATGATGCCGCGCAAACAGGCCCTGTCGTCCGCCGGAGGCCGCCCTCCCTGTGGCTTGGGAGGGCGAGGGGGAGGAGGGGCTGGATGCGGCGCCAGAAGGCGTCCGGAACCAGTTCGCGGCGAGGCATGTGCAGAAAGTGGGCATGCTCCCGCCGTGTGGCCAGGTTTTGTCAGGACCTCCAAGGCGATCCGCACCTCCTCGTGCGGCGGGAATCGAACCCACGCCGAGCGGTGCGAAACTCCCAGCAGAATCGCGCCCTTACCTCGTAACGGCTCGGAATGCTTGGGAGTTGCTATCCCTCCGCGTCCCCTCCTGTCCCGCCCTGTTCCAGGTCATTCCGCAGGCTCGTACGACATACGCGCAACATGGCGGGGGCCTACCGGTGGGCTCAACGCCCTGGCGTCGGCCCACCCGGGAAGGTGACGTTCCCCAGATTGAAAACGCGGGTGCCGGGAGACTCCCAGAGGCGGGTCAAGGAGCCCAAC
>NZ_DASVWK010000924.1:0-19461 GCF_036389735.1 Archangium sp. | reverse complement strand
TCGGAGCAGTTGGGCCAGCCCTTCGAGCTCTCGCGCCTCCTGCCCCTCGCCGTGTCCCTGGTCGCCACCCTGGCGGAGGTGCACCGCCGCGGCGTCATCCACAAGGACATCAAACCCGCCAACGTCCTGCTCTCGGCGGCGGGACAGGTGTGGCTCATCGACTTTGGTCTCGCCACCTCGCAGCAGTTGGAGCACGTGGAGGCCTCCGCCGCCGCCCTCGTCGAGGGCACGCCGCCGTACATGTCCCCGGAGCAGTCGGGGCGGATGAACCGGGCGGTGGACTACCGCACCGACTTCTATTCGCTGGGGGTGGTGCTCTATCAGCTGCTCACCGGAGAGCTCCCCTTCCGAGGCAAGGACGCCTTGGAATGGGTCCATGCCCACATCGCCCAGGCGCCCATGCCCCCGAGCCAGCGGGTGCCCTCCGTGCCCCCCCTGCTCTCGGCGGTGGTGCTCAAGCTGCTCGGCAAGGCCGCCGAGGAGCGCTACCAGAGCGCGGAGGGGTTGAAGGCGGATCTGGAGCGGTACTGGGAGGGGCTGCGGCGGGGCGCGCCGGAGGAGTTCCCCCTGGGCCAGCGGGACTTTCCCGCCCGCTTCCAACCCCCCCAGAGCCTCTACGGCCGCGAAGAGGAGCGCCAGGTGCTGTTGGGGGCCTTCGAGCGGGTGGCGCGAGCGGAGCGGGCCGAGTGGGTGTTGGTGCGGGGCTACTCGGGCATTGGAAAGTCCTCCATCGTCCACGAGTTGCACAAGCCGCTGCTGCGGCGCCGCGGCTTCTTTCTCAGCGGCAAGTTCAACCCGCTCCAGCGGGACGTGCCCTACGCCACCCTGGCCGGGTCCATGCGGGCGCTCGTGCAGCAGGTGCTCGCCGGCAGCGATGAGGAGGTGGCCGACTGGCGCCAGCGCCTGCTGGAGGCTTTCGAGGGCAATGGACAGGTGCTCGTGTCGCTGGTGCCCCAGCTGGAGCAGGTGGTGGGCAAGCAGCCCCCCGTGCCGGAGCTGCCACCGAACGAGGCGCAGAACCGCTTCAACCGTCTCCTCCAGCGCTTCCTCGCGGTGTTCGCCACCCCCGAGCGGCCGCTGGTGCTCTTCCTGGACGACTTGCAGTGGGCGGACTTCGCCAGCCTCAAGCTGCTGCAGTACCTCACCACCCACCCCGACACCCCTCCCCTGCTGCTCATTGGCGCCTACCGGGACAACGAGGTGAGCGCCTCGCATCCGCTGGCGCTGGCGCTGGCGGAGGTGCGCAAGGCGGCGGGTCGGCTGGTGGACCTCCACCTGGGCCCGCTGTCCCCCGAGCAGACGCGGCAATTGGTGGCGGATGCCCTCCCGGGCGCTTCGGACGAGCTCGTGGTGCCCCTGTCGGCGCTGGTGCAGGAGAAGACGGGGGGCAACCCCTTCTTCCTCCTCCAGTTGCTCCAGACGCTCCACCAGGATGGGCTGGTGGCGCGGGTGGCCGAGGGAGGGTGGCGCTGGGAGGAGCGGGCCGTACGGGCCAAGGGCTACTCGGACAACGTGGTGGAGTTCATGGCCGCCCGGCTGCGGCAACTGCCCCCGTCAACCCAGCAGCTGCTGCGTCTGGCCGCGTGTGTGGGCCATGCCTTCGCCCTGGAGACGGTGGCCCTGCTCTCCCGCCAGGAGGGCGCCGAGGTGGAGCGCGGCCTCGAACCGGCGCTCCAGGAAGGGCTGCTGGTGGAGACGGGCCTCCAGCACTACCGCTTCCCGCACGACCGCATCCACCAGGCCGCCTATGCCCTCATCGCCGAGGGGGAGCGCAAGGCGGCCCACCTGGAGATTGGCCGACGGCTGTGGGAGCGCCTCTCGCCCGAGGAGCTCCACGAGCGACTGTTCGACGTGGTGGGCCAGCTCAACGCGGGCGCGGAGTTGATCCAGGACGCGGAGGAGCGCTCCCGGCTGGCACGGCTCAACACCGAGGCGGGCCTGCGGGCCAAGGCCTCCGTGGCCTACCGCTCGGCCATTGGCTACTTCACCATGGCCTTCTCGCTGCTGCCCGCCAGCCCCTGGGAGACAGCCCCCGAGCTGGCCTTCAAGCTGCGTCTGGAGCAGGCCAGCTGCGAGCTGGTGAGTGGCAATGCCGCCGAGTCCAGCCGCCTCGTGGAGGAGCTGCTCCCGCGCGCCACCACGCGCCAGGCGCTGGCGGCCGTCTACCGGCTCAAGAGCAGCATCCTCCTCACGCTCAACCAGGCCCCCGCTTCCGCCGCCTGCCTGCTGGAGTGTCTGGAGCGCTTCGGCGTGAGCATCCCCGCCAAACCCACCTGGGAGCAGGTGGTCGCCGCCAACCAGGAGGTGGAAGCCCTCCTGGGCAACCGTCCCATCGAGAGCCTCATCGAGCTGCCCGCGATGACGGACCCGGACATGAAGGCGGCCCTGGGGTTGCTGGCGGCCCTGACCTGGCCCGCCTTCTTCACCGATGACAAGCTGCTGGCCCTGCACCTGTGCCGGACGATGGCCCTGACCCTCCGCCATGGGTACACCGCCGCGGCCGCACCGGGCTTCGCCTGGTACGGCTCGGTGACCAGCAGCCACTTCAAGGACTATCACCGGGGCCATGCCTTCGCCCGGCTGTCCTGCGAACTCATCGAGCGCCCCGACGCGGCGGCCTACCGGGGCCGGACCCTCTTCACCATGGGGAACGTGAGCATCTGGGTGAAGCCGATGCCGGTCGCGATGGAGTTCTACGAGAGGGCCTTTCAGCAAACGGTCCAGTCGGGCGACTTCCAGGTGGCCTGCTTCTGCTGCCTCTTCATCACGACGGTTCAGCTGTTCTCGGGCACCGAGCTGACCGAGGTGGCGCGGGAGATGGTCGCGCGCATCGACTTCGCGCGCAAGGTGGGCTTCCGGCAGCCGGAGGACATGATCCGGGTCTCCCACGCCTTCGTGCAGCAGATGCGGGGGCACACCGCGTCGTTCGAGTCCTTGAGCATGGAGGGCTTCGATGAGAGGGAATTCGAGGCCCAGTTGAGCGGCCGCATGCCCACGCTGAAGTTCTGGTATGCCACCCTCAAGGCCCGGTCGCGCTTCATGTGCGGCGCCTACGAGGAAGCCCGGCGGATCGTGGAGGAGGCCAAGGCCATGCTCTGGTCCATCTCCGGGCGCATCCAGCTTCTCGACTACCATCTCCACCGGGCGCTGATCCTCGCCGCGTGCTACCGGCAGGCCCCGGCGGAGCGGCAACAGGAGGACCTGGAGGAAATCCAGGCGCACCACCAACAGCTGGCGGAGTGGTCCAGGCACTGCCCGGAGACGTTTCGCGCGCCCGAGCGGATGGTGGCGGCGGAGCTGGACCGCCTCCTGGGAAGAGCGGACACGGCCCCGTCCACCTACGAGGAGGCCCTTCACGCCGCTCGCGAGCAGGGCCTCGTCCACCTCGTGGCCCTGGCGAGCGAACTGGCCGCGCGCTTCTGGGAGGAGCGGCGGCTGACCGAGCTGGCCCTCTTCTATGCCCGCAGGGCTCGCGAGGCCTATGCCCAGTGGGGCGCCGAGGGCAAGGTGCGGCACCTGGACCGGCAGTGGTCCCTGCTGACCAGCCCCGCCGTCAGAAACAGCCAGGACTCCACCAGCTATGACACGGACACCACCCAGCTGGACGCGCTCACCGTGGTCAAGGCCCAGCAGGCCATCTCCAGTGAGATGAACCTGGAGAAGCTGGTGGCCACCCTCATACGGGTGGCCCTGGAGAACGCCGGCGCCCAGCGGGGTGCCCTCTTGCTGCTGCAAGGCGAGACGCTGAAGGTGGAGGCCCTGGTGCCGGAGGCGGCGACCCAGATGCTGCCGTGGACCCTGCTCTCCTACGTGCGGCGCACCGGAGAGCCCGTCCTCATCAACGACACCTCCGCCCCCCACCCCTTCTCCTCGGACACCTTCTTCTCCCGCGGCCAGACTCGCGCCGTGTTGTGTCTGCCTTTGCAGCGCAAGGAGCGGTTCCACGGGCTGTTGTACCTGGAGAATGCACTCACCACCGAGGCCTTCAGGCCCGGCCACATCGCCCTGCTGCGGCACCTCGCCTCCCAGGCGGCCATCTCCGTCGAGAATGCAAAGCTATACACCGAGGTCCAGCAGGCCGAGGCGGCCCTGCGCCGGGCCAACGAGGAGTTGGAGCTGCGCGTGGAGGAGCGGACACGCGAGCTGAAGCAGGCCCAGGCGCGCTTGATGGAGACGGCTCGCTCGGTGGGAATGGCCGAGGTGGCCGCCAATGTATTGCACGACGTGGGAAACACGCTCACCAGCATCGTGGTGGACACCGAGCAGATGCACCAGGCGGTGCAGACCTCGCGCGTGGACCGTGTCGAGAAGGTATTCAACCTCCTGGCCGAGCACCGCTCCCACCTCACGGACTTCGTCAACCACGATGAAGGAGGCCGGCATCTGTTCACCTATCTGCCGAGCCTCGCGGCCGAGCTGACGCAGGAGCGGGCGTCGTTGCTGCACGGCCTGGGCATCCTGGGCAAGAACGTGGAGCGCGTGCGCACCATCATCGAGCTCCAGCACACCTACGCGAAGTCCTCGTTGCTGGTGGAGGAGTGCGAGCTGACCGAGGTGCTGGAGGAGGCCCTGCGCCTGCAAGCCGGAGCCCTGCGCAAGGCGGGCGTGCAGGTGAAGAAGGAGCTGGAGCCCCTGCCCCGCGTGAAGGTGGACAGACACCGGCTGCTTCAGATCCTCCTCAACCTGCTGAGCAACGCCCGACAGGCGTTGGAGGCGGTCGCGCCCGGGGACCGCTCGTTGTGGCTGCGCCTCCAGGGAGAGGGAAAGTGGTTCCGGATCCAGGTGGAGGACAATGGCCAGGGCATCTCGCCCGAAGTGAGCAGGCGCCTCTTCAACCAGGGCTTCACCACCCGCGAGAATGGCCACGGCATCGGACTGCACGCCAGCGCGCTCGCGGCGCGACTGATGGGGGGGCGACTGCGGTTGGAGAGCACCGGGCCAGGAAAGGGAGCCACCGCCACCCTCGAGCTGCCCACCTCGGAAGCGGAGAGCCCTCCATCGGTGGCGGCCGGCGGTCGCGATAGCTAGAAAACCATCAAACTTCGGGCAGAGGAGAAAACAACCAGATGAGACATCCACGCGTGGTCGCCGCCCTCCTCACCGCGGGTACCCTCGGGGCCTGCTCGACACCTGCCCAGCAGCCGCCCAAGGACGACACCCTGGCCCGGCTCGAGGTTTCGCAGCAGGACGTGCCCATGCCGCCCTGGCCCGCTGGCGACGAGCGCGGAATGGGCAACACGCAGGGTTCTGGCACCCGCATGCGCTGCGGTGTCTATCTGCTGAATCCGCACTCACGTGAGTACGAGTTGTCGTACGTGCGCTCGCGCACCATGCCGATGTCGCCGTTCGCCACTCCCGTCCAGTACACGTATCAGCCGACGTTTGGCCCGCCGTTCTCCCGGCATGCCGTCAACGGGGAGGTCCTCTCCGGAGAACCCGGGGGCCAGGGCACCCAGATCGACGCGCTGGGACACTTCGGCGTCCTGCCCGAGGTGTGGGATCCCTCGACGGGTCCCCTTCCCTCTCAAAACGCGGTCTATTACAGCGGCTACACCCAGGCCCAGGTGAAGCCGACCCCCGACTCGCCCCTGCTCAAGCTGGGCGTCGAGAAGATGCCTCCGATCGTCACCAGCGCCGTGCTGCTGGATGCGCGGACGTACCTCGGCGGTGGGAATCGGCTCGCCGGTGGCCAGCGGATCACCGCGGCCGACATCAACGGGATGATCCAGGCCCAGGAACTGGGCTGGCGCGGGCTGCTCCCGGGCGACGTGCTCTACATCTATACCGGCTGGGAGGAGCTCTGGCAGGACCCGAATGTGACGGGTGAGTACTACGCGAAGGGGCCCGGGCTCTCCGCGGACGCGGCGAAGCTGCTCGCGGAGAAGGCCATCGTCGCGGTCGGCCTCGACGTGCCCTTCATCGATGCGGTCAATGAGGGCCAACTGCAGGGAAAGGCGCCGCCTCCGCCTGGCACCCCGGCGGGTTTTCCCTTCTACGTCCACTCCTACGCCCTCAGTCAGGCGGGCATCCACCTGCTCGAGAATGTGCGCCTGAAGGAGATGGCCACGGACAAGACCTGGCTCTCCTGCACCATGGTCCTGGCCCTTCGGGAGCTCGGAGGATCAGGCTCGCCGGTGCGATCCGTCTCTTACGGCCCCCCCCGCCACTGAGGCGTCACCCCTGGACCGCGTGCGCGGGCACCCGCCAGCGCACGCCCCCGAGGCCAAAGTCCCGCACCACGTGCTCCACCATCTGGCCGTAGTGCTCCTCCACCCATTGGCGGAAGTAGAGGTCCGGCACCGCGAGCACCAGGTGCCCATCCTCCACGGCCACGGGCTGGGCCCGGGTGAGCCACGAGAGGGCATAGCGCTTGCCGTTGTCGTAGAGCCAGGAGAGGCACGCCTGCCACCTGCGGCCCGCCTCCGTGGACACGTCCACGGACGGCGGCCCGGACTCCTCCACCGCTTCGAGCTTCGAGGTCGGCACGTACCGCACCCAGACCTTGGGCGAGCAGAAGGCCAGGGCGGTCCCCATCGGCTGGCGGGTGCGGCCCCAGTCGGACTGGAGATAGGCGCGGCAGGCCGCCAGCAAACGGCTCTCGTCGCCGCCCACCTTCGCCAGGGCCTGCCCGTACCAGTCCGCCCACCCCGTCGGCTGGTCCTCGCGAGGCACGCCCGGGAAGGCCCTGCCGCGCTCGTCCTGGAAGGCCTCGAAGAAGGCCGCTGCCTGAGAGACCGGGGCGATCACGGGGACCTGGCAGCGCTCCTCCGCGGGAGGAGAGGCGGGCACCAGGTGCGTGCCAGGAAGGGCGAGCTGCACGGGATCGGCCTCCACGGGCACGTCCTCGGACAGGTCCTCGTCCGGGGGCATGGGCACGGGCGCGAGCCGTCCCATGGACGCTCTCCCCTCAACCCCTGCTGCAGAAGAAAGAGTCTTCTTCTCACTCTCCTTCTCCTTTCTCTTTCTGGGGGCGGATGTCCCTGGCGCGTCCGCCGGACGTCCGCCGGACGCCGCCGCGGCCTTGTTGGCGCGCTCCCGACGCTTGCGCTCGGCCTCCTTGCTCCTCTTTTCGAGCACTTGCACGTAGCGATCACAGAGCGTGAGGCGGACGCTGTCCCCCTCCCGCACCAGGATTCCCGCCCGGATCAGCGCGTTCCAGAAGGCACCGGGTGCGCCCGTCCACCGCACCGCGCTCTCCACCGCCTCGCACCACACGGCCTCGTCCGCGGACGCGTCCGGCGCATGTCCGGCGGACGTGGCGAAGGGCTCGAAGCGCCCGGAGGGCAGCGCCTGCACCGCCCAGATCTGGAGCTCCACGATGGCGCCCAGGAAGGCCCGTCGCTCCATCCCCAGCGCGCGCGCGGCACACACCACGGAGAGGCTCATGGGAAAGCCCACGTCTACCTGTACCCAGTCCAAACCGGCCATGGTCAGTTCCTTCCCTGGTCCATGTTGATCTGTAGCAGCCTGTCGTGCGCTCGCGGGAGGACGGGCCCCCCGCTTCGCGTGCTGATCGCGGAACCTCGGACGCAGCCCGGCCCCTGCGGGGGACGCCCCGCGGTGTCGAGTGTCTTGTGGTGATCCACGCCCGCGATCTGCACCGCCTTGCCCGAGTCGTCTACCCCCTCGGTGTCTGATCCGGCGTGATCCAGCGTTCCGTGGCGCCAAACGTCGGATCACGCACGACAGGTGGGCGTCTGATACAGGTGGCTACGCGGTGCAACGGAGTTGCAACAGCCCCGAGCCACCCACCAGGGGGCTCGGGGTCGGACCTCGCGAAGGGGACTAGATGCGCACCAGCTCGAACCAGTCGATGTTCACCGAGCCGTCGTCGAACACGAGCTTGATCTCGTGGAAGCCCTTGGGCAGGGTGAACGTCGTGGTGCCGTCGACCGTCTTGTAGGTGTTGTAGTCGTATGCGCCGCTGGCGTTGGTGGTGCCCGCCAGGGACAGGGTGCCGCCGCGCGCGACGCCGTCGATGACCAGCCGCACCCGGCTCGAGCCGGACACGCCGCGCGAGTAGCGGTAGCGGACCTTGTAGGTGTAGCCACCCGAGAGCGACTCGTAGCGCAACCACTCGCCCGGGGCCGTCCAGCCCACGAAGAAGCCGCTCCAGTCCGGCAGCACCGCGATGTCCACGTTCTCCTTGCGGTAGTTGGCGCCCGTGTTGCCAGCGGTGGTGTCGGAGTAGTCGACCCCGGAGACGCCGTTGGTCTGCCCGACGCCGTTACCGGTGTCGCTGTTGCTGTAGTTCTCCGCCTGGAAGCGCAGGGTGGAGCCCGCGTAGCCCGGGACGATGTTGGTGTTCGCCGTCACCCACGTCATGTCCTGCCGCGCCCGGTTGAGCCGCGCGTTGTCGGTGCGTACCAGCGAGTTCTCGTACTGGTCCGCGCAGCCAATCCCGCAGTGCTGGTACACGTACCACAGCAGTCCATCGATCTTCTGGTCGTTGGCCTTGTTCCACTCGTCGATGGCCTGGTAGGCCTCCTTCATCCAGTTGTCCCGGTAGCTGTCCTGCGAGTGCCGCGGGTTGGCTCCCCAGATGCCGTAGTACCAGTAGGTGTTGGTCTCGGTGATGTAGATGGGCTTCACCGCCGCCCCGAACTTCTCGTAGATCTTCCGCGCGTAGATCCTGAACACGCCGAAGTCGTTGCCCGACGAGAAGCGCGGATCCTCGGCGTTCAGGTCGGTGTCCGTGCTCGCGCCGCTGTAGGCGTGCAGGGCGAAGGCGTCGATCTGCGGATGGCCGCTCGCGTCCTTGTTCACGTTGTTCAGCACGAAGTCGAAGTAGTTGAGCATCTCCGCGCTGGGCCAACCGCCGGGCGCGAAGATGGACACCGTGGCGCCGGGACGCACTTCCTTGATCTTCTTGTAGACGCAGTTGTCGTCGTAGCCGTTGAAGACATACGTGTACCACTGCGCCGTCATGACCTTGGACGCATCGGCCAGCGGCTCGTTGCCGATGACGAAGACAGACACCAGGTCACCCAGGTCCAGGGCGATCTGCCGCGCCTTCATGGCGAAGTTGTAGCGGCCCACCCAATCCCCATCCTTGGGGATGGTGTAGCCAGACACCTGGTCGTAATCGAGCCGCAGGATGACCTTGAAGCCCGCGTTCACCACGTTCTGGAGCTTCGCGCGCTCGCCGGCCGGGTTCGTGTATTGCTGGGTGTAGATCATCTCCAGCGAGTACATCCCCTTGCCGTTCTTGATCGTCGTCTCCGCACCGGTTCCGTAGAAGTTGATGCCGTAGATGGGGTAGTTGCCCGCCGCGAACGCGGGCAGGGCCAGCAGGGACAGAAGCAGGGCTAGCTGTATTTTCATGAGAAATGGTCCTTTCCTGTTTTACGGCTTGAGACATGCCTCACGCCTCGTGTAGGTGTCAAACCGGGGGCCGGGAGGTTCCATCCGCGGACAGGTGTCCGGGCCTCGCGGACGAAGCGGACAGGTGTCCGGACACTCGTCCCGTGTGCACCAGCGCTCCAGGAGGGCAATCCCCCTGCTTCCCTCGGGAAGCTGCTCCGAGAGGCCAGAAAGGAGGGCTGGCACATCGGTTGCTCTTGGGTCCTGGCGTCTCATCACACGGAGAAACACCATGTCCACGTCGCTCACCCGCTCGTTCGTGAAGTTCGCGCTCCTCCCCTTCGCTCTGTCCATCGGCTTGTCCGCCTGCGGGGCCGGCACGGAGGACGCGCGGGAGATTCCCCAGACCGGTCTCGTCATCCGTGACCTGGTCATCCGTGACCAGCAGGCGCAGCCGGACGTCGTCATCCGGGGCGTGGTGGCCACCGGGGAGCAGCAGGGCCTCGTCATCCGAGACCGGACCGACGGCCTCGGCCAGGAGGTCGTCCTCCAGGGCCTCGTCATCCGCGACTGACGCTAGGCCACGCGGCGGGTGAGGTCCATCACCAGCGTCTGCGTGCCGGTGAGCAGCGAGCCGTCCCGCTTGGAGTGCGAGGACTCCAGCACCGCGCCGTGCGCCGCCCACCAGCGCTCGGCGTCCTCCTCCGTCCAGCGCCCAGCGTCCGTGCACACCTCCAACGCCTCGCGCAGCTCCCGCGCGCTCGCGTAGCGCGCCTCGGGCCGCTTCTCCAGGCAACGCAGGATGACGGCGCACAGGTCCTCGGGCAGCTCACGTCCGAGGCGCACCTTCGGCGGCACCGGCGGCGTGTGCAGGTGATGGGCGCAGATCTCCACCACGCTCCGGCCCTCGAAGAGGTGCGAGCCTGTCAGCAGTGCGTACCCCACCGCCCCCAGCGAGTAGAGGTCGCCGCGCGCGTCCACCTGCTCCGGGGAGGAGACGGCCTCGGGCGCCAGGTACAGCGGCGTGCCGGTGAGGGTGCCGCTCCGCGAGAGCGCCCCATCCACCGGATTGCCCAATTCCTTCACCAGCCCGAAGTCCAGCACCTTCACCAAGTCCGGCACGCCCCGGCGTCGGCACAGGAAGAGGTTGGCGGGTTTGATGTCGCGGTGCAGCAACCCCTGACCATGCGCCTCCTCCAACGCCCCACACACCTGACGCAGGATGTGGATGACGCGCCCGGGTGGCTGTGGTCCCGAGACGGCCAACACGCGCTCCAGGTCCCCACCCTCCAGGTACTCCATGACGTAGTAGAAGAGCCCCTCGGCGGTGCGGCCGTAGTCGTAGATGGCGATGGTGTTGGGATGGGTGAGCTGACTGGTGTGCTGAACCTCGCGCTCGAAGCGCTCCAGGCCCCGACCATCCGTGTCCGTGCGCAGCAGCTTGATGGCGGTGCGGCGGCGCAGCATGGCGTGGCTGGCCAGGTACACCTCACCCATGGCCCCAGCCCCCAACCGCTCGAGCAGCGTGTACTGGCCCAGCCGGCGTGCGTCCCTCACCTGCTTGCGCAGCCCGTAGATGACCGCGGAGGCCACCGTGCTGAAGCTCACCGCCACGATGACCCAGCACAGCACCAGCAGCAGCACGGTGATGGGCGTGAGGTGCGCCAGCTCGCGGCTGCGCGAGGCGACACTGGCCGACACCAAACCGAGGCCGCACGCGCCACTGCTCAGCAACAGCGTGCGCCGGGCGCTGCTGGGCACCAGGATGGCACGCAGGATCAACAGCGCCACCAGCGCCAGCAGCATCTCGTAGACGCCCGCCACCGGGTAGGGGTGGACGAAGGGCCAGCTCGACACCACGGCCCCCATCATCAAGATGCCCACCGTCTCGGTGACCTTCAGGGCCCGGAGCGAGCGCGTGCCGGTCCGGCACAGCAGCCAGATGGAACCGAAGACGATGTACTCGCCCAGGGCCTGGTAGGAGATCAGCCCCTTCAGCGCCGCCCGAAAGCCCACCGCCGGATCCAACCCCACCGCGAGGTTGAAGAGCGGGTAATAGAGGACGTCGATGAGAAAGCACACCTTCCCGAACAGCCCCAGGCGCTCCTGCAACAGCGCCCGTCCGTCCTCGGAGCCGCTCGAAGACCCACTCGCGCCAGTCACGCCAGCCGGGATGGCGAGAGGCGAAGGAACCGCTTCATTCATGGCGGGCACAAGATAGCCGCGAATCCCTTCTCTGTCTGTCGATGTACAGTGCGCCCGCCATGCTCAAGACGCTCATCGTGGATGACCAGCCGGCGGTGCGCACCGCGCTGGAAGTCCTCTTCGACCTGCATGCGCTCCCTACCCTCGTGGCCAGCTCCCCCCAGGAGGCCCTGGAGTTGGTGGCGACCGAGGATGTGGGAGTGGTGGTGCAGGACATGAACTTCACCGAGGCCACCACCTCCGGCCACGAGGGCCTCCAGCTCCTCCGGGACATCAAGCGCCTGGACCCGGACCTGCCCGTGGTGGCGATGACGGCCTGGACGTCGCTGGAGATGGCGGTGCGGCTCATCAAGGAGGGCGCGAGCGACTACCTGGCCAAGCCCTGGGACGACACCAAGCTCGTCAACACGGTCAAGAACCTGTCCCGGCTGCGGGAGCTGGCGCTGGAGAACACGCGCCTGCGGGCCGGGGGCGCGAGGGCCCGGGCGGCCCTGGCCCAGCGGCATGACCTGCGCGGCGTCATCTACTCCAGCCCCGTCATGCACGAGGTGGTGTCGCTGGTGGTGAAGGTGGCCCCCGCGGACGTGCCGGTGCTGATCACGGGTCCCAATGGCGCCGGCAAGGAGCAGGTGGCGGAGATGGTGCAGGCCAACTCGCGCCGGCGGGACAAGCCCTTCGTGAAGGTGAACTGCGGTGGGCTGCCGGACCAGCTCCTGGAGGCCGAGCTCTTCGGCGCCGAGCCCGGCGCCTACACGGGGGCCACGAAGCTGCGCGTGGGCCGCTTCGAGGAGGCCCACGGGGGCACCCTCTTCCTGGATGAGATCGCCAACCTGTCCCTGACGGGCCAGGCCCGACTGCTGCGCGTGCTCCAACTGGGAGAGTTCCAGCGGCTGGGCAGCAACGTGACGCGCAAGGTGGACGTGCGCGTCATCAGCGCCACCAACGTGGACCTGCCCAGGGCCATCCAGGCGGGCACCTTCCGCGAGGACCTCTATTTCCGGCTCGCCGTCATCGAGGTGCGGCTCCCCGCGCTGAAGGACCGGCCGGAGGACGTGCCAGTGCTGGCCGAGCACTTCCTCGGCGGTTTGCGACCCGAGGGCGAGCCGCTGCACTTGAGCGCCGGGGCGCGCCAGGCCCTGCTGGCCCATGACTGGCCGGGCAACGTACGCGAGCTGCGCAACCGCCTTCAGCGCGCGGTACTGGTGCGCAAGGGGGTCCTCCTGGAGGCGGTGGACCTCGGGCTGTCCGAGGCTGGCGCTCCGATGAAGGCGCCCGCGGAGCCCGCGGCCACCTCCCCTGCCCTCTCCGAGGACGAGGTGGCCGAGCGCGCCGCCGTGGAGCAGGCCCTGGCCGAGGCCCGGGGCGTGGTGTCGCGCGCCGCCGCCCAGCTCGGCCTCAGCCGCCAGGCGCTCTACCGGCGCATGGAGCGGCTCGGCCTGCGCGTGGAGCGTCGGCTCCTTCCATGAGGCCCCGGCTCGACATCGCGGCCCTCGTGCTCGCGTCGGTGCCGGGCGCCGGCCTCGCCCTGGCCACCGGCTCGGTGCCCTGGACGCTGCTGGGCACGGGGCTCGGGGTAGGCCTGGGGTGGGGGCTGCTCGCGTGGGCCGCACGTGCCCAGGCCGTCGGGCAGGAGAAGCTGCTGCGCTCCGTGGTGGAGGGCGCGCCCATGGCCATCCTGCTGTATGGCGACTCGGGCCACATCGCCTTCACCAACGCCGCCGCGCGGGAGCTGTTCTTCGAGGGCCGCACCGTGGAGGGGCAGAACTTCCTCTCCATGCTCCAGGCAGCCCCCGCTCCCCTGCGACAGGCGCTCCTCGCCCAGAGCGACGAGCTCTTCACCGTGGAGGTGGAGGGCGAGAGCGAGACCTTCCACCTGTCCAAGCGCGACTTCGACTGGAGCGGCGAGCCGCACACGCTGCTCCTGGTCAAACACCTCACCCACGAGCTGGCGCGCCAGGAGGTGGACGTCTGGAAGAAGGTCATCCGGGTGATGAGCCACGAGCTGAACAACTCGCTGGCCCCTCTCTCCTCGCTGCTGCACTCGGCACGGCTCATCGCCCAGAACCCCGAGCAACTGGGCAAGCTGGCCCGCGTCCTCGATCTCCTGGAGGAGCGTGCCACCCACCTGCGCACCTTCCTCGACGGGTACGCGCGCTTCGCCAGGCTGCCCCGCCCCCAGCCGGCGGTGGTGGAATGGTCCCGGCTGCTCGCCGGACTCCAGGCGCTGTATCCCCACGCCACCTTCGCGCCACCTCCGTCCGCGCCCGGCTGGTTCGACCCGGCCCAGGTGGAGCAGGTGCTCATCAACCTGTTGAAGAACGCGCAAGAGGCGGGGGGCGCGCCCGAGAGCGTGGCCCTGGAGGTGGAGGAGGCCGAGGGAGGCATCCGGCTGCGCGTGCGGGACCGTGGCAGGGGGCTCTCTCCCGAGGTCCTGCAACATGCCCTGCTGCCCTTCTACACCACCAAGGAGAAGGGCTCGGGCCTGGGGCTCGCGCTGTGCCGGGAGATCATCGACGCGCACCACGGGCGGCTGCGGCTCGAGAACCGGGAGGGAGGAGGGGCCACCGTCACCGTGTGGCTGCCCGGGCGTGAAGCGGGGAACGTGGGCCAGTCCTCCCGGGCGCGGTTGACGATGACCCGCTCGTGAGCCGCTCCCGGCGCTCAGTGCGCGGCGGTCGGCGGCGGAGCCATGGGCAGCCGGACGGTGAAGCAGGAGCCCGTGTTCAGCTCGCTCTCGACGGAAATCCTCCCCTCGAGCGCGTCCACGATCCGCCGGACGATCCACAACCCGAGCCCGAGGCCGCCGTACTTCCGGACCGAGACGGCGCGCTCGAACCGCTCGAAGATCCGCGCTTGATCTTCCGCGGCGATGCCAATCCCGTGGTCACGCACGCGGACGGTCACCCAGCCGTCCAGGACCGCTGCGGTGACCTCGATCGGCTTGCCGGCGCCATACTTCAAGGCGTTCGAGATGAGGTTGGTGAGGAGCTGTTCGAGGCGGCCACGATCCCAGAAGCCGATGATCGGGCTCTCGGCATGGACCGTCAGCGTCGAGCCCGTCCGCTCCCGCTCGGGCTCGAGCTGGGCGGCGAGCTCCTTCACCAAGGACGCGAGCTCGACCTCCTCCGGGTGCAGCTCGAGCCTGCCCGCGGCGATGCGCGAGACATCGAGCAGCTCGTCGACGAGTCGAGCGAGCCGGTTCACCTGCCGGATCATCCGATCGATCGTCGTGACCACGGTCTCCGCTGGCACCCCCGAAGGGCTGGCCTCGACCTTCTTGAGCAGGAGGTGAAGCTGCAGTCGCAGCGGCGTCAGCGGGGTCTTCAGCTCGTGCGACGCGACGGACAGGAAGTCATCGCGGAGCTGAATCGCTTGTTGCGCCTTCCGGTAGAGGCTCGCGTTGTCGATCGCCACGGCGGCCTGCGCCGCGACCGATGCCATGAGGCGCTCGTGTTGCTCGGTGAAGACGCCCGGACGCGAGTGACCGAAGAACAGCCCGCCCAGCACCTCGCCCGTGCGAGAGCTGACCGGAACGGCCAGATAGCTGCACACGGGCAGGTGTCCCCTGGGCATCCCCTGGTGTGGCGGATTGTGGCCGTAGCGCGCGTCCCGGGTCACGTCGTCGAGCCGGAGGATTCCCTCGCCGCGGAAGGTGACGGCGAAGAGCTCGGTGCTCCTCGGGACTCCGAAGCGGGCAAATGCCTCGCGAGGCGCACCCGACAACGTGAACAGCTGGAACGCATCCCCCTCTTCGTT
This sequence comes from Archangium sp., assembly GCF_036389735.1. Taxonomy (GTDB): domain Bacteria; phylum Myxococcota; class Myxococcia; order Myxococcales; family Myxococcaceae; genus Archangium. The sequence goes on along the minus strand of NZ_DASVWK010000924.1, from coordinate 4,197 downwards.
CTTCGCCGTGTGGAAGTACGCGCCGAACTGCGCCCCGGTGAGCGCGGTGGCCTCATCCGTGAGGCGTTGGAGGAGCCGCTGGAGATCGAGCTCCCCGGAGAGGGCCGCGCCGATGTGATGGAGCGTGTCGAGCGTCTCATTGGCTTCTCGCAGCGTGGCCTCGGAGCGGTCGCGCTCACGGGCGGCCGTCTCGAGGGCCCGCGCGATGTCCGCGACCTCGGTGACGGTGGAGACCACGGGAGACAGCACGGCCCCTTGGCCCAGCGCTGTCGCCGAGGACGACAGCGCGATCATCGGGCGCGCGATCCGGCGGCCGAAGACAATGGCCAGCACGATGGCCACGAGCAACAGCGCGGCCCCGCCCCCGAGCACGGCCCCGAAGGTGCGGTGGACCGGCCCTCGGAGCTCGCTGGCGGGCAGCCCCAGGACCACCGTCCAGCCAGTGACTTTCGACCGGGTGAAGGCGCCGTAGGCGGGCCTCCCCTCCTGCGTCACATCCTCGAACACGCCCTCCATCCGCTCCCGGCTCCGCGCCGCGAGGACCGGTGTCGCCGCACGTCCGATGAACTGCTCCGGGGAGCGCGAGCGCGCGAGGATCGTCGCATTCCGATCCAGGAGCGCCGAGGTCCACTCTGGAGGGAGGTCATGAGCCTGAAGGACGCGTGAGAGGACCTCGAGCCGGAGTGACCCGGAGAGCACGTACCTCATGTGGCCGTCCCGCATCACGGGCACGGAGACCACGAGGATGGGAACGCCGGAGAGCTTCCCCACGGAGAAGCCAGAGACCGCGGGCCGGCCCGTGGCGAGCACCTGTTTGAACGCCTCGCGGTCGGCGAGCGACGGCAGCGGGGTTCCGAAAGGCTGGTTGGTGGAGAGCAGCTGCTCACCGTTCACGCGGCTGACGGAGATCGACTGCCAGCCCGCCTCACTCGACACCGCACGGGTGGCCCTCCGATGAAGCTCCGCGAGCCCCTGGGTATCGAAGTCCTCCGATGCCGCGAACAGGTTCAAGCCGGTGACGACCGACGCGATTCGCTCATCGACGGCGGCGGTCAGCGCACGCGAGGTACCCTGGAGTCCCAGCTCCACGCTGGTGCGCTGCTCGTGCGCGAGCAGCGTGACGACCGCGCAGGCGAAGACGAGCACCGGCAGCACGGCCACGAGCACCAAACCGATGAGGTGTGAGCGGAGCCTCATGAGGAGCGGCTCAGAAGGCACCGATACTGAAGTGCAGCTGCGCCGCCGGCTCGTTGAGCGTCTCGTCCGGGTCCAGGTTGATGCCCACGTCGAAGGCCAGAGGACCCACCGGCGTCACGTAGCGCACCCCCGCGCCCGTCGAATAGCGCAGCGCCTTGAGCTGGAACTGCTTGCGGTCCAGCCAGAGGTTGCCCGCCTCCAGGAAGACGCCCAGGTCCAACGAGCTGCGCATGGGGATGCGCAGCTCGGCCTTGCCCAGGGTGAACAGCTCGCCGCCGGCGCTCGTGGGCGCCTGGCCACCAAGGATGGTCAGCACTTCCGGGCTACAGCCCGACGGGTGGATGAGCGAGCGGCAGTCGGCCACCTGCCGGCGCAGCTCCGTGCGCTGGTCCTCTCCGAGGATGCCGTCCTCCCGGAAGCCGCGCAGGCTGTTGGAGCCGCCCAGGAAGAAGCGCTTGGGGCCGATGACCCACGCGTCCTTCTCCAGCGGCACGACGGTGCCCGCGCGCACCGACAGCGCCATCACCACCCGTGTCCCCAGCGGTGCGTACGCACTCACCGTCCCCGAGACCTTCAGGCCGTTGATGGGCAGCGGCTCGCCGTTGGTCGGCTGCGAGCTCAAGTCGCGCATCAGCTCGGCGGTGGTGGACACCAGCAGACCCTTGTGCGGATTGGCCGGGTCATCCCGCAGGTCCACCGAGGCCGACGAGCGCAGCGAGTGCAGGAGGAAGAAGCCCAGGGGGAAGCGCAGCCGCTGCTGGTCCTCGCGGCTCGGGGTGGTGAGCGTCCGCTCTCCCGACTGGAGCAGGTTGCCCTCCAGCTCGTACTGGAGCGCGAAGGTGAGCCAGCGCGTCAGCGTCCAGTCCAGGCCCGTCACCGCCGCGGCCCGGCTGGAGACGTACGAGGGCCGGTGCATGCGCTCGAGGATGAGGTCCAACCGCGCGCCCACCTCCAGCGGCAGCAGGCCGTAGAGGCGGGGCTGCACGGCCGACAGCACGCCGCGGCCACCGAAGTCGCGCACCCAATCGTACGCACCCGGCGCCGTGCACTCCTCCGGCACGGCCGCGCAGCGGGCCCGGGCGACCGCGGCCTTCTCGATGCCCACCGTGCTCCAGCCCGAGTAGTTGAGCTTCAACCGGCCCGACAGGTTGAGGCCACGCCCGTCCAGGTTCGGCCGGGCCATGTCCAGCAGCAGGCGCGGGCCTTCCGACAGGAAGTAGCCGGCCGCCACCTCGCCCTCGGTGCGCGGGCGCTCGCGCACCTCCACCACCACGTCCTTGCTGGCCTCCGGCACGTCCGGCTTTTCCAGCCGCACCGTCACCTGACGGAAGATGTTGAGGAGCGCCAGCCGGCGCTGGCTCTCGAACATCTTGTCCGGATCCAGCACCTCATCCTCCTTGAGGCGCAGGGTGGCCCGCACCACGGCCTCGTTGGTGCGATCCGTTCCGCGTACGAGGACGCGGCCCACCGTCACCCGGGGTCCCGGCTCCATCCGGTAGAGGATGCTCATGCCCTTCTTGCCCTCGGGCTTGGGGTCGGCATCCACGCGCGCGAAGAGGTAGCCCTTGCGCCCCAGCTCCGTGGCGAGCGCCTGCCGCCCGCGCTCCACCTCCTCGAGGTTCAGCGGCTCGCCCCGCTTGACCGGCACCAGCTTCTGGCCGGCGAAGCCCTGGGGGCCGCCCTCGAAGCGCACCTCGGACACCTTCATCTGCGGGCCTTCGAAGACCTCGAACCAGACCGCCGCCGAGCGCCGATCCAGGTTCATCCGCAGCCGGGTGAAGCTCACCCGCGCCTCCAGGAAGCCGCGCTCGCGGTAGGCCTCCGTCATGGACTCGGCGGCTTCCTTGTAGGCCTCCTCGACGAAGACGGTGGCTGGGTCGTGTACCCACTCGGGAGGCCCCGAGCGGCGCTGACGCCCCGGGGGCTCCATCGGATCCGCCAGCAGGCGCGGCGGCGTGGAGGGCTGGGGCTCGTTGGCGCGAATGCGCTCGGTGAGCATCTCGCGCAGCGTCTCGCGGGAGAGCACCGTGTTGCCCCGGAAGTGGAGCCGCCGCACGCGCAGCGGGTGGCCCTCCTCGATGTCGAAGGCGAGCACCGCCTCCTCGCCGTCCGGGCGGTGCACCTCGCGCGACTCCACGTGGACGTCGTGGAAGCCACGGTAGCGGTAGAAGGACTCCAGTTGCCGCACCAGCCGGGCCACCGTCGAGGCGTCCAGGGGCTCCGAGCCGTCATAGGTGAGCACCCGCGACAGCAGCGTGTCCGGGAAGCGGTGGTTGCCATGGAAGTGGACGGAGAAGCGCGGGCCGGCGGACAGGGGCACCACCACCGTGGCCGCATCGCCCTCGCCGAGCGTGGGCTGGCCCACGAAGGCGCGCCAGTAGCCCCGCTCGCGCAGCAGCGTCCCCAGCCGCTCCAGTCCCGAGTCCAGGCCGCCACGGTCCAGCACCCCGCCCACCTTCAGCCCCAACGTGGCGAGCAGCTCGGACAACGGCAGCCCCGAGTCACCCGTCACCGAGACGGCCGCCACCCGCGTGGGCTTGCCCTCGACGAGGGTGAACACCAGCGCCACGCCACCGGGCACCGACTCGCGCGACACCTCCATCCGCGCCTCGTTGTAGCCCTGGCGCCCGTACGCCCGCGAGAGGCCGCCCATGGCCGCCTCCAGCGCCTCCTCGTCGAGCCGCTGGCCCACGGCGATGCCCTGCCCGCGCAACACCTCCACCAGCGCCGCGTCCTCCAGGACGACGTTGCCCTCCACCGAGAGCCGGAGGATGGGCCGCATGGGCGTGAGTTCGAACACCACTCGCACGCCACCGGGCACGTCCACCGTGCGCACGACGATGTCGGAGAAGCGCCCGCTGGCCCACAGCCGCTCCACCGAGCGGCGCACCGCGCGGGCCGACAGGGCCTGCCCCTTGCTCACCGCCACCAGCTCGCTCAGCCCCGCCGAGTCCACGTCCCCGGGCAGGAGCAGCTTCACCTCCAGCACCTCGGGGCCGG
>NZ_DASVWK010000923.1:0-3337 GCF_036389735.1 Archangium sp. | reverse complement strand
GGACCGGGTGTACCGCCGGGGCCGGGTGCTCCGGGCGCGGGTCTGCCTCGTCCGCCGGGTGCCACGCCGCTGCCCGGGACGATGCCCACCGCCCGTGGCAAGGATCCGTTCGGCCTCGGTGCCCCCGCGGCCCAGCCCGCTCCCGTCGAGGAGCCGGCCGAGGCGAGTGGCCTGGAGGAACTCTCTCTCGATGAGCCCGAGGAGCTGACGCCGGCTCCGGCTCCGGCTCCGGCGCGGACGCCCGCCCCGGTGCCCACCGTCCAGGCCCGTCCCGCCGCCCCCGCCGCCGATGGAGGCGAGGCTCAGCTGCGCGAGGCGCTCTCGAAGGCCTCTCGCGAGGTCATCGAGAAGATCGCCTGGGAGGTCGTTCCCCAGCTGGCCGAGACGATCATCCGCGAGGAGCTGGAGCGGTTGATCAAGGATCGAGAGACGAAGCACTGAGCTGAGTCGTCACACCTGGCTTCTGGACTCCGACCGGCCCTCGTCGGGCCGGTCTTTTCTCCACCGGCCCCTGGGGGCCGGTTCGCGTTTTCTATGAGCGATACGACCGAGCTTCCCAAGTCCTATGATCCGAAGGAGGTCGAGGCCCGCTGGTACGCCTGCTGGCTGGAGCGCGATTACTTCCGCGCCGACCCCACCTCCGACAAGCCCTCCTTCAGCATCGTGCTGCCGCCGCCCAACGTGACGGGCAGCCTGCACCTGGGCCACGCGCTCACCGCCACCATCCAGGACATCCTCATCCGGTGGAAGCGCATGAGCGGCTTCAACGCCCTGTGGGTGCCCGGCACGGATCACGCCGGCATCGCCACGCAGATGGTGGTGGAGCGCGAGCTCAAGGAGAAGGAGAAGAAGAGCCGCCACGACCTGGGCCGCGAGAAGTTCCTCGAGCGCGTCTGGGAGTGGAAGAACAAGTACGGCAACCGCATCCGCGAGCAGCACAAGGTGCTCGGCGCCAGCCTGGACTGGAGCCGCGAGCGCTTCACCATGGATCCGGGGGTGTCGACGGCCGTGCGCGAGGTCTTCGTGCGGCTGCACGAGGAGGGCCTCATCTACCGTGCCCAGAAGCTCATCAACTGGTGCCCCTCGTGCCACACCGCGCTCAGCGACCTGGAGGTCGAGCACGAGGAGAAGCAGGGCTCGCTCTGGCACCTCCACTACCCGGTGAAGGACAGCGACCGGAAGCTCACCGTCGCCACCACCCGCCCGGAGACGATGCTCGGCGACACCGCCGTGGCCGTCCACCCGGAGGACGAGCGCTACAAGGATTTGATCGGCCAGAAGGTGGTGCTGCCGCTCACCGGCCGCGAAATCCCCATCATCGCCGACGCGGTGCTGGTGGACCCGACCTTCGGTACCGGCGTGGTGAAGGTGACGCCGGCCCATGACTTCAACGACTACCAGACGGGCCTGCGGCACGGCCTGCCCATGCTCAACGTGCTGGATGAGTCCGCGCGCATCAACAAGGAGGGCGGGGCGTACGCGGGCATGGACCGCTATGCCGCGCGCAAGCAGCTCCTCGAGGATCTCACGGCCCAGGGGCTGCTGGAGAAGGAGGAGCCCCACAAGCTGTCCGTCGGTGGCTGTCAGCGCTGCACCACCGTGGTGGAGCCGCGCCTGTCCCCGCAGTGGTTCGTGAAGATCGAGCCCCTGGCCCGGCCCGCCATCGAGGCGGTGGAGCAGGGCCGCACGAAGATCATCCCGGAGACGTGGACGAACACGTACTTCCACTGGATGCGCAACATCCACGACTGGACCATCAGCCGCCAGCTGTGGTGGGGCCACCAGATTCCGGCCTGGTACTGCCTGGACTGCGGCCCGCGCTCGGACGTCACGGGCGGCATCGACTACACGCGCGCCGAGCCCATCGTCGCGCGGCAGGCGCCCGAGAAGTGCCCCAAGTGCCAGGGCTCGCGCTTGGAGCAGGACCCGGACGTGCTCGACACGTGGTTCTCCTCGGGCCTGTGGCCCTTCAGCACCCTGGGCTGGCCCGAGCAGACCCCCGAGCTCAAGGCCTACTACCCCAACTCCGTCATGGAGACGGGTCACGACATCCTCTTCTTCTGGGTCGCCCGGATGATGATGTTCGGCCTGCACTTCATGAAGGACGTGCCCTTCCGCACCGTGTACCTGCACGCGATGGTGCGCGATGAGAAGGGCGAGAAGATGTCCAAGACGAAGGGGAACGTGATCGATCCCCTGGACATCATCCAGGGCGCTCCGGCCGAGCAGCTCGCCAAGAACCTGCGCAACAAGTTCCCCCAGGGCATGCCCTCCCACGGCGCGGACGCGCTGCGCTTCACCCTGGCCTCGCTCACCCAGCAGGGCCGCGACATCAAGCTCTCGCTGGATCGCGTGGCCGGCTACAAGGCCTTCGCCAACAAGCTGTGGAACGCCAGCCGCTTCGCCCTGATGAACATGGGCGACTTCCTGCTGGACACCCGGCACATCAAGGATCGCGAGCTCACCCTGGCCGACCGGTGGATCCTCTCCCGGCTCCAGCGCGCCACGGTGGAGACCCACAAGGCGCTGGAGGCCTATAACTTCGGCGAGGCCGCCTCCACGCTCTACCAGTTCCTCTGGGCCGAGTTCTGCGACTGGTACATCGAGCTGGCCAAGAGCTCGCTCTACGGCGAGGACGCCAGGTCCAAGGACAATACCCGCTCGGTGCTCGTCTTCTGCCTGGACCGCATCCTGCGGCTGCTCCACCCGTTCATGCCGTTCATCACCGAGGAGATCTGGCAGAAGCTGCCCATGGCGCGGTCGGTCGACTCGATCATGATCTCCCCATTCCCGCAGCCGGATGCGTCGCTCGAGGACGCCGCCGCCGAGGCGGAGATGGGGCCGGTCATCACGGCCATCGAGGGCCTGCGCAACCTCCGCGGCGAGAGCAACCTGTCGCCCGCGGCCCGTCTCACCGCGCACGTGCAGAGCCCGGACGCGCGCACCCGCGAGCTGCTGGAGCGGTGGCGCGGCTACCTGATGCCGCTGGCCGGCCTGGCGGAGATCCACATCGGCCCGCCGGGCGCCAAGCCGCCGCTGTCCGCGGCCTTCGTGGGCCCGCAGATGGAGATCTTCGTCCCCCTGGCGGGTCTCATCGACGTGGACGCCGAGCGCGATCGCCTGCGCAAGGAGATCACCCGCTCCGAGCAGGAGATGGGCGGCATCAAGCGCAAGCTGGACAACCCCAGCTTCGTCGCCAAGGCCCCCCCGGACGTGGTGGAGAAGGACCGCGCCCGCGTCGAGGAGCTGGAGGCGCGCGTCTCCAAGCTCCAGGACAACCTGACGCGGCTGGCTCCGGTGGAGTCCGCCACGCCTCCAGCCAAGAAGCAGGAGCCGG
>NZ_DASVWK010000922.1:0-1557 GCF_036389735.1 Archangium sp. | reverse complement strand
ACGCTGGTGCTGGACGAGGCCCAGGCGGTGAAGAACCCGGACACGGCGCGGGCGAAGGCGGTGCGGGGGCTGAAGGCCGAGGCGCGCGTGGCCCTCTCGGGCACGCCGGTGGAGAACCGGCTGTCGGAGTTGTGGAGCCTCTACCGGCTCGTCTTCCCCGGGTTGCTGGGCAGCCGTGAGTCCTTCCGCGAGCGCTTCTCCGGCCCCATCGAGCGCACGAAGGACCCCCAGGCGCGCGCGGCGCTGGCGCGGGTGGTGCGGCCCTTCCTGCTGCGGCGCACCAAGGGGGAGGTGGCGCGCGAGCTGCCGCCGCGCGTGGAGACGGTGGTGCCCGTCACGCTCTCCGAGGGCGAGCGCCGGCTGTACGAGGACGTGCGGCTGGCCTCGTTGGCTCGGCTCCAGGACGCACGGGGCCCGCAGAAGCGCTTCGAGATGCTGGCGGCGCTCACCCGGCTGCGGCTCGCGGCCTGTCACCCGAGGCTGGTGGACGGGGACTCGCCGCTGCCGTCCTCCAAGCTGGAGCGCTTCCTGGAGGTGGTGGACACGCTGCGCGCCGGGGGGAGCCGGGCGCTCGTCTTCAGCCAGTTCGTCAAGCACCTGTCGCTGGTGCGCGAGGCGCTGGAGGCGCGGGGCGTGTCCATGCAGTACCTGGACGGGCAGACGCCCGCGGCCGAGCGCGAGACGCGGGTGGCGGCCTTCCAGCGGGGCGAGGGGGAAGTCTTCCTCATCTCCTTGAAGGCGGGGGGCACGGGCCTCAACCTCACGGCGGCGGACCACGTGCTGCACCTGGATCCGTGGTGGAACCCGGCGGCCGAGGATCAGGCGACGGACCGGGCCCACCGCATCGGCCAGACGCGGCCGGTGACGGTGTCGCGGCTGGTGTCCCAGGGCACGATTGAGGAGGCGATTCTGGCGCTCCACGCGGAGAAGCGCGAGCTGGCCCACAGCCTTCTGTCCGAGGCGGACGGGGCCGCGGCGCTCTCCACCGAGCAGCTCCTGGCGCTTTTGCGCTTCACGGGCTGAGCCACCCGGCCCGCGCCTGGAATATCCTCCCACCCCAGGGGTTTGGCGGGCCCCAAGGGACAAGGGAGAAGGCATGTTGCGTCGGCGGTGGCTGGTGACTGCGGTGGCGCTCCTGGCGGGTTCAGCGGCCGGGGCGGCGGAGAAGGAGGCGCGGCCCGTGCAGGCCGCCGCGCCCAAGCTGGGGGCGGGCATCGAGGCGCGCACCCTGAAGAACGGCCTGAAGGTCATCGTCTGGCCGGACCAGGACATCCCCAGCGTGTCGCTCTACAACTGGTTCCGCGTGGGCAGCCGCAACGAGCGCCCCGGCATCACCGGCCTCTCCCACTTCTTCGAGCACATGATGTTCAACGGCGCGAAGAAGTACGGCCCCGGCGAGTTCGACCGCGTCATGGAGGCGCGAGGCGGGCGCAACAACGCCTACACCTCCGAGGACGTCACGGTGTACCAGGACTGGTTCCCGCGCTCGGCGATGGAGACCATCTTCGATTTGGAGGCGGACCGGCTGAGCAGCCTCGCCTTCGACCCGAAAATCAT
>NZ_DASVWK010000921.1:0-4182 GCF_036389735.1 Archangium sp. | reverse complement strand
CCTGCTGGCCAAGGCGCCAGCCCGCGTGCCGGATGCCGAGGCGTTATGTGGGGCGCTGGAGAAGCTGCTGGCGGAGGCGAAGGCGGATCCACGGTGGGAGGTGCCCCTGTGCTACGGCTGGACGGTGGACGGACGTACCACCGAGGACGCGCCGGAGCTGGTGGGCCACGACAGCCAGGCGTGGCTGCGCAGGTGGATCCGTCAGAAGCCCAAGCGGGGCAAGCCGCCCGCTCCTCCCGTTGTAGCTCCCGCCCCACCCGAGCCGCCCGCGACGAAGACCCGCCCCCCACTTCGCACCCGAGTGCGATGGGCCTTTCCGGTCCTCGTGGCCGTGGTGGGACTCGCGGTGGGAGTGGGCCATGTCCTCGGTCAGCTCCGCCCGCCACCGTCCACACCGACTCCAGGCCAGCCGGTGCCTACGCTTCCCTTACCTGCGGAATTCTCCCTCGATGCCCCGATGCGATGGGCCACGCACGTCCATGAAGTAGCGCCACCCTGGAAGCCGCCCGAAGCTGACGCAGGCGCAGCGCCCTCAAAGGCGGATACCCCTGCGTCCGTCACCACCATGACGCTCAGCTCGGGAACGACTCGCATGAAGAAGAAGGCCCCCGGCTCACAGGCGGAGAAGGAGAAGAAGGGCAACAACTCCACCGGGGCCAACGTGCTGCTCGCGGTGGCCGCCGCCGCCAACATGGCCTGTCCCGGTGCCCAGGTTCGCAAGGAGCCCGCGCCCCAGGCGTGCCCTGCTGGTGCTGTCGAGACCATGACCCGCCAGCTCGGCATCCCCGTTGGGGACCGCTCCATAGTCGCTCTTCCCGGTTGGGAGATGAGTAACGAGCCCGTGCCTGTGAAGGAAGGCCCCATTTCGCTGGAGTTGGCTGCCGACTTGGACGTGGGGAAGGATGCCAGGGGCCGGGGTGGGCGAACGGCACTGCCGAACGGCACGCGGCTCTCTGGGCAGCTCTGCATTGGGGAGAAGCGCGTCTATGGACGCATCACCCAGGCCGTCACGCCCGCTGGAGACACGTTCACCGTCTGCATGGAGCTGGTCGACCCGTACAGCGGAACTCGTGGTCTCAAGATCGAGCCTGACGGAGTAGCCATCAAGGTTCGTCCCCGCGCGGCGGCGAAGACGGTGGAGCGGTTCGAGTAACGGCATCCGGGGGCTTGGCGGGCTGGACGGTGAGGACGGCTCGCGCACGACCGGCCGTGTGTTAGAGCCCACGTCTCCGGTCTATTCCTCGTCTTCGTGGAGGTTCCCGCTCTGTGTTCGCCTTGTCCTCCTCCGCCCTGCTCGGACTGGCCTTGCTCGCTGCACCCGTCGAGCCTACCGCGCGGGTGCCGCTCCCCACTTGCGAGGCGGGTACGCGCTACATCGAGCTGACGGCGGACACCCCCAGCAAGACACCGGAGGTGTGCATCCGGCCGGAGCTGTCCCTCACCCTGTTCTTCGACGCGAAGCTGGCGCGCGTGGAAGTGGAGGGGAGGGAGCGGTTCCGCCGGGTGAAGGTGGTGGACGACACCCTGGCACTCGTGGCCTCGGAGGCGCTGCATGACGGGGAGCGTGTGCCGGTGACGGTCTACTTCGAGGATGGTGCGGCCCCGGTGAGTGCCACCTTCATGCTGGTGGTCCACCCCTCCCAGGCGGAGCGGCAGGTGGAGGTGTCACGCCACGAGCGCACGCTGGCCTCCCTCCGGCAGGGAGAGCAGCAGGCCCGAGCTGAGGCCCAGCAGTGTCGGGAGGAGAAGGCGCGTCTCCAGGCCGAGTGCAGTGGCCAGGGTGGGCTCACGGGCCTCATCGAGAACGGATGGCTTGGCGAAAAGGGAGTCATCGCCCGGCGGCTCCCGATGGTGGCTCAGCGCCCGGAAGACTCCCTCGCGGTGTGGACGGGCATCAGCTACCGAGCCGTGGGACCCAAGGGGCGGGGACGGGTGGCCGTGGAGCTGGAGCTGCGCAACCGGGGAACGGTGGCCTGGAGGCCCAAGGGGGCGGCCCTGGTGGGCTCCAAGCGCGAGGAGCTGACGGGGCTGACGGTGTGGCTCCTGGAGCCCATCCCGCCAGGAAAGTTGGGGCGCATCGTGGTGGAACTGGACGCGACGGAGAGCGAGGCCCGAGGCACCTACACGCTCAAGCTGTGGGCTGGAGAGGCTGGAGCCGGAGGTGTGAACGTCGATGGCGTGACGTTCCCATAGTGGCGGACCGGATGAGTTTTCTCTCGTCGTCACCTACGCCAATACCACCGCCTGCTGCTTCTACACCTCACGCAGGCGAACACGTCGAAGTCGAACGTCCTCCTCAGTAGCTGCGCCCAGTCCACTCGCGGCGTCCTCTCCTTCTTCGGATCTCCTTCCTGGCCGCTGCCTCAAGAGCCACGCTCGCCTTCTTCTCACCTGCTTGGGGAGTCTCTCGCCTTCGCTGAATCAGAAAGACAGCGCGGTCTCGAAGACGACAACTGGCTAATACCTTGGGGGGGAAGGAATTCCTGAAAATCCTTCGTAATCTCAGACGTACCAAGAGAGATGGCGGGTGACTCCCTTGGTGGAACAGGCCTCCGCACTTCGACTCTCGTCCGTCGACGGCCGCTCCGCATCGCGAATCTCACGCCCATTCAGGAAAAGGGATTATGTACCGTCAAGAAACAACCTCGTCGCGGTTCTGGACCGCTGGCTTCGCCGCTGTTCTCCTCCTCTCGGGCGTACTGACCGGCACGGATGCTCGCGCTGGTCAGGCCAGCAACGGAAGGGCACTCGACAGCTACGAGTTCCATCTCAAGCCGGGAACCGCGAGCTGGGCGGAGCTTTCGTCGCACGAGGAGATGCTGGAGGCGACCCAGATTCCACAGGGTATCCTCAAGAAGATGTCCACCCAGGGGCTGGTCGAGACTGCCCTGAACTACCCGCTCTACCTCGACATGCTGGCGTATGACGACCCGCAGGTCGGATTCCAGCGTGTCGCCGAGCGGTTCAACGGTTTGAAAGCGCTGCTGGAGCGTCCCGACGCCGGGACCGAGCTGCTGGCGCGTTACAAGGCGTTCGACCCGACGATCACCGAGGGCTGGGCCCTGGAGCAGCAGGGAGCCCATGCTGCGCGCCTCATGTACCTGGAGATGATGCTGTCCCAGGAGTCCATCCGCGAGAAGCTGACCGCCGAGGAGCAGCTGCAGCTGGCCGTTGAGAAGGAGGTCAAGAACAAGGTCAAGCAGCAGTACTCCGAGGTCTACGGAAAGCCGGCCGACAACCCGGACACGGAGGACTACTGGACCACCGTCAGCACCCCGAACGGGTCGACCGTCTGGGTCATCGCCACCACCTATGAACTCTCCTCTGCAGAGATCGCGAATGCGAACAATTACGTGGCGACGGCCTATCCGAGAGCCGTTCGGGAGACGAATGCCTCGCGCAGGTACAATTGCCACTCTTATGCTTGGTACAGCCAGTCCATCTACAACACCGCGTGGATGAACGCGCCATATCAGAAGACGTACTGGCAGGATTACAGCTACTCCCGCGTATATAGCCCGTACGTGTCGGCCAGGGTGAACTACTACTACGACGACCATTCGGCGATCGTTGCCGGCAGCGGGGTGTTTCGCTCGAAGTGGGGACAGCTTCCCAGGATGCTCCATGCCCCGAGCTACTCCCCCTACAATGCCTCGTACTTCGAGTACTACTACCGCTGAGGTAAGGGCTGTCACCTAACCCACAGCGCTGGAGCCGGGAGGGTTGAACCCTCCCGGCTCCCTGTCGTTAATGCCTCTCCTGACGGAAGTTCCAAGGAGGGACCATGGTCCACCTGATGATGGCACTGCTGCTCACGGCATCCGATGCCTATGTCTTTCCCACCCAACCTGGGACTCCCGCCTGGCGGGCACTCGACTCCCGACAGGAGATGCTCGCCGTCTGCCAGATACCCGAGGAGCGACTGAAGAAGATGTCGACCCGCGGTCTGGTCAAGACAACGCTCGACTACCCGATGTTCGCGGACATGCTCGCGCATACGAGCATGCAGAAGGGGTTCGACTCCGTCGCGAGTGGCTTCAATGGCCTGCGGGAGCTGATGGGCAGGCGCGATGCGGCCAGGGTGCTCCTGGCCCAGTACCGCCGGCTGGACCCCGCAGACCTGAAGAAGACCTGGACGCTGGAGCAGGTGGGCCAGCATGCCTCCCGATTCGTTTATCTTGA
>NZ_DASVWK010000920.1:0-9051 GCF_036389735.1 Archangium sp. | reverse complement strand
CGCAGCGCCGTCAGCAGCGGCCGACGGGCCCGCGCCTCGGCCACGGCCTGCTCCAGGCTCGGCGGCGCGGGGGGCATCGTGTCCAGCCCGGGCGGCGTCACCGCTTCCAGCGCCTCCGTCCCCGGCATGGCCAGCCACGTGGCCAGCTGCGCCTGGTCCCGGGCGAGCTGCCCGCGCCGCTCCACCACGGCGATGCGATCATTGCCCAGGTTCACCAGCGCGGACAGCTCCTCGCTCTTGCCCACCCGGCCCGCCTGGAAGAGGGCCCGGGCGCGATCGAGCTGCTGCTCGCTGCGCTCCACATTCTTCAGCAGCACCTGGATGGTGGCCTGGGTGCGGAAGAGGGAGAAGAAGCGCTGGATGCCCTCCAGCTCGGAGGCATCCGCCTGCTCGAGCGCCTCGCCCCGCAGGGCCTCCAGCTGCGCGCCGGTCTGCGACAGCCGCGCCCAGGCGGCCCGGTCATAGAGGAGCTGCGAGACGGAGAGGGAGAGGTTGAAGTTGGGGTACGTGAACTCCGGACTGCGCCCCAACTGCTGCTCGAAGGCGCCCGTCTGGTTCCCCTCCGCATCCAGCACCGGCACCCTTTCATAGGTGCGTTGCGGACCGGTGTAGTTGTAGTTCGCCCCGCCGCGGAAGCCGAGCTGGGGCAGCAGCGAGGAGCGGGCGGTGCGCACGTCCTGCTCGGCGGCCGAGGCCTGGAGGAGCGCGGTCAGCGCCTGGGTGTTCCCCCGGCTCCGGGCACGGGCGTCCTCCAGGCGGATGGGGGTGGCGGCGAGTACCGCCGCGAGCATGAGCGCGCTGCTCATCGACCGCCTCCCGGAGGACCAGGCCGGCCGCCCGGCCCGCCACCATCACCGGCCATGAGCTCCGGCAGGCCCAGGGAGACACCGGTGAACAGGACATAGGCGACGACGAAGAGCAGCAGCGCCCGGCTCCGGCGCATCCCCGTGGCCGAGGAGAAGCCCAGGGCCAGCAGGGCCACGCTCCACAGGTTGAAGAAGTCCACCGCCCCCAGCACCTTCTTCACCTTGGGGGTCAGCCCGCTCAGCACCGCCAGGCTGGAGGGCACCAGGTCCGGGACGCGATCCAGGGACAGGGAGTGCTGGGCCAGCGCGCAGACGGCGAAGATGAGGTGGTAGAGCGCGATGGGCAGCAGGGCCAGCACCGCCGCCGACATCAGCCGGGCGAAGGGCGCGGGCGTCTCGAACAGCCACGCCAGCAGCCACAGCGCCGCCGCCAGCACCAGCGCCAGCAGCGGCATCACGAAGACACCCTTGGCGATCCCCCCGACCAGCGCCTTGCGCGTGGCCGTCTGGATCTTCTCGGAGAGCTCCGTCTCCGTCATGCGATCGAGTTCGCCCTCCATCTGCAACTGCTGGATGACGGCGGGGCTCGCGTCCCAGCGGAGGGAAAAGGCCGTCCCAGAAGCGGACACACACAGCACGAGGATCAACAGGGGCCACACCCAGCGGTGGGCCTCGACGGCGGCCCCCGTCGCATCGAGTGGATCGAAGAGCACGCGGGCGGGTTGGACGAGTGAGGTCATAAGGTATGAGGGCGATGGGATGTACGCCCGTGAACACCCTCTATTGCAAGCCGGGTGACAATGCGGGGCCCCGAACCACCCGGCAAGCAACCGGATTCCGTAGATTCGACCATTTTGGCTACGCCGGGGGTAGGGGCTGTAGCGACCTGTAGCGGAAATTTTGCCGGAAGGATCCGAAGGGTGTATGTGCTCGCCTGCTCGCCTGCCGGAGCCCGAATGGTCGACAGCACGGATCTCGCCCAGGTACTCCTCGAAGCCAACGACATCGCCCAGAGCGTGGCACAGAAGCCTACCTCGGCGCACTTGCTGCTGGCCCTCTTCACGGTGGAGAACCGGGCGCAGCTCCTCCTCAAGGAGAAGGGCGTCGACGAGGACAGCCTCCTGGAGCGGATGACCTCACAGCCCTCGGAGCAGGACGGGCTGGTGCGCGAGCTGTGCATGCGCGCCCGGGAGATCGCCCAGAACAGCGGGGCGCGCGAAGCGGACTGCATGCACCTGCTGGTGGCCTTCACCCGGTTGCGCTGCGCCGCCAGCGAGCTGATGACCAAGGCTGGCCTGCACCTCATCAACCTGGGTAACACCGCCCTCTCCTACTGCCTCGACGGGAACATGCCGCGCAGGCTTCAGCCGGGCCGGGGCGCCATGTCGATGGGCATGCCCCGCCCTACCCGGCCCGTGGGTGCGCCGCCCTCGGCCCCGCCCGCTTCCGCGCTCGCGGTGAGCGTGCCGCGCCCCGCCCCGGCGCCGCCCCGGACGCCGTCCCGGCCCGCCATCTCCCCGCGCGACCTCATTGACGAGGTGCACGAGGACACCGTCGACGCCCCCGAGCCCACACCGGCGCCCCCGGTGCCGACGCGCACCCCGCCGCCGCACCCGGCCTTCCTGGCTCCGCCCACGCCCGCCGTGGTGGCGCCCCCGGCTCCGTCGCCTTTCCTGCCCGCTCCCCCCCCCGCGCCGCGCCCGGCCCCCCCGCCGCGTCCCGCCGCGCCGTCCCTGGTGCTCGACGAGAAGCGCTTTCCCCTGCTCACCTCGCTCGGCCGCAACTTGAGCAAGCTCGGCCAGGAGGGGAAGCTGGATCCCGTGGTGGGCCGCGCCAAGGAAATCGAAGAGGTCATCGACATCCTGGGCAAGCGGCGTACCAACAACCCGTGCCTGCTGGGCGAGGCGGGCGTGGGCAAGACGGCCGTGGTGGAGGGCGTGGCCCAGCGCCTGCTGGAGCTGCGCGGCACGCTGTCGGAGAAGATCCTCCTCGAGCTGGACATGGCGACGCTGGTGGCCGGCACCCAGTTGCGCGGCTCGTTCTCGGAGAAGCTCAACGCCCTCAAGGACGAGGTGAAGCGGGCGGACGGGCGCGTGGTGGTCTTCATCGATGAGATCCACACGCTGGTGGGCGCGGGCTCGACGGGCGAGGGCCCGCAGGACGCGGCCAACGAGCTGAAGACGGCCATGGCGCGCGGCGAGTTCCCCTGCATCGGCGCCACCACGCACGACGAGTACCGCAAGTTCATCTCGCAGGATCCGGCGCTGGAGCGGCGCTTCACGGCGGTGGTGGTGCACGAGCCCTCGGTGCCGGAGACGGTGGAGATCCTCCAGGGCATCATCGGCCGCTACGAGGACCACCACGGCCTGCGCTACGCCCCCGAGGCGCTGGTGGCCGCCGCGTCGCTGGCCTCGCGCTACGTGACGGACCGCTTCATGCCGGACAAGGCCATCTCGGTGGTGGACCTGGCCGGCTCGCGCAGCCGCCGCGAGGGCAAGGATCTGGTGGAGGCCTCGGACGTGGCGCGGGTGGTGGCGAAGATCGCCGGCATCCCCGAGGAGCGCCTGCTGATGACGGACTCGGCGCGGCTGCTGCGGCTGGAGGCGGACCTGGGCGAGCGCGTCATCGGCCACGAGGACGCCATCTCGCGCATCGCCCGAGTCATCCGCCGCAACTACGCGGGCTTCGCCTCGCGCCGGCCCATGGGCTCATTCCTCTTCCTGGGCCCCACGGGCGTGGGCAAGACGGAGATGGCGCGCGCGCTGGCCGAGGTGCTGTTCGGCAGCAAGGACTCGCTGGTGCGCGTGGACATGAGCGAGATGTCCGAGGGCCACGGGGTGTCTCGCCTCATCGGCTCGCCCGCGGGGTACGTGGGCTACGGGGATGGGGGCCAGCTCACCGAGCCGGTGCGCCGCCGGCCCTCGTGCGTGGTGGTGCTGGACGAGATCGAGAAGGCCCACCGCGAGGTGCAGCTGCTCCTGCTCCAGGTGCTGGAGGAGGGCCGCCTGACGGACGGCAAGGGGCGGCACATCGACTTCTCCAACACGGTCATCGTCATGACGACGAACCTGGGTGCGGAGGCGTTCAACCGCACGGGCCGGACGCTGGGCTTCGGAACCCCGGCCGGGACGGAGAGCAAGGGCGCGAGCGACATGGAGTCGGCCAGCACCGCCGCCCGCCAGGCGCTGCCGCCCGAGCTGTGGAACCGCATCGACGAGCGACTCCCCTTCCGTCCGCTCACGGAGGCGGAGGTGGCGAGGATCGCCACGCTGCTGCTGGACGGGAGCAGCCGGCGGCTCGGGACGGAGAAGGGCATCGAGTACGTGGCCGACGCGGAGGTGGTGGACCTGCTGATGAAGTCGGGCGGGTTCGATCAGAAGCTGGGTGCGCGGCCCATGCGTCAGGTGGTGCAGCGGCTGGTGGAAGCGCCCCTGGCCGAGCGGATCCTGGCCGGCGAGTTCATGTCGGGCGACCGGGTGCGGGTGTCCGTGCGAGCCGGAGAGCTGCACTTCGAGCGCGAGAGCCGCTGAGCCCGTGAGCCCCGCGCGACCCAATCGCCCGCGAGTGGTGGTGGTGGGCGCGGGCCGACTGGGAGGCGCACTGGCCCTCGCGCTCGCGGCGAAGCGCTGGCCGGTGCGGGTGCTGGCGCGCTCCGAGGAGAGCCGGCGCCGCATCCTGGAGCTGAGGCTGAAGCCGGCCACCGAGAGCGATGTGGCCCAGGCGCGGGTGTGCCTGCTGTGCGTGCCGGACAAGGCCGTGCCCGTGGTGGCCGAGGAAGTGAAAACCCGGATGGCGCGCGGTGCCGCGCTGGTGCACTGCGCGGGCGCGCTCTCGCTGGAGGCCCTGGGCGCTCCGCGTGGGCGGGTGCTGGGCTCGTTCCATCCGCTGGTGGCGGTGTCGGATCCGCGCGACTCGCTGGCGGGGAACTCGGTGGCCGTCAGCACGCGCTCCCACTGGCTGCGCGAGGTGCTGGAGCGAATGGCGAAGGACGCGGGCCTGCGTGCCCTGCGGGTGCCGGAGAAGCACCGCGCCGCCTACCATGCTGGCGCAGTGCTGAGCGCGGGCGGGGTGGTGGCGGCTCTCTCCGCGGCGGTGGACGCCTTCCGCGTCGCGGGTATCTCCGAGGAGGACGCGCTCGCCGCGCTGCTGCCACTGACGCGCTCGGCACTGAGGGGCGTGGAGGCACGTGGATTGGCGGCTGGGTACACCGGCCCCATCGCACGGGGAGATTCAGGGGTAGTGGCCACGCATCTCGCGGCCCTTCCGCCCGAAGCTGCCGACGTCTACCGGCCTCTGTCACGACGCGGATTGCAACTCGTGGGGCACCGTCTGTCCCCCGAAGCCCGCACTGCTCTGGGAAAGATGCTTGAGTAAAGTTTACAAGCCTTACTCAGGATCCAGATTCCATGTGCCATCCTCCCAACGCTTCAGGGTCATGATCGCACCAATCGACGATACTCCGTTCCCGTTTGCGGCTGTTTCCAGCACTGCCTTTGCTTCTGCTGTCCGATAGCGCAACAGAAACGCAGCAGCCATCACCCGCACATCCTGGCGAGGGTGCTTGAGCAGGACCACGAGCGCGTCACGTCCGGCATCACCCTTTGACCGCAGCTTCTTGAGCGCGGCGATGTACCGATTCGCATGCTTGTTACCGGTCTTGGCATCGCCTCTGTTTACCGATTCTGTCTGCGCAGCCACATTCTCAGCGAATTCATCCACGAGATCTTTCAGGCTCTTCACCACTCTCTACTCCTGATCCTCTTGATGGCAAGCAATCCAAATGAAAGCTGCGCCTCGTAGCTTTGCGTTCTGATCCACTCCCGCACCGTCAAACTATATGAGCCGGTAACATCAGGCCTCTTGGTGGAATAAAAAGCGCTCACCTTGGTGTGCAGCCCCTTTTCCAACGGAATGACATTCTCGGTGTTGTGAAGGGCCTCGGCGCCAAAACGCTTGAGATTGAACCTGTGTTTCTCGACGAGGTGATGCCAGTCCTTACCTTCACCTGCCTTGCCCATGTAACGCTTGAAGGCCCTGAATGACCTGAAAGCTCGATGCTTACGGGCGAGAAGTAAGCGTTCCTTCGCGGGATCGTTGGGCTCAAGTGCTGGGCGCTCGTCTCCTCCGTTCCGCGCAGTCATGGACACGGCGTTGACTGGCAGGACTACGCGGATCGTGCCCTCGTTCACGGAAACAAGGACTCGCTCGGCGCCGGTTGCAGCATCCATCAGGCGCAGCCCGGTGTTTGCCTCGACCGTGCGCGACGCCTGCCCGAATCCCGGCAGTTTCGGCCCCTTCGACATGAGCGCGGCCGTTTCACCTACCGCCGCCGTCGCCACCATGACGAGAATTCGCACGCTGTTGGGGCCGATGACTCTTCCGAACCGCTCGCCCACCTCGCGCAACTCCGCGAAGGAAGAGGCTCGCGGCGCATCTTCGTAAAGCTGCGCATAGGCCCGCAGCAGGTCGAAGAACTCCCATCCGAGATAGCCCCACATGAGCACGGAGAACGTGGCGGCCACGCCCTTCGTCACCGGTTCCGGCGCCATCAGGAGCGCCATGTAGGCCGTAATGGTGAAGCTGAGCGTCGCCAGCACCCGGGTAGGGTTGAGCATGGCCCGCACTTCCGCGTCCACGCCTTCCAGGGCAGGTCCCACCGCCAGGGCAAGGGCCATGCTGCGCTGATCGTCGGCTTGCAGTTGCCGTCCGTCGTCAAACAACGTCAGACAGTCACCCGGAGTGCCGCGCCGCTCGCAAAACCTCCCATAGGATTGCGCCAGCTCTGATTGCCACGCTTCGCCACTCGACGGTGCGGACGCCAGCGCCAGCTTCCTGCTGACGTACAGCGGGGGGTGTAAGGTGGAGACCCGCAGCGGGACGTGAAGCCACAGTGTTGTCAGGGCGTCCGCGAACTCGGAGTCCCCTACGCGCACCGGCTGAAAGTCCGTGGGCAGGCTAGAAAAGACGGCTTCGCCCTCACCCGAGTCTTCGTCGTCCTCGTACGCCGTCAGCTCTCCGCCCGAGGGGGCCCCCGTCGCGCATGAAGTCACCAGCATCAGCGCAGCCAAGGCGAGAGCGCCCACACGCAAAAGGCGCCGCTCGTCCACCGGGCTCGAATTGAAGGAGTGGCCAGACATAGCCGTACCTCTGGGACAGGCCCACTCGGGAGGACACGGTGGGTGACAGGGGTTCCCCACCGTATCGACTACCCTCACCCCGGCCCTCTCCCGGAGGGAGAGGGTGATCAGGGTTCACGACCTTCGCTAGCTCAGGATGATGCGCGGGCCCTGCAGCGCCTTGCGCACCAGCGACACCGCCTGCTCCGACGCCGCCTCGGCCTCGGTCAGACGGCGCAGGCACAGGTCGCCGTTCTCCGTCACCGCCCGCTTGAGATCCGACAGCAGAACCGTCGCCGCCTTCAGCATCTCCTCGTTCTGCGGGTTCGGTGGAGCGCCCTTCCCGGCCTTCTCCTCCATGTGCTTGGTGAAGCGACGCACCGCGTCCACCGTCTTGTCCGGATCGAACTGCGCCAGCAGCGGCTTGATGCGCTCCGCGTTCACCTTGATCAGCCGCAGCGCTCCCACCTTCCCGAAGCCCGGGTGCTCCAGCGTCAGATCCGACTGCTCGAACGTGCCCAGCAGCCCCTCCTCCGGCGCCTGCACCGCGTGCGGCACCACATCCACGAACAGCGCCAGCGTCGGCGCCCCCTGGGTGAAGGCCTGCGTCTCCTCGTCGTCCACCGGCGGGAAGCTCTGCGGCGAGCCGATGAACAGCAGCGGCAGGACGATCTCGCCCCAGAACTCCTCGGGCGCCGCCCCCGTGCCGCCCATCGTCGCGAACATGTGGCCCATCAGCTCCGCGATGCGCGGCGCCCGGTCCATCTGGTCCGACAGCGGCTTGCTCGCATCCAGCCGCGTGAGCGACTGGACGATCTGCCCCTCGAACTGCTGGCGCGCCTCCTGCGGCAGCGGCGGCTGGGTCCGGCCCAGGGCCTCACGCACGTCCCGCGCCAACGCGTCCGGCTTCGACTCGAAGGCCGTCTTCGCCTTGGCCGCGTCCAGCACCACGAACTGGAGGAAGCCCGGATCGAACAGCCGACGGTACTCCTCGGGCCCCAGCTTCGGCCCCGTGGCGCCCAGCGACTGCGTGGCTCCCGGCGCGAAGCGCGCCTGGCCCAGCGAGCGCCGGATGTCCGCGGCCAGATCCTCCAGCTTGCCCAACTTACCGCCCTGCGCCATCGACTCCATCACCGCCCCGAACGGGGACAGCATGATGATTGCGTCCGGGAAGCCCAACGTCGCCCCCTCCGGCGAGTCCCGGTTGGGGAACCAGAAGGCGCCGTGCTCATTGAACATGCGCTCGGCGAACGCCCCCGCCAGACCCAGTGCCAGGCCCTGGTGGTTGGGGTTGTTCACATCGAAAGCCGCGCCGAGCAGCTTGGGGATGGACGCTTCCAGCTCCGCCCAGGGGACCTGGAGGAGATCCACCGGCTTGCCCTCGACCTGCTGGAGGGCGGCGGCGACCTGCGCCTGAGCGGATTGGACATGCGGAGGGGCGGGATGGGCCATTGCGGGTTCCTGTTCCGGGTACTCGACCGTGTCGAACGGCCGACCCCCTTACCCCGAAAACCAAGTTCATCGCCACGATTTGTCGCCACCCCCTAGGATGCGAGCCCATGGCGCGCCGCCTCCCCTCCCTTCTACTGTTCATCCTCACCCTGTCGGGGTGTGCTTTCGTCACACCCCGCTTCCCGCAGAACGTCCAGACGAGCTTCGTCCGGGACGACATGCGGAAGCTCTCGACGAGCACGTTGGAGCTCTACTACCCGGCCCAGTACCGGCCAGCGGCCCTGCGCATCGCCGCTCGCCTGGAGGACTGCGTCGAGCGCCTGCGCCACCTCACCCAGAGCCCCCGGCAGCGGCCTCGGGTCCTCGTCTACCTGACGAGCGCGGACTTCAACAACGCATACGTCATGCCGGACGTCTCCAGCATCCCCCAGCAGATGGTGATGCCGACCCATATGTCGCTGGAGCTCTTCAACCTGCTGGGCTTCGGTCCGGCCGAGCTCGGCGAGGTGGGCTGCCACGAGTCCGTCCACTACGTGCAGATGCAGCAGACGGACGGGCTGTGGCACGCGCTCAACACCGTCACTGGTGGCCTCTTCCAGCCCAACCTCTTCACCGAGTCCTGGTTCCTGGAGGGGCTCGCCACCCACTACGAGGGGCGCCTGGGCAAGTCCTGGGGG
>NZ_DASVWK010000919.1:0-4865 GCF_036389735.1 Archangium sp. | reverse complement strand
GCTCCGGCCCCGGTCGCGGCTCCTTCCGTGCGGATGGGGCTCGAGCCCGGCGCCCCCGTCGAGCTCGAGCTGGAGGTCGAGACCTCGGACGACGCCTCCCCGGGCATCGAGGTGGAGCTGGATCTCAGCGAGGCGGAGCGGGGGAGTGAGGAGCCCGCGCCGTCCCGGTCCGCCGTGGCGCAAGCCGCGCCTCCGGGCCTGCGCCCCCGCCGCTCCTCCGATGCCCGGCCGAGCGAACCCCCCGCCAGACCGGAGCCCGCGCCCAAGCCCGCCCCGCCGGTCACCGCGGCGCCCGCCGCTCATCGCATCGAGCGATTCACGCCCCAGGCCGGCGTGAGCTTCCAGTCCCCGGTGCCGGACAGCACGCCCTTCACGGAGCTGGAGATCGAGGCGGACTCGCTCCTGCACGCGGTGGAGCTGGCGGCGATGGCGGGGGCGGCGCAGCTCGCGGAGCCGGCCTCGGTCAGTGGCGAGGAGCAGGTCTCGGAGACGTCGGCGCCAGACGGGGGGCTGCCGAAGATTCCCCTCTTCTCGGACCTGCCTCAAGACGCCTTCATCGCGCTGTTCGAGCGCTGCCCGCTGCGCCGCTTCTCCGAGGGCTCGCACATCATCGAGCAGGGCAGCCGGGGCGATGCCTTCTACGTCATCTGCGCGGGCAGCGTGCGCATCGTGCGCCAGAGCGGCGCCGAGCAGCGGGAGCTGGCCGTGCTGAACGAAGGGGCCTTCTTCGGGGAGATGGCGCTCCTATCGGGCGCGCCGCGCTCGGCCTCGGTGGTGGGTGTCGCCGAGGAGACGCAGGTGCTGGAGATCTCCGCCCCGGTGCTCGCGGAGCTGTCCCGCCGCTACCCGCAGGTGGCCCGGGCACTTCGACGGTTCTGCCGGCAGCGGCTGCTGTCGGACGTGGTGAACACCTCGGCGCTCTTCCAGCCCTTCGGCCGCAAGGACCGGCGCGAGCTGGTGGAGCGCTTCCTCGCCCGCGAGGTGCGCCGCGGGGACGTCATCATCCACGAGGGCAACCAGGTGGATGGCCTCTACGTGGTGCTCTCTGGAGAGGTCTCGGTGAGCAAGGGCGGGCAGTCCCTGGCGCACCTGCGCGAGGGCGAGCTGTTCGGGGAGATGTCGCTGCTCCAGAAGTCACCCGCCACCGCCACCGTGACGGCCTCCCGGAACACCTCGCTGCTGCGGCTGCCGCGCGAGGTCTTCGACACCCTCATCCTCACCCATCCGCAGATCCTCGAGCTGATCTCCGGGCTGACGGAGACGCGGCAGCGCCAGACGGAGGCGCTGCTGGGTGTGAGCCCCCAGGCCAGTGAGTCGGGGACCGAGCGGTTCGACGACCTGCTGCTCTTCTGACGCGGCAAAGGCCGTCCAATGTGGAAGCGGTGCTTCTGGGTCGGAGGGGTTCTCGCGGGGTTGCTGGGCGGAACTCCGGTGACGGCTGGGGCTGAAGAGCCTCACCCTGTCCCGCCCCCAGAAGAGGGCAGGGGCGAAAAGCGGGAGACCACCATCACGGCGCGGGCTTCCGAGTCCTCGGAGCTCCCCGAGGGGCGCGCTTCCAGCACCCTCCACCGGGCCGACCTCGAGCGTCGTCTGCCCCGCTCCGCTCCGGATGCGCTCCGCTATGAGCCCGGTGTCTTCATCCAGCAGACGGGCCACGGTCAGGGCTCCGCCTTCATTCGCGGCCTCACGGGCCAGCAGACCCTGCTTCTCTTCGACGGCATCCGTCTCAACAACAGTACCTACCGCCAGGGCCCCAACCAGTACTTCTTCACCCTCGACGCCCACTCCATCGCATCCATTGACGTGCTGCGCGGCGGAGGCTCCACCCTGTTTGGCTCGGATGCCCTCGGCGGTGTCGTGCTGACCCATCCGCTGGAGCCCTCCTTCTCCGGCGAAGGACCCTGGGCCCGGCCCCGCCTCCGCCTCCGGGGTGCCAGCGCCGACCGTGAGCGGGGCGGCCGGATGCAACTCCAAGCAGGCTGGGGTGATCGCGTGGGCTTCGTCGGCGGTGTGGGTGGCCGTCGGGTGGGGCTCCTGGAGAGTGCGGGTCCGGTGCGCAACCCTGTCGGCGGCGGGCTGCCCGACGTGCCGCGCTTCGCACCTGACGGGCGCACCCAACTCGGCACGGGCTTCGACGAGCTCACCGCCGACGGACGGGCCGTGTGGCGCCTGTCTCCAGGCCACACCCTCACCCTCGCTGGCTATCTCTACCGTCAATACGATGCGCCGCGCACGGACCAGTGCGCGCCTCCGTACGCGCCCCATGACGAGTGCCTGCGCTACGAGCAGCAGTTCCGCACGCTCGCCTACGTCACGTGGAAGGCCGAGGCGCTCGCTCCTCAGGCTCGGGATGCCCGTGTCACCCTCTCCTGGCAGCGGCAGCACGAGCGCCGTCGCCACGACCGCCCGGCTTCCTCCGTCTACTCGCTCGGGGAAGACGATGTGGACACGCTGGGCCTTATCGCCCAGGCACGCACCCGACGCCTCGAGCTACCCGGTGGCCACCCTCTAACGCTCGGCTATGGTGTGGACACCTACGTGGACTTCCTGCGTTCCAAGGCCACCACCGGCTTCACCGACGTGGAGGTCTCGGTGAGGCGCAGCCGCGGGCAGTACCTCGATGGCTCCTGGTACCTCTACGGCGGCGCCTTCCTCGACGGCGAGCTGCCGCTGCCCCATCACGTGGTGGTGCGTGCCGGCACACGCGCCTCGTGGGTGGCCGCGCACGCGCCAGGGGACGCCGAGTCAGGCTCGTCCCCGGTGGACCGCGCGTGGTGGCCCGTGGTGGGTCACGCGGGGGCGGAGTGGACCCCCGTGGAGGGACTCACCCTGTTGGCCAACGTGGATCACTCCTTCCGTGCGCCAAATCTCGACGATCTCACCTCCCGCCAGCAGACAGGCCCGGGCTTCCAATTCGAGAACCCCGACCTGACCCCGGAGGCGGCCACCACGCTGGAGGCGGGTGTGCGGGTACGTACCGCGCCGGTGACGCTCCAGTTGTGGGCCTTCACCCTGCTGCTGGAAGACGCGGTGGGCAAGCGGCCCCGAAACGCCAGCGACTGTCCGCCCAACACTCCCCAATGCCAGGAGTCCTGGTCACGCCTCCAGCTCGTCAACGCGCGAGCCCTGTCCGAGCTGCGCGGGCTGGAGGCAGCCGCACGATGGCGGCTGCTACCGGGCCTCGTCTCCAAGGCCACCGTGGCGTGGACATGGGGCGAGGGCCCCAACCTGGGCGACCCACCGTCGGACCCCTCCTTGCCGTTCGAGTACCGGGTGCCGCTCTCACGCGTGCCTCCACTCAACGGCACGGTGGAGCTGGCCTGGACGCACCCGCTAGGCTTTGGCGCGGGCGGGGCGTTGCGTTGGGCCACCGCGCAGACGCGGCTCGCGGTGGCGGACCGCGCGGACGCGCGCATCCCCTTGGGGGGAACGCCGGGCTTCGCCGTGTTCGATGCTCGCTTCTCCTACCGCCGAGGCGACATGCTGCTGGTGGCCCTCGTCGTGGAGAACCTGCTGGACACCCCCTCCCGCTACCACGGCTCGAGTGTGAATGGCCCGGCCCGGGGTGCCATCCTTTCCCTGGAAGGAGCCCTGCCATGAATGAACCTGTTACGAAGTCCGCGCGTCCGCGGTTCTCCACGCTGATGCTGGCGGCCGCGCTCACCGCCTGCGGTGGAGGCGGAATCGAACCCGGGGAGGGCAACAAGCCTCCCAGCACCGACGCTCGAGGCGAGTGCATCGCCAGGCCCACGTACACGGAGGACGTGAACACCTGCGCGCCGCTGTCCACGGACTATCAGCCACGCGTGGCGGACTCGGCCCGCGATACGTGGCCCGCGTGCATCTCGGACGACAACACCTACCACCGCCTCTACGACAGCATCGCCACCCTCGGTCGCGTGGGGGCCTTCGAGTACATCGCCGAGACGCTGTGGAGGGGGGCGAAGGTGCCTACGGTGGAGGACTTCACCCGGGCGCGCCTGAGGTACACGGAGTCCGAGGGACTCGGCTCGCGGGTGGAGCGACGCGAGGACATCCACTATCCGGCACCGCCCGCGCCGTGTAACTCGAGCGCCAGTATTCCCACGGACTTCCCGGACCGGTGCGTGGGGCCAGCGAAACTCAGGCCCCTCATCAACGAGTCCTTCGCCGCGGGCATGAGGGGCGAGGCGCCGCGGGTGAACGCCGCCCGGATCGAGGCGGCGCTGCTGTGGTTCCTCTACGTGTCGCCGCTCTCCGAGGTGACGAGCTGCACCACCAAGGACGCGGATTGCGACAGCGCATGGGCCTACTACACGGGTGGAACGCCACGCGAGGCCCCGGCGGGGCTGGCGCGTTACGTGAAGGAACTGGCGCCGGAGACGCACGAGCGCGTGTATGACGCGACGCTGGCGGTGCGCTGCTGGCGAGACCTGGACCGAGCGACGCCGGCCACCCGGCTCGAACTGAGAGACCTGGCGCGGACACAGTTGGACAAGGCGATGCTGCGGGGCGTGGTGGTCATCATGCGCCAGCGCTTCCAGGAACTGTCCTGCACGTCCGGAGAGGCGAAGGAAACGCGTTGGGCCTTCCTGAAGGTGTTGGTGCCGCTGCTGGACCGCGAGGCGCGCACGCGTGACGTGGCCCAGGCGAACGTGCTGAAGGACCAGATGGAGAAGGCAGGTCCGGACGAAGTGGATGTCCTGGCGGCGGTGACGGCCCTGGATGCGCTCTTCTCCTGTCCGTGAGCCAAACCCTCTCTTGAAAATGACACGCCCCGGGGCCATGTCGGCACCCGGGGCGCATCACGCGAGGCTGAGCGGTTTCGGTGGGCTCTACGGCGAGAGCAACTCCGCCGAACCTTGATGGGTCTTGCTATCTCCGCT
>NZ_DASVWK010000918.1:0-2266 GCF_036389735.1 Archangium sp. | reverse complement strand
CGCGGGCTCCACCGGAATCGGCGGCGACTCGACACCGGGAGCCTGCGCCGCCGCGGTCCACGCCAGCAGCAGCCCGAGCGCGAGCGCTACTGCGACTCCCAGCTCAGCTTGAGCTCGAGTCCGAGGTTGCCCAAGGCGTTCTCGATGTTCTCGTTGTCCCACTGGGCTCGCGCGGAGAGGCGGTTGTCGAAATGGTACTCGGCTCGCGCGCGAGTACCACGTCCGCTGACGGGTTGCGTCAACCCAATCTTAAGCTGCTCCGTGAGGAACTTCGACTCCAAGCGAGCGGTCGGCTCCGCCTGCTGCGTGGCGTCGTTGTAGGTGGTGGAAATCTGGAGGGACAGGTCCTTGAGGACGGGGTTGTTGGGCAGGAAGCGCTTCACCTGCTTGTCCAGGCCGGAGATGTTGAAGAAGGCCTCGGCGGCGAGGCCCGCGCTGGCCGAGGCCGCCGTCTCCTTGTCCGTGCTCGTCAGACCCAGCGTGAGAAGCGAGATGACATCCCCCTCGGACAGCCCCGGCTCCGAGGTGAGGAGCACCTGGGGAGCGGCCGGACGACCAAAGGCATGCAGTTTCACCTGGTACTCGCGCACCTGGGCCTGGGCGCGCAGGTCGAACACCGGGTCGATGCCGAAGCGGTCCTGGAACTCGATCTGTCCGCGGTTGATGGTGAACTGGTTGTTGCGGAAGAAGGCCTGACTGCCCTCCTCCGTCTCGACGGTGCCGAGGACACCCGGGCGCACGTTGGTGCCGGTGAGGCGCAGCGAGCCGAGCAGGCGCGTGCGGGCGAGGTTGTTGTCCACGCGCACATCACCCAGGTGCATGCCGACATCGAAGGTGAGGTACTCGCGGGGCCGCTCCGTGGCGGTGGGCAGCACGCTGCGCCGGGCGAGCCGCTTGAGGATGTCGTCCAGCTCCAGGCCGCGGCGGTAGCGCAGGTTGCGGATGTCCAGCGCGCCGCCGAGCCGCAGCGCGTCCGGGTTGCCGGTGAGCCACAGCTGCCCGGTGGTGCTGAAGGGCAGGTCCTCGTGGAAGCGCGTGGCCACGTCGGTGAGGGAGAGGTTCACCAGCACCTCGGCGGGCTGGAAGCCATCCAGCCGCACGTCGCCGCTGGCCTGTAGGCGGCCCTCGTTGAGCAGACCTTGGAGCGACTCCAGGAGGATGTGCTCCTGGGTGAACGCCACCCGGCCGGACAGCGCCCGGAGCGACAGCGGCTGGTCCCTCAGGGACATGCGGGCGTCGGTGACGAGGACCGCGCCCGCGAGGGTCGGGGCGCGCGGGCTGCCACCGGCCACGGCGCTGAGCTCCAGCTGGCCTCCGGTGCGCACCAGCATGGGCGAGAGGGACTCCAGCAGGCGCAGGTCCATGCTGCCGCGCAGGAAGAGTTCGAGCCGCTCGAGCCCCACCCAGCCAGCGGCGGACAGCTCGGTGTCGGGCCCGCGGAAGGTGAAGGAGGGCACGTCCAGCCGCCCGTTGGCGTAGCTCAGGGCGACGGGACCGTCGGTGGCTCCGGAGAGTTCGCCGCGCGAGAGGGTGAGCCGCTCCACCGTGGCGTTCATCTGGATGGCCTGGGCGTTGAGCAGCGCGCCCTGCGCCATCACCACGGCCTTGACCGAGCCGGACAGCTCCTGCGTGAAGGCATTGGTGGGCAGCAGCGGGCGGATTTCCGGCAGCTCCAGCGTCACCGCCGCGTCGAAGGAGTACGGCTCGCGCACGCGCAGCCGGAGGATACCGCTGGTGTCGCGAGAGGGACGACCCGCCACCATCAGCTCGCGCCCGGCCAGCCGCGCCTCGAGGTCCATGCCGCCCAGGCTGCGATCGGCGAACGTCACCTGCGGGCCCCACACGCGGGCGGTGGTGATGGGCAGGTCCGTGTCGCCCTCGACCTTGCCCTCCATCGCGAGCGTGCCCTGCACCCCCAGGCGCTTCGCCGACTCGGGCCCGACGAGCTCCGCCAGGGACAGGCCGTCGCCCCCGAAGCGGTAGTCCAGCTTGCCCTTGTCGGGCCCGGCGAAGAAGAAGGAGCCCTCCACCCAGGTACGGCCCAGCGGGCCCTCCAGCACGGAGCGCTCCAGCACCATGGCCTGGCCATCGTCGAAGCGCAGCCGGGCCGAGCCGTTGCCCATGTGCCGCCCGTAGTACAGGGTGTCCTTGAACTCGAGCGCCACCAGGCCCGCGAACTGGTCGATGGGGCTGTCGATCTCCACCCGGCCCGAGACCTCCCCCACCAGCGGCCCCTGCATGACGGAGATGGTGGAACTCAGCCCGG
>NZ_DASVWK010000917.1:0-16914 GCF_036389735.1 Archangium sp. | reverse complement strand
CCAGGGCCTGAACTGGCGTGGACGCTCCATACGGAGTGTCCGGCCCCATGCGTGCTCTTCCAGCCCCTGCGGGATGCCTCGGGCTCGCTGCTCGACTACCAATGGGTGAGCCTCAACCCCGCGGCCGAGGCACTCCTGCGCGAGCTGGGACTGGGCCGCGAGCTGTCCTCGTGGGCCAGGGCCCTGGAGGGCGTGCCGGAGCGGGCGGCGCTGGGCCGGGTGGTGGACGAGGGCCGGCCCCTCACCTTCGAGCTCGGCGGCCACCCGGCGGGCAAGGCGCGCTGGTTCCGCGCCCAGGCCGTGAAGCAGGGGGAGGGCTTCTCGCTGTGGCTCTTCGATGAGACCGAGGCCCACGAGGAGCGGCGCTCCCTGCGCGAGGCGCTGGCGCGCGAGCGGGCCCTCCAGGCTCGCGAGGAGCACCTGCGGCTCGCGCTGGAGACGGCCGGCATGGTGGCGTGGGATTGGTCCGCGGCGCGGCGCTCCATCACCTGGTCCTCCAACGCGGCGGGCTTCTTCGGCCGGTCCCCGGGGCAGGCGCTGAAGGAGTTCCTGGGCTGCGTCCACCCGGACGACCGGAAACGGGTGTCCGAGGCCCTGGAGCAGGGGCTACTGGCGCAGGGGCCCTACACCTTCCAGTTCCGAGGGCTGTGGCCGGACGGCTCGGTGCGCTGCTACGAGGTGGTGGGGCAGACGTTCCGCGAGAACGACGCCCCCTCGCGGATGCTCGGTGTGGTGCTGGACTGCACCGGGCGTGAGGGGGCCCAGTCGGCCCTGCGCGAGGCCGAGGAGCGCTACCGGCTGGCCTCCTGGGCCACCAACGACCTGCTCTGGGATTGGAACCCGGCGGGCGACTACATCCACTGGGGCGAGGCGAGCCAGGCCGTGCTCGGCTACCGGCCGGAGGAGATGGGCGGCTTCGCGTGGTGGACCGAGCAGCTCCACCCCGAGGACCGGAAGATGGTGCTCGAGTCACTCCAGCACGTGGTGGACTCGGGCGGCGAGTCCTGGATGGGCGAGTACCGCTTCCGCCGCAAGGACGGCACGTACGCCCATATGCTCGACCGGGGGCTGGTGGCCCGGGACTCCAAGGGCCGCACGTCGCGGATGATCGGCTCGCTGATGGACATCACCGAGCGCAAGCGCGCGATGGAGCGGATGCAGGAGGAGGCGCGCTTCCGCGAGCGCTTCATCGGGATTCTGGGGCACGATCTGCGCAACCCCCTCACCGCCATCTCCCTGTTGACGCGGACGCTGCGGCGGCGCGGTCTGGCTCCGCCCCAGCAGCTCCTGGCGCAGCGCATCGAGGCGAGCGCGGCGCGCATGGGGAACATGATCTCCGACATCCTCGACCTGACGCGGGCGCGGCTGTCCGGAGGGATTCCGCTGAGCCTGGCTCCGGCGAGCCTGCCCGTGGTGTGCCAGCAGGTGGTGGAGGAACTGTCGGTGGCGCACCCGGAGCGGACCATCTCCTTCCAGACCGAGGGAGAGGGCGAGGGCGTCTGGGACGCGGAGCGGCTGGCGCAGGTGGTGAGCAACCTGGTGGGCAACGCGCTCGAGCATGGCTTGCCCGACGGCACCATCTTCGTGCGGTGCGTGGGCGAGCCGGAGCGGCAGGTGCTGGAGATCTCCAACCCGGGGGCCCCGATTCCGGCCCACCTGCTGGGCTCGCTGTTCGACCCCTTCCGTCAAGTCGTCCCGGGACGGAGCGGACGGGGCAGCGGACTGGGGCTGGGGCTGTTCATCGTGCGCGAGCTCGTCGAGGCGCACGGCGGACAGGTGACGGTGCGCTCCAGCGCGCAGGAGGGGACGACGTTCACCGTCGTCCTGCCGAGGGACTCGCGCCAGTCCCTCCGGAGCGGGCGGGCCCCGGAAGAGGAGGCCCACCCGGCGTGAGCCCTCAGTGGGTGACGGCGGTGTCCACGGCGGGCCGGAGCGTGAAGAAGGCCACCTCGGGGTAGGTGCCGCGCCGCAGGTACGGCCCACCGAAGCCGAAGCCCAGCCCCATGTTCACGTACAGCTGGTTGCCGCGCACGTGGTAGTGGCCCTGGATGTAGGGCTGCCCCGCGCGACGGAAGATGGCCTCGGTCAGGCCGCGCACCACGAACTGGCCTCCGTGCGTGTGCCCGGAGAACTGCACCAGGTTGCCCTCCGGCGGCAGCTTCTCGATGGTGGGCGGCGCGTGCGTGAGCACCAGCCGGGTGCCCGACTCCGGCGCCCCGCGGAAGGTGGCCTCCACGTCGTCGCGGCCCGTACGCCCATCGTCGATGCCCAGGATGGTGGCCGGCGCCCCGCGCACGTGCACCACCCGGTGCTCGTTCTGGAGCACCGTGTAGCCCAGGCCCTCGAAGCCCGAGCGCAGGTAGTCCGCGTCCACCCAGTGGTCATGGTTGCCCAGCACCACGAACACCGGGCTGTTGAAGCCGGCCAGCTGCTCGATGACGCGCGGCAGCGGCTTGGGGCTGTGGGTGACGTAGTCCCCGGTGAGGAAGACGAAGTCGGGGTTGCGCGCGTTCACCTCGGCCACCGCCCGGCGGATGCGCACCGCCGAGGTGGCCTGGCCCACGTGGATGTCCGACAGGTGCGCGATGCGCAGCCCATCGTGCGCCGAGTGCAGGCTCGGCACGTGCAGCACGTTCTCCGACAGCATGAAGTGGTCGCGCCAGCGCAGCCTCGCGTCCGGCCTCAGCGGATCCGGTCCAATCGCCTTCACCTCGTTACGACGCATCGGGTTGCGATGCAGTACGGCGGAGTGAGGGGAGTGGGCTCCAGTGGACTGAGGATCGGAGCGGCGGCGGGCGAGTCTCATGCGAGTGAGGTTCCTTCCGTCGGGGGACGGCTCGAATTGTACCTGACACCGGCCACGGGGACGAGGCGGAGCAGACGGTCCGCCTGCCCGGTCTCCGGCCGATGTCAGCGGGCGACGGGTAACGAACGATCGGCCCCAAATAATTCCGGGCCACCGGCGTGAAGCCCGGTGGCCCGGTGACGGAGGAGGGAAGGGGCGTCGCTCAGTGGCCGCGCAGGACGGTGAGCCCCCGGTCGGTGAGCACGTAGAGCATCGCCGGCTTCACGGTGGGGTCATAGAGGAGCTGTTCCACCTTGTTCCCGTCCACGTCGCTCACTCGCACGAGCTGCTTGGAGGCATCCAGGCGCCAGAGGCCGGCGCCGTCGGTGCCTATGAAGAGCGAGCCGTCATCCGTGGCCGCCAGCGAGGTGAGTTCATCCGTGGGCAGCCCCGCCACCTTGACGCCCTTGGCCTCGGAGCGGCGCAGGATGCTCATCTGCCACAGCCCGAAGTCCTTGCTGGCCACGTAGTAGCGGCCATCGGTGGTCTGCTGGATGCCGCGCCAGAAGTCCTTCTCCTCCACGCTGTTGAGCTCGGGGATGAAGGCGTTGAGCTTCTCCGGGTTGAGCGTGTCGTTCACCCGGTCCCAGTCCGCCAGCCGCTCCGAGGGCGTCACCACGCCCACGTTCCAGTCGTTGCCGATGAGCACGTCCCCGTTGGGCGCGATGCCCACCGCGTACGTATAGCCGGCCATCTGCGTCTTGCCGCCGTCCGGCTTGGTCTTGAACCACACCGGGTGGCGGTGGCTGTTGTAGGTGAGGTCCCGGATGCGCGTCACGCCGTGGTTGGTGCCGATGTAGAGGTCACCCCTGTGCTTGCCGCGCATCACCTTCACGCAGGTGAGCACCGAGCGGTCCTCATCGAAGTGGTGGTCGTTCGTGTTGCGGATGCCGATGTCCTGCGGCCCGTTGGGCGTCGCCGAGCGGCTCAAGTGCTCCTCCAGCACCACGCGGCCGTCCGGCTCCAGCCGCACCACGTCCAGGTCGCCCTTCTTGTACTCCTCGTAGCGGATCGGGTCGAAGCGGGTCGGGTCCTCGCTCGTGTAGCCGTCGTCGATGTGCCTGCCGTCCGGGCTGTAGATGAAGGCCGGGCTCAGCTCGTAGGTGGCGTAGCCCACGTAGGCGCGGCCCGCGCTGCCTCCGCAGATGACGGTGGAGCCCAGGGCCAGCTTGTCCGGCCCGAAGCCCGGCGCCGCCTGACCCACGCCACTCGTCCACCTGGGCGTGGTGTCCCCGGGCCGCAGCACGCCGATGCGGTCCCCATCCAGCAGCCAGAGGTTGTACGCGTCGTCCACCGCCATCGCACGCACCTGGCCGAGCCCGTAGCGCTGCGAGTAGTTCACCACCGGCTCGTTCGGCCACGGCCCCACCGTCACCTGCGCGGGGGGAGTCGTCCCTCCGGGCTTCGTTCCCCCGGGGGGGGTGCCCCCAGGAGGTGTCGTGTTGCCCGGGTTGGGCGGAGTGATGACGCCCGGAGGCTGTCCCCCGCCCGTGGGCGGCGGTGGCTCGGTCCGAGCCGGATTCTCCGTCCCCACCGGGGGTCGCGGCTCCTGCGTCGTCGTGCCGCCACAGCCCCACGCCATCATCGCTCCCACCGTCCACGCCCCCACCAGTCCGCGCATCACTTCTCCCGCCTCCTCAGGCCTGTTTCCCTGCCTCGCGCATGGAGCAAACGCCGTACCGCGGGGCATGGGTCGCGCGGGGGAGTGGGGTGGGAAGCGGAGTTCCCGAAAGCGACCGGGCCCGTTCCCCAGCGAGGGAAACGGGCCCGGTCCTCCGTGAGACGGAGTGTCACGCGCTACTGATTCTGGGTCGGCTCGGTCACCGGCTCTTCCACGGGAGCGGCCTGGGTGTCCTTCTTCATGGTCTTCTTGGTGCTACCGGCCTTGGGGCTGGTGGCCTTGAGCTCCAGCGCGACGATCTCCTGGCCCTCGAGCTGGAACCGGGCGCGCACCTGGGCGCCCTCGGGAATGGCGGCCAGCTCCACCTTCTTGCCGTCCAGCATCACCTGGGTTTCCTTGCGCACGTCCAGGTCCGCGTCCGGCAGGCCCTGGCGGGCGAGGGTGACGCCGTCGATCGCCTTGCCCTTGAAAGTGCCCATCATGCTGAAGGCTTTTTCCTTCTTGAAGGTGCCGTCCTTCGCGGAGTCGATGCCCACCACCTCCTCGGCCTTCTGCTCGGCCTTCTTGCCCACCCCGACGACCTTCTTGCCAGCCTCGGAGATCTTGTCGTCCACCTCGGCGGCATCGACACCGGTGCTGATCTTCCGGCCCTCGTTGCGCTTCTGCTCCTGCTGGGCCTGGGTGTTCATGTCCTTGTCGTCGGACTGCGCCACGGCGGCGGTCCCCAGGGTGATGATCAGCGCGGCCAAGAGCTTCTTCATGAGTGCCCCTCCTTGGGTGTTCAGCGGTGCTGCTCGTGTATTCCTGCCGCGAAATGGTGGGGCTCGGTAGGAGCCCCGCCAACCCTGCGATGGCGCCGCCGGGGGGGCGCCGTCCGCAGGGCAGGCAGGCATGAGGAGGAGGCTGGACGGAGGAGGGGAGAAACCCTAGTGGCAGCGGTCGCAGAGGCCGCGAAGCTGGATGTCCACCGAGCGGGCGGACACGGACTTGGGGGCGCCCTTGGCGGGCGTGAGGCGCACGGACTCCGCGGGCAGGCAGGCGACCGAGCCACAGTCGGTGCAGGTGAAGTGCGGGTGCGTGCCCTGGTGCGCCTTCTCCTCGCGCTTGAGCTCGAAGCGCCACACGTGGTCGCCCAGGTCGGCGCGAATCACCAGCCCGGCCTCGGTGAGGTCGGTGAGGTTGCGGTAGATGGTGACACGGTCATAGCCCTGGTCGTCCAGGGCCTCGACCAGATCGGCGTGGCTCAAGGGCGCGGTGGCGGACTCCAGCTCCCGGAGCACCGCCACACGGGGCGCGGTGCTGCGCAAGCCAGCGGCCCGGAGACGTTCCTGGTATTCGGAGAGCTTCGGCTGGGGGGGGTTCTTCCGACTGGCAGCCATCGCCCTGCGCATATCTCAACTTCTTAGAAGTTGCACCTGGGTTGCCACCCTGGAGTGCCGAGTCACCGGTTTCCAACAGAGCGTCGGGAATCCCTGTAACTCGATGGCACCTGCATTGCGGTTTCAGTGGACGGGGAGTGCGGGCGGCCTGTTCGAAAAGCACCGGGGTTCCCGCCTTCTGGCTTGCGAGCCGGGCCTCGGACGGCGGACGCTCTGGAGGCCAGCCAACGGCGAGGGGTGGGACGTGCCCAGGGTGGTCGTGCTCGAAGACGATGAGGATCTGCGCTCCATCCTCTGTGAGCTGCTGTCGTTGTCCGGTGCCGAGCAGACGGTGAGCGCTGGGTCCCTCGCGGAGCTCCAGCGCCAGCGCGTCGAGGCGCTCGGATGCGGGCTGGCCATCCTGGACATCAACCTGGGGGCCGGCGTGCCCAGTGGGTTGGACGCCTACCGGTGGCTGCGCGACAACGGCTTCGCCGGGCGGAGCGTCTTCCTCACCGGCCATGCCCGCGCCCACCCGCTGGTGCGCGAGGCCCTGGAGCTGGCCCACGTCCAGGTGCTGTCCAAGCCCATCGAGTCCCGGCTCCTCCTGTCGCTGCTGGGAGGCGGTTCCCATGGAACCGGCGCGTCCTAGCCTGCTCTCGGTGGTGGAGCAGGAGCTGCGGGTGCGCGTCTGGCGTGGTACCCTGGTGGGCACCGTGCTCGTCGCCCTGACGGAGCTGGCCTACACCTTCATCGACTACGGGGTGTTCCAGGGGGCCCTCCTGCTGCCGGTGCCGCGCGTGCTGCACCTGCTGTGGGCCCTGCTCCTGCTGGGGCTGCTGCTCGTGCGCCGCTCGCGCCTGTCCCTCCGGGCGCTCGAGGCCTGCTTCGCGGGCGCGGTGCTGCCCTTCCTCCCCGTCTTCGCGCTGGCCGAGCACGCCATGACGACCACGGGGCTCGTCTGGGTGCCGATGACGGGCCACCGGCTGGTGATGCTGGCCATCAGCGTGCTGGCACCCACCAGTCTGTGGCTCGGGGGCGGGCTGATCGCCACCTTCGCCCTGGAGGCGGTGGTGCTGTGGTACGGGCTGGGGCTCGCCGCGCACCCGGGGGTGCGCTCTCCCTGGGAGCCCTGGGTGACGCTCGTCCACGGTGGCGTGGCCCTGGCCATGCTGGCCTACCGGGTGCGCAGCCATGCCATGGAGCTGAAGCTGCGCGAGGCCCGCGCCGAGGCCGAGGCCCTGGAGCGCCTGGCCCGCCTCTTCCTCGCGGTGCGCGACGCCACCAACACGCCCCTCCAGACGCTGGAGCTGAGCCTCGCCGTGCTCAAGCGCCGACACCCCGAGTGCACGCCCACCGCCGAGGCCATGGAGCGCGCGGTGCGGCGGCTGCGCTCGCTCGCCCAGCGCCTGGGCAGCGTGGACCCCCTGGTGGTGTGGCGCGAGGGCGACGAGTCCTTCGACGCCGACGCGATGCTCCGTCACCTGGAGGAGGACCTCGCCCGGGAGCTGGAGCGCCGCCGCCAGTGAGCCCCCGGGCCGGGCGAGGCATGGCCCGGCTGCTCGCCCGGTCATGTTCTCGGGTCCGCTGGTGGGCCGCCGGGCACATTCCTAGCTTGGCTGGAGGGGGCCTGGGAGGGCCGGAGCATGATGTGTGAGAACTGCCGGGCGCGGCTCGCGGTGGTGTTCCTCAAGCAGCGGATGGCGGATGGGCGCGAGGACAGCCTCGGCCTGTGCAACCACTGCGCGAGCGCCATGGACGTGGATGTGGACACGGGGACGGTGTCCTCCAGCTCGCTGGAGGGCCTGTTCGCGCAGCTGCAGGGCTCGCGGTCGCGGCGGGAGAACATCCTCGGGCAGCTCACCGAGTCGGCGCAGGAGGCATTGGAGCACGCGGCGCGGCTGACGCTGGAGTGGGGCTATGAGCGCATCAGCACCGAGCACCTGCTGCTGGCGCTGTGCCAGAAGGTCCCGGACATCCAGACGGCGCTGGAGATGGAGGGCACGGACGTCGAGGAGTACGAGGCCCGGCTGGGGCAGGTGATGGAGCGCCGCGCGCCCCGCCGCGCCGAGGGTGTGGGGCTGTCCTCGGGCATGAAGCGCGTGCTTCAGCTCGCACGGCTCCAGGCCGCGCAGATGAAGCAGACCTTCATCGGCCCCGAGCACCTGCTGCTCGCCCTCATGGCCGAGGGAGAGAGCTTCGCCGCCCAGTTCCTCTCGGACATCGACCCGGACGAGCTGCGCGAGCTCCTGACGGGCCCGGGGGCTTCCGGCTCGGCGTCCACCGAGCGCCTCCCCCCCAACCTCACCCGCTTCACGAGGGACCTCACCGCGCTGGCGAGGGCGGGCGAGCTGGATCCCATCATCGGCCGGGAGAAGGAGATCGAGCGGGTCATCCGCATCCTCAGTCGCAAGACGAAGAACAATCCGGTGCTCATCGGCGAGCCGGGCGTGGGCAAGACGGCCATCGCCGAGGGCCTGGCGCAGCGGATCATCTCGGGTGAGGTGCCGGATGTCCTCGAGGACAAGAAGGTGCTCGCGCTGGACCTGGGGGCGGTGGTGGGCGGCTCGAAGTTCCGCGGCGAGTTCGAGGAGCGCTTCAAGGGGTTGATGGAGGAGATCCGCACCCTCAAGGGGAGGATCATCCTCTTCATCGACGAGCTGCACACGCTGGTGGGCGCTGGCGCGGGAGAGGGCGCGGTGGACGCGGCCAACATGCTCAAGCCGGGCCTGTCGCGCGGCGAGCTCCAGTGCCTGGGCGCCACCACGCTCGACGAGCACCGCAAGCACATCGAGAAGGACGCGGCCCTGGCGCGCCGCTTCCAGCCGGTGATGGTGGCCGAGCCCACCCCCGAGCAGGCCATCGAGATCCTCCGCGGGCTGCGCGACGCGTACGAGGCGCACCACCGGGTGAAGATCACCGACAGCGCGCTCACCGCGGCGGTGGAGCTGTCGGACAAGTACATCAGCGACCGCTTCCTGCCGGACAAGGCGATTGATCTGCTCGACGAGGCGGCGGCGATGGTGCGGCTGGGGGCGCACACCGAGCCGGGCCGCATGAAGCACATGGAGGAGCGGCTGGCGCAGAAGGAGAAGGACAAGGAGGCCGCGGTGGCCAGCGAGCGCAACGAGGAGGCCTCGCGGCTCAAGCGGCAGCTCGAAGCGCTGCGCGCGGAACTGGGCGGGCTGCGCACCCAGTGGCAGCACGCGAAGGGGGTGTCCGAGCCCAGCGTCACCCCCGAGTCCATCGCCACGGTGGTGAGCGAGTGGACGGGGATTCCAGCGAGGAAGCTTCAGCAGGAGGAAGCGCGGCGGCTGCTGGAGATGGAGCAGTCATTGCGCCAGCGCGTGGTGGGCCAGGAGGAGGCCCTGCGCGCCATCTCCGAGGCGGTGCGCCGGGCCCGCGCGGGGCTGAAGGATCCGGGCCGGCCCATCGGCTCGTTCATCTTCCTGGGGCCCACGGGCGTGGGGAAGACGGAGACGGCGCGGGCGCTCGCCGACTACCTGTTCAACGACGAGAACGCGATGCTCCGCTTCGACATGTCCGAGTACCTGGAGCGACACACGGTGAGCCGGCTCATCGGCGCGCCTCCGGGGTATGTGGGCCACGAGGATGCCGGCCGCCTCACCGAGGCCGTGCGTCGCCGGCCCTACTCGGTGCTCCTCTTCGATGAGATCGAGAAGGCCCACCCGGACGTCTTCAACCTGCTGCTCCAGATATTGGACGACGGGCGGCTCACGGACGCGCGCGGGCGCACGGTGGACTTCAAGAACACCGTCATCATCATGACGTCCAACCTGGGCGCCGAGCAGCTCGGCCTCCCGAAGGGGGCCCTGGGCTTCCGGCCCCTGGAGGCCGGGGGGAGCGTGGACAACGAGCGCATGACCGCCACGGTGATGGAGGCGCTGCGCGGCCACTTCCGGCCGGAGTTCCTCAACCGCATCGATGAAGTCATCGTCTTCCACGCGCTCGACCGCGAGCAGCTCAACCGCATCGTGGACTCGATGCTGGGCTCCACCCGGCGCAAGCTGCACGGGCAGAACGTCACGTTGACGGTGAGTGAGGCGGCGAAGGACGCACTGGCCCAGCGGGGGTTCGATCCGAAGTTCGGAGCCCGTCCGCTGCGCCGGGTGATTCAGCGCGAGGTGGAGACGGAGCTGAGCCGGATGTTGCTGCGGGGCGAGCTGCGCGAGGGCGAGCGCATCCACGTGGACTTCGCGGACGGACGCTTCACCTTCCGCGTGGAGGGCCGGAGCGCCGGGCTGGACTCGGTCCACTGACCTACGCGTGGAGTTCCTCGTGCCTCCCCCCGCGCGGCCCGTCTTCCCGAGAGGACTCCCGCCGGACCGGGTGCTTCTTGCGTGCGTGGAGGCTCGCCCACACCGAGGCGCCGATGCACACCACGATGATCCCCACCGACAGCATGGGGGACACGTGAATCCACTCCGAGAGGATCATCTTCAATCCAGCGAACCCCAGCACCGCCGCGAGCCCCCAGTGCAGGTAGCGCAGCTCATGCACCGTCTTGGCCAGCGCGATGTAGAGCGCCCGCAGGCCGAGGATGGCGAAGACGTTCGACGTGTAGACGACGAACAGGTTCTGGCTCACCGACAGCGCCGCCGGCACCGAGTCGATGGCGAAGGCCACGTCCGTCAGCTCGATGGAGAGCAGGGCGAGCAGCAGCGGCGTCGCCAGCCGCCTGCCCTCCACCCGCTTGAAGAACTTCTCGCCCTCGTACTCCCGCGTCACCGGCAGGCGCTTCTCCAGCCAGTGCACCACCTTGTTGTCCGACTCCTCGGACGGGTGGCGCTTCGCCACGCGCCAGGCGGCCACGAGCAGGATGGCGCCGAAGATGTACACCACCCAGTGCCAGCGGGAGATGGCCTCCAGGCCCAGGAAGATGAACACGGCCCGGAACACGAGCGCCCCGAAGATGCCCCAGAAGAGCACGCCCCGCTGTTTGTCCTCGGGCACGCCCAGGCTCGAGAAGATGACGAGGAAGACGAAGAGGTTGTCCAGGCTCAGGCTCTTCTCGATGAGGTAGGCGCCCAGGTACTCCTGCGCGGCGATGCCCCCATGCCTCCAGGCCACCAGGACCGCGAAGGACAGGCCCACGGCGATCCACACGATGCTCCAGATGTACGCCGCCTTCTTCGACTCCGCATGGTTGCCCCGGTGGGCCAGCAGGTCGATGCCGAGCATCGCCAGCACGACCACCCCGAAAAGGCCCCATTCCCACGGCGCGACCGGGCTTGGATTCATGTGGGGAAGCTGACAATCCAGGGCCCTGGCAACAACCCGAGGTCAGAGTCCCGGCGGGGCTCCTGGCGCTCGTCCGCTGGCTCTCTCTAAGGTGCTCGGTGGCTCACGTCCCAACCCCGGAGTGCCCCATGCCCCAGGCCTCGTTTCCCGTCCGGCTCACGTTCGTCGGCGTCGTCCTCGGTGGAGGGCTCGCGGGGGCCCAGGAGCCCGCCGCCACCGCCGAGGCCATCCGCGACGTCTCCCCGCGCAACTACGGCAACCTGCGCATCGGCGCGTCCACCTCGAACCGCCGCGCCACCCTCTGCCTGGAGCTGTCGCCCATCGAGCTGCTCAGCGTGGAGGCGTGTGGCAACGGCTCGGGCTTCCTCCACAGCGAGCCGGCGCCGGAGATCGCCCACTTCCGCACCCACTTCAAGCTCGCCTCGTGGAAGACGCCGCTCGGCTGGCTCCAGCCCCGACTCAGCGCCGGCTTCGCGGAGCTCCAGGTGGGCGAGGACGGCGGAGGCTTCCACTTCTCCGGTGTCGGGCCCACGGGCGTCGAGACGGCCGGGCCCGAGGTCGGGGCCTCGCTGCGCGCGCTGCTGCCCGTGGCCGCGGGCTTCGAACTCGTGGGCGAGCTGGGCTTGAGCGCCGCGTACTTCCACTACGCGGCCGAGCTGCTCCGGCCCCAGGCCGTGCTCCAGCCCAACGCCTCCCTCACGGTCGGCGTCGGGTTCTGACGCGGGGCCCCGCTCAGCGGCGAGCGGGCTCGGGCAGCGCCCGCTCGAGCGCCACGGGCTCCAGCGGCTCCGCCAGCGTGATGTCCAACACCCGCGCGTAGAAGGACAGCTCGACCTCCAGCGCGCGCTTGACCGAATCGCGGTCCACCGTCAGCACCGCCGTGGGCACGTCGTTGGCCTTCAGCTGCCGCACCATCTCCTCGGTCTGCCGCGCCGGCGCTCGGGCATCCTGCCGCGGCTGGATGAAGAGGACGGGGCTGCGCTTGTTGAGGTCCATGTGGAAGCAGGGCGAGCGGTCCTGCAGGAGCTGCTTCGACTCGGGCAGGGGCCCGAGCATCTGGTCCATGTAGTGGGCCTCGAGCTTCTCCGCGTGCTCCACCAGCAGCTCCAGGTTGGACACGCCCCCGTGGCTCACGCCGCAGCGCAGGATGTCGCGGAAGGCCAGCAGCGAGAGCGTCGTGTAGCCGCTCGCGTCGGTGCCTCGCGCCGCCAGCCGCCTGGCGTCCACCTTGCCCTCCTGCACCAGCAGCAGCGCGGCGTTGGCGCAGTCATCCACGTCCATCACGCCCCAGTTGCCGTACAGCGACAGGCGGTACTCGCGCCCGTAGCCCGTGCTGCCCCGGTAGTTGACGTCCACCACCGCGAAGCCCCGGCTGGTGAAGTATTGGATGGTCCAGTCCAGCTTCGTCGAGGCGGACGCCGTGGGGCCGCCGTGGTTCATGATGAGCAGGGGCGGCTTCTGGCCCGCGGGCGCCGAGTGGTCCGGGTTGCTCGGCGGGTAATACCAGGCGTGGGCCTCGCCCAGCTCGGTGGTGGGGTAGTGCAGCGGCTGGCAGCGGGACAGGTACGGCGTCAGATCCTCCGGTAGCCGGCTGGAGGCCTTGAGCACCTGCGGCGTGCCCGACTCCAGGTCCAACCGCACCACGGAGGCCGGGTGCTCGGGCCCGCCGCCCACGAAGTACGCCGTGGAGAAGCCGCCGCGCACCTGGGTGATGTCCGTGTAGGGCGTGCTCAGCTCGGCGAACTGGCCCAGCACCACGTCCAGCCGCCCGAGCTTCCACTGGCCCTGCTCGTTGAAGGCGCACACCACGTGGCGCGGCGAGATGAAGGCATACGTGGACATGCCCAGGTTCCACTGGGCCGCGCCGAACTCCGCCTTGCGCTCCAGCACCGGCACCACGCTGCGCCCCTGGAGCCGGTACAGGTTCCACCAGTTGTTGCGATCGCTCACGAAGTACAGCTCACCCTGGGGCGACCACTCGGGCTGGAAGATGGACTCGGTGGTACCGCCGGCCACGAGCCTCGGGTTGCGCAGCGAGCCGTCCTCGTCCACGTCCGCGACCCACAGCTCGCAGCCATCCCACGGCATGCAGGGGTAGTCCCATTCGAGCCACGCCAGGCGCCGGCCGTTGGGGCTGAGGCTCGGCGAGGAATAGAAGTCCCGGCCCTCGGCCAGCACCCGCTGCCGCTGCCCGTCGATGTCCACCGCCACCAGCGCGCTGCGCGGCTGATCGTCCTCGAGGTTGCGCCAGTCCTCGCGCACGGCCATCACGCGGTGGCGCGTGCGATCCATGACGAGGTCCCCATAGCGGTGCTTGCCGCCGGTGTCCGGGGTGAGGGGCACCGGCGTGCGGCCCGGATTCACCCGGTACAGCCGCTGATCCACGTGGGCCCCGCCGCTGGCGTGGTTGACGAAGACGACCAGTCCCTCGGAGACGGCGAACGAGCCGCCGCCCTGTCCGTACACGAGGCTGCGCGAGCTGTAGGCGGGCTTGCCCTCCGCCGGCACGGGCAGGATGTCCGAGAGGGTTCCGTCGAGGGTGCGGCGCACGATGGCGTGCCGGCCGCGATCACCCGGGCGGACCTCCAGCCAGTACACATCATCCCCATCGACGGCCACCTCTCCGAGCGAGAGGGACTGGGTGGCGATCATGTCGGCGGAAATGGGGGACTTCCAGGAACCGTAGGGAGCCTCCCGACGCGAGGTCGTCATGAGCAGGCCTTTCCTTGGGGCGCGAAGACAATGAGTGGAGAGGCCTCTGGTGTAGCACGCCGGGGTGATGTGTCGCGGCGGGGGCGGGGGCCCACTTCCGGGGCGAAGTGTTGTCTATTGGGCAATGGCCTGGGAGCCCTTGCCTGCCAGAATCCACCCCTCCAGCGGGGAGGTCGGGCGGATGGTCGCCATCCTCCGGAAGCTGTTCAGGGAGGCGAACATCACGGGTATAGAAGTGGTTTACACCCCGCCGCTGCCTTGAGGCCTGTCACGCATGGTGGAGACATATTACGCCGGGGCCTACTGGGGAGGCCGCCCGGAGTCAGCCGAGGGGTGCGCTCGCCGCGCGGAGACCTTCTTCAGTCTCCTCTCTGGAAGTCACCCTGGTTATGCCCGTTGGTACGAGCAGGCCAACTCGACAAAGCGCTCGCTCCAACTCCAATTCGAGCCCTCCTACGACACCTTCACCCGCTTCTTCGGCAAGAAGAAGTACCAGGGCGGGGATGACGGTTTTTCTTTCGGCGCATGGACGGGCCATGTGGAGAAGGATCAGGGGGGAATGGTCCTGCTTCGGTGTGGCGCGGACGCCGAAGTGGTCCCCAACAGCGTTATTCTCTACTTCCCTACGAGAGAACCAGGTCGCGAGCGCATGCTGACTGTCCCCGTGCTCACCGGGGTGATGAGGGCGCTGGTGCTGGCATGGGAACCGGACTGGGCCGTCATCGTTTCTGGGAGCTTCCGGGATGCGCTGAGAGAGGAGGGGGACGGGAGATGCTTCGCGGGCTGGCTCACGTACCTGTCGCGGCGCCGTGGGGAGGTGCCCCCCCTGCCGGCTCCCGTGCGCGTCGAGCCCATGGAGGACAAGGGGACGCTCGTCCTGCTCACCCCCGAGCGCCTCAGTGCATCCAACCCCAAGCACCTGGCGCTAGGCCGCCGTGTTCAGGAGGTGCTGGACGAGAAGAACCTGCTCCGGCCGGTCCTCTCTTGAGCAGGGTCAGAAGCTGCCGCCCAGGCCGAGCACCGCGCCGCGCG
This sequence comes from Archangium sp., assembly GCF_036389735.1. Classification (GTDB taxonomy): domain Bacteria; phylum Myxococcota; class Myxococcia; order Myxococcales; family Myxococcaceae; genus Archangium. The sequence continues at coordinate 2,084 of NZ_DASVWK010000917.1, read as the reverse complement.
AGGTGACGGACAGCAGGGGCTGCACGCGGGGGCGCGCGGAGGCCTCGGCGGAGTCCTGGCGGGGCGGGCGCGGCTCGCGGTTCTGCGACAGCTCGTAGGCGATGATGGGGCCGGCCATGGTGGCCAGCCCGGCCGCGACGCCGGTCAGCCTCCCCGTCGCGTCGACCTCATACGCGGCCACTCCCACCACCAGCCCCACCAGGCTTCCCAAGGCCATGCCGACGATCGCCGCGAACAGCTTGCCGTCTCCCCCGGTGACCTCACCGCCCCACCAGACGCCCACGGGATAGCCAATACCCGCTCCCGCCACGGCGCCGAGGACGGCTCCCCACGCACAGCCGACATACTCGCCCTGGCCATCCAGCGCCTCGCACAGCCCCAGGCCGAGCAGCCCTCCCACGAGGGTCCCGCCCAGGGACGTCACCGTTCCGGCTCCCACCTCCGCCAGGATGCGCAGACCCAAGGGAGTGCCGCTGCGCTGGGATTCCGGCTCGTCCAGCAACCGCAGGGGCTCGGGCTCGTCCGTGCCCGGGATTCCGGAGTCGGTGAAGGGCGTCTCGCTCTCGGTGGGCGTCTCGGGAGCGGCGAGCGGTGCATCCTGCGCGGCCAGGCCCACGCCGGGCACGAGGAGCAGCAGGGACAGGAGCAGTGGGAGCTTGAGCCAGCAAGAGGGTCTGTTCACCATGGCCCCGACATACTGCAAGCGGGGCGCCGAGGCGCCTCCCTCCTGGCACTCCACGGCCGTGGCCTCTGCCCTGTGCATTTCGCCGCACGCCTGCGCGGTCCGGGCTGCACACCCCGCCCTCTACCCGAGAACGTGGGGGGAAGGGACCGTCAATCCCTTGCTCACCGGGCTTCTCATCAGATGAGAGTCTTGTCCCGGCGGATCATTCCGGGTGTATGTGATGGAATGTTTTGCCTGATTTGGATTTGCCTTCCAAGGCCATGAGCAACCCGGTGGAAGGCTGTTGGTGGGAACATGTCCGACGGCCCTCCCGGGAGGAACAACGTCCAGATATGGACGGAACAACCCCTCGTTATTCCAGGGGAGAAGAGGGGGTGACCGCCCGGAGGCGGCAAACTGTTCGCTAGCGGCCATGGGACGGACCCCGGTTCCCGGGTACAGCAGGCAGGCAGGCATCTTTTCTCGTATTCCCTTTCCTGTATATTTCACCCGGTACTCACTGATTCCCGTCAGTCGTCTGGGAATGAGGTGGAGCCGGGCCGGGCTGTCTCATCGTGCCATTGGGGGGGTCCTCATGCCGTTCGCCACGCAAGCATTCTCGCCGCAGTCGGGAGTCTCCGCCGAGGTGTCGCGCAGGGTGCTGGTCGTCGACGCCACGCGGGAATTGCGGCTGCACCTGACGCCCCTGCTGCGCGCCGCGGGCTGCGAGGTGGTCTCGGTGGACAGCCTGCTGGCGGCCCGCGTCGAGCTGGGGCGCTTCCGGCCGATGATGGTGCTGGTGGACTGGCGCTCGCTGCCGCCGGACGGTGGGCCGGGCTGCGCGGTGATGCGGGCCCACCCCCACAACGGGGACGTGCCCATCCTCATCGTCGTGGGGGAGAACACGCCGGCGGAGCTGCTGGAGTCCTGCGTGCGGAGCGGCGCGGAGGACTGCGTGCTCGGCCCCGTGCGCGTCGCCGAGCTCCAGGCGCGCATCGACGTGCTGCGCGACAGGAGTTCCTGGCCCTCGCCCCGACTGCTGGAGCGGCATGCCCCCCGCACCGTGTTGCTGGTGGGCGAGGCGCCCGGCACGCACGAAGGTCTCGGCGCTCACCTGGAGGCGTGCGGCCATCATCTGCTGTACGCCCCCTCCTTCGAGCACGCCACGGCCCTGGCCCTCGAGCACGGCCAGCCCGTCCACCTGCTCCTGGTGCGCACCCCCGTCACCTCCGCCGAGGAGATGATGCGGGTGGAGCGCCTGCGCACGGGGACGCGCCTGGGGCGGGTGCCCACCGTGGTGGTGGCGGACGGTGACGTCACCGAGCTGCCGATGCTCGGCCAGGTGTGGCTGAGCGCGCGCTCCCTGGCGACGCGCCACCTGCTGGCCCGCATCAACGGCCAGCTCCAGCGCAACTACGCC
>NZ_DASVWK010000916.1:0-20480 GCF_036389735.1 Archangium sp. | reverse complement strand
CCGCTCCGGTCGCCGCGCCCACCCCGGCGGCCCGCCCCGCGGCCGTGACGACCCCGACGCGGCCCGTGACGAGTACGCCCGTGGCGCCGGCCATGTCCGCGGCGGACGCGGCCGAGCTGCGCAACCTGCGCACCCGCGTGGCCGAGCTGGAGGGTGCGCTCGAGGACGCGCGCGGCCAGACCAGCACCGCGGAGTCGCGGGTGCAGGAGCTCGAGGCCGAGCTGGAGTCGAAGTCGACGGAGCTGGAGACGGTGAAGGCCTCCTCCGGCAAGAACGATCAGGCCACGCTGGCGCTGCGTGAGGCTTCCAACCGCAAGGATCGGGAGATCCTCCGGCTGAAGACGGAGCTGAACCAGAAGGAGCAGGAGATCGTCGAGATCCAGGATCGCACGCTGGCGCTGGAGCAGCAGGCGAATGGAGCCACGGACGAGGCCGCCCGCAAGGACGCGGAGCTGAAGACGCTGAAGACGAAGGCGGATCAGCTCATGGCGGAGCGCAAGCGGGTGGAGCAGCAGCTGACCGCGGCCAAGGAGGAGGCGCGAGGCGCCACGGCCCGTGCGACGGCGCTTCAGACCGAGGTGGAGCAGTACCAGGCGCAGATGGAGCAGTACCAGGCGCAGGTGGAGCAGTACCAGGCGCAGTCGGCCGAGCTGGAAGAGCTCCGGGCGCGCGCGGAGCAGCTGGACGCGGACCTGGCGGCGACGCGGGGCGAGGCGGACGAGCTGCGCGGGCAGCTGGAGCAGGTGCAGGCGCAGGCGAGCCAGGAAGCGGACGAGCTGCGCAAGCGCATCGGCGAGATGGAGGAGTCGGTGGCGCGCAACGAGGACCGGGTGGCGAAGCTGTACGCGCGCATCAAGTCCGACGAGAAGCTGCGCGAGAAGACGAAGAAGGCGCTGGCCATCGCGGCGCAACTGCTGGAGGAGCAGCCGGCGGTGGAGGGCGACGAGGAAGCCGTCGCCTGAGAGCAGTACCCGCTCCCCTACCCCTCTCCCACCGGGAGAGGGACGGGTGAGCCGAGCCGAGCCCTACTTCTCTTCCTTCTTGGGCTCGTTCTTCTTGTCGATCATCTTCTTGGCGATGCTCTGGAGGGCGGACGGGACGTTCTTGTCCCGGCTGAGGTCCTTGAGGTCGTTCTCGCGCAGGGTGCCGAGGAACTTCATGCCCACGGACATCGGGAGCTTGGGGTTCTTCAGCAGGGCCATCTTGATCTTGTAGTTCTTCGTGAACTCGCGGCTGCTGTAGATGATGCGCAGCACCTCCTCGTTGACGGCCTTGTTGGCCGCGCAGGAGAGGACCTCGCCGTCGGTGATGCGAGGGCTGCGGATGACGGCGGTGCAGACGAGCTTGTTGGTGTCGCGGATGAGGAAGCTGCGCGCCTCCTTGTTGCCCAGCGTCGCGAGCTTGATCTTCTGGGCGATGCTCATCTTCATGATGCGCTGGGTGAGGCTGAGCTTCTTGGCCTCCTCCATGGGAGCAGCGCCCTCCTCCTCCTCGGGCTTATCCGTGGCGACGACGTCCTGGAACTCCTTGAGGATCTCCTCGGCGGTGGGGCCGGGCTCGGGAGGAGCGGCCTGGGGCCCGAAGACGCGGACGCGGGCGGCCTGCACCTGGGGCACGTCGGCGACGACCAGTCCGCTGCGCACGGCGAAGTCGCAGACGTTGTCGATCAGCGCCGGGCTGGCGTTGGGGTTGGAGCAGAGGTTGCGGACGATGTCCTCGTGGCGCAGGACGCGCAGCTGGTTCTGCCCGATGATCTCCGCGATCTTCGCGCTGCAGTCGCGAGCGACGTCCGCCACGGCCTCGTCGGGCGTGGTGGGGTTGAGGACGAGCATCTCCGCGTAGACGTCCTTGGCGCGCAGCAGCTTGAGGAAGAAGCCCAGGACGGGAGCGGCGACGTGCTCGTCACGCAGGCCGGCGGAGAAACGGTCCTGGAGGGCGGCGGCCGTCTTGGAGGCCGTCTCGCGTACGCCCGCGTCCGGATCGAACGTGAGCATGAAGAGGGCGCCGAGCATGTCCGCGGGCGCCAGCGGCACGAGGGCCTTGGCGGCCATCATCCGCAGGGGCGGCGGGGCGGCCGGATCCACGTGCTTGCGCATGTTGGGCGGAAGGAACTCGGCGTTGATGGGGCAGCCGGGAGGAGGAGCCGGGACAGGCTGGGGAGCGGAGGCGGAGGAGGCGGTGGTGCTCATGCGGCGTGATTCCTTCCGTAGATGATGCGGAGCCCCTCGAGCGTGAGGAACTCGTCGACTTCGTGGATGACCTTGGACTCGCTGGCCACCAGGGGCGCCAGGCCCCCCGTGGCCACCACCCGCGCCTCGAAGCCGAGCTCGGCCTGCATGCGGGTGCAGATGCCATCCACCATGCCCACGTAGCCATAGACGAGGCCGGACTGGATGGAGTGCACGGTGTTGCGCCCCACCACGTGGGGCGGCCGGGAGTACTCCACCCGGGGCAGCTTGGAGGCATTCTGGAAGAGCGCCTCCATGGAGATGTTGATGCCGGGGCAGATGGCGCCGCCGAGGTACTCGCCCCTGGGCGTCACCGCGTCGAAGGTGGTGGCGGTGCCGAAGTCCACGACGATGACGCCCCGGTGGTGCTTGTCGTAGGCGGCCACCGAGTTGACGATGCGATCGGCGCCCACCTCGCGCGGGTTGTCGTAGAGGATGGGCATGCCCGTCTTCACCCCGGGCCCGACGAACATGGGGCGCGTCTTGAAGTAGCGCTCGCTCATCCGCTCCAGGTTGAACTGGAGCGGCGGCACCACGCTCGAGACGGCCACCGCGCGCACCACCCCCGGATCGATCCCACTGACCTGGAAGAGCTGACGCAGCAGGATGCCGTACTCGTCCGAGGTGCGTCGGGTGCTCGTCTCCAGGCGCCAGTGGTCCAGGAGATTCTTCCCGTCGTACACCCCGAGCACGGTGTTGGTGTTGCCGACGTCGATCGCGAGAAGCATGGCTCGCGCCCAGTCTAGCGCGAAGCCGCTCCCCATACCCCCTATTCGGGGCGCTTCGTCACCCGGGGGCGCAGCTGCTCCACATCCCCGGCGAACACCCGCTCCAGCGAGCCCTCCGCCGTCCGCACGAGCAGCGCTCCAGTCGGGTCGATATCTTCAGCCATACCGCGCAATTCCGACCTGTCGGTACGCACCAGCACGTCCTGGCCGAGCGTGGAGGACAGCTCCTTCCAGCGCTCGCGCACCGGGTCGAAGCCCACCTCGTGGTGCAGGTCCAACCACTCCTCCAGGCGGCCCCAGAGGTCGGTGGTGAAGAGGGCGCGGTTGACGCGCCGGCCCAGGGCCTCGGAGAGCGAGATGGCGGTGTCGGCCACCTCGGGCGGGAAGTCCTGACGGCCGGCGTTCAGGTTGACGCCGATGCCGAGCACCACGAAGTGCACGCGCTCGGGCTCGGCGGACAGCTCGGTGAGGATGCCCGCCACCTTGCGGCCGTTGATCTGCACGTCGTTGGGCCACTTGATGAGGGCATCGGCACCGGCCTCGCGCAGCGTCTCGGCGAGCGCCACCGCGGCCACCAGGGTGAGCTCGGGGGCGTGCTGCGGCGTCAGCTCTGGCCGGAGGATGGCGGAGAAGTACAGGTTCAGCCCCGAGGGCGACACCCACGTGCGGCCCCGGCGGCCCTTGCCGGCCGTCTGCTGCTCGGTGATGACCACCTCGCCGTGCTCGGCCCCCTCCGAGGCCAGCCGGAAGGCGGCCGCGTTGGTGGAGGGCACGGACTCGTGGAAATGGATGCTCTGCCCGAGGTGGTGGGTGGACAGCAGCGGCGCCAGCTCCAGCGCCGTGAGCCGATCCGGCACGTCCACCAGCCGATAGCCCCGCGCTGGCACCGCGTCGATGCGGTAGCCCTTGCCGCGCAGCGACTCCACGTGCTTCCACACCGCGGTGCGCGACAAGCCGAGCTTGGCCGACAGCGCCTCGCCCGAGGTGTACTCGTCACGCCCGTCCGCCAGGAAGCCGAGGATCAATTCCTCTTGCGTCTGCTCGGCGTTCTCGATGGCACCCATCCAGAGGCCCTCCAGGGAAAAAGGGTCCCCAGGGTAGGGACGAGCGGCCCGGCTTTCAACACCCCCTCCGGACAGGCCGCCCTCGGATGATCGCCTGGCTACTCTCCGACCAGCCTAGAGGAGCACCCCGGGGCCTTCCTCGATGCGGATGACCTGGGTGGGCGCCCGGGTGCTGCGCAGCGAGTCGATCCACTTCACCGCGGCCATCACGTCCGACTCGCGCGTGTCGTGGGTGAAGACGACGATGGTGGCGTGCTTGTCCTCGGGACGCGGGGGGCGCTGGAGCACCGAGTTGATGCTCACTCCCTTCTCGCCCAGCACGCTGGCGATGCGCCCCAGCACGCCCGGCTCGTCGCTCACGGAGAAGCGCAGGTAGGCGGGCCCGCGGCGCTCGCCCGAGGGCAGCAGGGGCACGTCCTGCACGTGCGGCGCGCACGGCAGGGGCAGGCGCCCGGAGACACCGGCCAGGAGGTTGCGGCAGGTGTCGATGATGTCCGATACCACGGCGCTGCCGGTGGGCATCGCCCCGGCGCCCCGGCCCGAGTAGAGCGAGGCCCCCAGCGCCACCGACTGGAGCAGCACCGCGTTGAAGGCGCTCCGCACGTCCGCCAGGGGACTGGCGGCGGGGATGAAGGCCGGGTGCACGCGCACGTCCATGCCCTCGGGCGCCCGGCGTGCCCGGGCCAGCAGCTTGAGCACGTAGCCCGCCTCGCGCCCGTAGGCGATGTCCGTCGGGGTGAGGCTGGTGATGCCCTCCACGAGGATGGACTCGGGGGACACGCGCGCGGAGAAGGCCAGCGAGGCCAGCAGGCACAGCTTCTGCGCCGCGTCCATGCCGCTCACGTCGAGCGTGGGATCGGCCTCCGCGTAGCCCAGTTCCTGCGCCCGCTTGAGCGCGTCCCCGTAGGTGGCCCCCTCGTCCGCCATGGCCGAGAGGATGAAGTTGGTGGTGCCGTTGACGATGCCCGTGAGGGACTCCACCCGGTCCGACGCGAGCGCCTCGCGCAGCGTGCGGATGATGGGGATGCCGCCGCAGACGGCCCCCTCGAAGTGCACGTCCACCCCGCGCGCCAGCGCCTGCGTGTAGAGCGTCTCGCCGTGCGCGGAGAGCAGCGCCTTGTTCGCCGTCACCACGTGGCGGCCCGAGGAGATGGCCTGCTCGAGGTACTCGCGCGAGGGGCTCAGCCCGCCCATCAGCTCCACCACCACCGCCACCTCCGGGTCCGCGAGGATGGCCTTCATGTCGTGGGTGAGGAGCGAGGCGGGCACGTCCTCGGGCCGCGCCCGGCCCTGGTCGCGCACCAGCACGTGTCGCACGCGCACCCGCGCGCCCAGGCGCCGTTCGATGTCCTTCGCGTGCTGGTTGAGGATGCGGTACGTCCCCAGCCCCACGTTGCCCAACCCCAGCAGGGCGATGCCAATCTCCCTCATGTCTACCCTCCCCTGTCCTGTCAGCGGCCCATGCGCTGCAACTTGTACGAGGCCAGCTCCAACCACGTCTGCGGCAGACGCTCGCCGTCGGCCTTCTCGGCGGACACGTCGATGCGCACCAGTCCCACGCCCTCGGCGAAGGTGAGCGTGTTCACGAGCGTGGTATTCGCGTCCACGCGGTTGCGCGCCTCGACCCGCACGCAGTGGGCGAAGGCTCCGGCCGGCGCCTCGCAGGGCACTCCCGCCTGGAGGATGCGGTAGCGCTCGGTGGAGGAGACGGACACCACGTTCGTCCAGGCGTTGCCCTCCGAGAGCGGCCCGCGCAGCAGGTAGCGCTTGCGATCCCGGACGCCAAAGCCGTCCACCGTGAGCTGACCGCCCTGGTTGTCGTGGAAGTACCCGTCCTCCTCCTTGAGGACCTCCACGTCCACGGTCTTGTCCTCACGACCGTTGACCCGGTACGTCCAGCGGTTGCCCACGGCCAGCGGGTAGTACGCGGCCAGCGAGTCCGAGGGCCGCGACTCCTGCCGCACCACCTCCTGCTGCCGGCTGGCGCATGCCCCCACTCCCATGGACAGCGCGGCCCCCAGGCCCACCCGTACGACGACAGACGAGAGCTTCATAGGTGTCAGTGTTCCGCGCGGTCCGTACCGCGCGCCTCCGGAGCGGTCAGCTTGCGTGATGCGTTAAGCGTGTCCAGTGCTTGCTGCGCCGCGGCCTGCACATCCGGCTGATCATGCCCCTGCGCCACGGTGAAGAGGTACGCCTCGGCCTCGGTGCCGCCAATCTCCCCGATGGCGTAGACGACCTCCTGCGCGAAGCCGATCTCCCGGTCCTTCATCAAATCGATCAGCGCGGGCACCGCCGCGCGCGCCTTCATCTCCGCCAGCGCGCCGATGGCCTGGCGCACCTGCTGCGCATCCTCTTCCTGAAGCTGGCGGATGAGCAGCGGCGCCGCCGCGGGATGGCGTCGCTCGGCCAGCACGCGCAGGGCGAACTCGCGCACCCGCTCGTCCTGGGACTGGACATCCTGGAGCAGCGCCGCGTCCGGCCGATCCACCGCCGCCAGTTGGAGCGAGGCCGCGTCCGTCACCTGGGCCAGGGCCCGCTGGAGCGCCTCGCGCAGGGCCTTGCGCCGCGCTTCGGCGTCCTTGCCCTCCACCCGCACCTCGCCCAGCCCCACCACCTGGTAGCGCTGGACGGGATCCGCCCCGCGCCGCTCCAGCACCAGGGTGGCCCCCACCTCGGCGAAGGTGAACGCGCTGCCGTCCTTGAGCGCCTCGCGCGTGAAGGGCAGCTCCAGCGTGAGCGACCACGCCTCCTCGCGCCGCCCCTTCTCCTTCCCCTCCTCGAGGAGCTCGAAACGGCGGCTCTGGCGCAGCAGGTCGGTGAAGAGCCCCTGGACGTCGGACGGGGCCCACCCGAGCAGGCCGTTGTCCTCCACCGTCGCGCCCTTGAGCGTGAGGTGCTCCACCGGGATGCTCGGCTCCCGCGAGCGGCAGGCGCCGAGCGACAAGGCCACCAGGACGATGAGCAGGCCGGGCTTCATACCGACCTACCCTAACACCCTGGCGCGCTCCTCACCCGTGGAGCGCGCGAACGTCAGGTCGTCCCGCCTTCCGGCGAGCCGCTCCCCGAAGGAGGAGGCTCGGAAGGAGCAGGCTCGGAAGGAGCAGGCTCGTTGGAGGAGGCCGGCTCGGAGGGAGCAGGCTCGGAGGGAGCGCGAGCCCCCTCGGCCACGGACTCCGCCTTCTGCGCCGCCACCCGGGCGTACTCCTCCGCGGCGGTGCGCTGGGCCTCGGCCGTGGCCGAACTCTCCACGCTCGGGAAGGGCGACTGCCACTCGGCGGCCGTCCTCGCCTCGCCCGGAACCCCTCCGCCCTCGGCGGGCATGGCCTCGGCGGCGGCGGCGGGAGCCTCGGTGACGGCCCCGACGATGGCGGCCGCCTCGGCACCCGCTACTCCTGCGGCGGCGGCACCCTCGGCGGCGGCAACGGCCTCACCCGGCGTCCCCGGAGTCCCCGGCGTGCCAGGGGCTCCCTCGGGACGGCCACCCCGGCCGCGACGGCCCCGACGACGACGGCGGCGGCGCTTGCGCTCACCGGCGGCCCCGCCCTCTCCACCCTCGGCGCCTCCCTCCGGCTGCCCGCCCGCCACGAAGGCGCTCGCGGCCTCCAGATCCTCGTCCTCGCCCTCCTCGTCGCCCTCCTCGCCCTGATCCTCCTCGGACACGGCGGCGGCGGGGGGAACGGCGGCCAGGGGCGCGGGGGCGGTCGGCCCCGGCGCCGCGGTGCCCTCGCCCGGCGCGGCGGCGGCACGGGCCTCCCGCTCGCGGCGGCGCCCCTCCCGACGCTCCTCGCGCTCGCGCTGACGCTCCTCGCGGCGCTCCTCCCGGCGCTTCTCGCGGCGACCCTGGACCTCCTCGGCGGCCTCGGCGACGCGGGGGTCGCTCGGCTCGGACTCCCCGGTGCTGGTCTCGCCAGCATCCTCGCGGGCCTGCTTCTCGCGCTGACGCTCCTCGCGGCGCTTCTGGGCCTCGTCGGCCTCCAGCTTCGCCACCTCGAAGAAACGCTCGTCGAGGTCGTACATCTCCACCGTGGTGACGGTCACCGCGGCCTTGGCCTCGAGGAACTTCTCGCCGAGCGCGTCACCGCACCACAGCATCACCAGCGAGCCGCTGGCCTGGGCCTCGGTGCGGGCATCGCCGCGCACGTCCCCGGCGCACGCCAGCAGGCCCACCTGGGCCGCGTAGTGGCCGAGGTCCTTGCGCAGCTCCTGCACCGCCTTGCGCTCCACCGCGGGCGTGCCCTTGAGCATGCGGATGGCGAAGCGCAGGTCCACGCTGCCCTCGCGCTTGCGCGCGGTGAGCAGCGGGCCCTCCTTGGAGCGCTTGGCCACCTTCAGCTCGCGGAAGCCCAGCGCGTGCATCATCTTCACGACGGACTTCTCGAAGGGGCCCACGTCCAGCTCGCCCAGGCGCTTGCGCACCGCGCGCGCCACGGCCTTGCGCGCGTCCTTCACCGCCGTGCGCGCCGTCAGCAGCAGCGCGGCATCGGCCTGCGCATCGGCGGGAGGAGCCACGGCCCCGGCGGCCTTGGGCAGCACCGGGCGCCCGTCCTCGAGCGGAATCCCCAGCGCGGCGGCGAACGCGGCCTGGAGCTCCAGGGGCGGCGCCTCGCTCGGCGCACCCGCGCGCTCCAGCGTCACCGCCCCCGTCTCCTTGGACAGCGAGAACTGGGGCCGGCGGCCCGCGTCGATGCGGCGCTGGTTGTCCTCCAGCAGCGCGGTGAGCAACGCCTCCACCGTGGTGTCCTCGGGGGCCAGCTCCTTCTCGCGCACCCGCTCCAACAGCTGCTCGGGACGCAGCGACTCGTCGGCCTCGCTGAGGATCTCGAACACCACCTCCGGCATGGGCGGGAAGCGGCGACGACGGCCACCCCGACCCTCCTCCTCCTCGTCCCGGCGGCGCTTGCCGCGCTCCGTGCCTCGACCCGCCGCGCGCGCGTTCTCCGCACGCGGATCCGGATGACGCTCGGTCGGCCGCAGGGGCGGCAGGCTCTCCTCCGGGTGGACCTCCATCACTCCCGTCAGCGCCAGCGCCTCGGCATCCTCCGGCAGCGCCCAGTCGGCGAGCGCGAAGGTGTCCTTGGCGGTGACGACCACCTTGCGATCGCGCGTCCGGCGGGCCATCGCCGCGAGCCGCGACAGCATCGTCAGCTCGGGCGTCTTGCCCACATGGGACAGCAGGTTCTGTGCGATCGACTTCTCGGTGATTTCGAGAAAGCTGAGGGGTCGACCTTCGCTCTCCAGGATACGGAGAGCGGCCTCATAAAAAGTCATCGGCGATTCCCCAATAATTTCGAACGGTTACAAAAATGTAGGTCCGTATGGGCGGCGGATGCTAGCCATCGCTATTCTGGCTTGTCAACGAATGGGGAAGGGATGATCCGCTTTCGCATCGGACATCGATGGAAACGCGAACCCGCCGACTCTCCGCACGATTCCGTCTCCTTGGAGCTGGACGGGGTGAATCTTCTGCCGGGGGCGGTGGAGGAACCGCTGGTGGAGACGGTCCCGGCGCTGGTGGAGGCGGTGGCCGCCCTGCATGTGGGTGGACGGCGTCTGGCCCAGGTCTCGCTGGTGGAGGCCCACCTGGAGGTGGTGCTGCGGCGGGCGGGGGCGGACATCGAGGTGCAGGTGGTGAGCCTGTCGCGCCCGGCCCGGCTGCTGCGCCCGCCGCTGCGGCTGGACGCCGAGGAGCTGGCGGAGGCGACGTGGATGGGGGGCCGGGACTTCCTCGAGGACATCTCCCGGGTGGCGCCCCGGGCACTCTCCAAGGAGCACAGGCAGGGGCTCGATCGTGCGCTGCGGCAGCTGGAGGAGCCCTCCCTCCACCCGGAGGAGCTGCGGCCCCAGCCCTTCACCCAGCGGGTGGCGCCGCCCTCCGTGCCCGGCTTCGGCTTCGCGTTGGATGACCCGGAGGACGTGCTGCGGCGCGCGGCGCGGGAGAAGGGCCCGGCCCTGGCCTCGTTGCTGAGCTCGGGAGAGGTGTGGCTGTCCCTGCCGGAGCGGCCGGTGGCCTGGCGCGCGTCGGGGCCGCCCTTCCTCACCGCGCTGGAACTGGCCCGGCAGGCGGCGGAGCTGGCGCGGGCGGTGGAACTGGGCGAGCCCCGCTTCACCCTGGAGCCCGCGGGGGTGGGCCCCGAGCTGGTGCTGGACCTGAAGGCGGGCCAGGGCGAGGCACTGGTGGAGGCCATGTTCCACCTGGGACAGGCGCTGGCGGTGGCCATGTCCGAGCGGGAGCGCGCCCTGGTGGGCAACCCCTACCTGGTGGAGTTGACGGAGCGCTGCCGGGAGGGCCTCTCGCACCTGCGAGGCGGCGCGGCGCAACCTCCCGAGGAGGCGGGCACGGCCCTGGCGCGCCCGGTGCCATCGCCGGGGGCCTCGCGTCCACTCCAGGTGCCCGGGCGCCTGCGCCGCCTGCGCTTCGACAGCCGGTGGGAGCAGCGCAAGCTGGCGGACGCGGACCAGGGGCGGCTCCTGCTGGGGCGCCAGGGGCTGGTGTTCTCCTCGCCGCAGATGGCGGCCGCCTTCGACCGGAAGACGGGCAAGCAGCAGTGGCGCAGGGCGGCCACCCATGGCGTGGCGGCCGCGGCGGATGGCTACAGCCTCGCGGCGAGCGCCGTACGCGTCTGCGGCTTCCAGGGCAAGGGCGCCGGAGCGCGCTGGCTGCGAGATCATGACGGGCAGCGCATCGGCCCGCTTCTCTTGAGACAGGACGGGCTGCTGCTCTCCCTGGCGGATGAACGGATCGCCCTGGCCTACGACGAGATGACGGGCCGGGAGAAGTGGCGCCTGGCACCTCCGCGTACCCGGCGCAGCTACCTGGGAGTCCAGGCCCACCGCGCCCTCCTGGCGACGGACTCGGGCTACCTCTACGGGTTGGACCTGACGGATGGACAGGTGCGCTTCCGGATGAGCGCTTCCCTCCCCTTCCTGGGCCCGCCGGTGCCCTGGGGACGGCGCTTCGTCGCCATGCTGGGCCAGGGCACGCACTGCGCGCTGCTGCTGTCGGACGCCCACACCGGCGAGGCGGCCTGGACCTATGAGATGTCCCTCGCCCTGCCCTCGACGCCGCTGCCCAGCGGCAAGCGCCTCTTCGTGGCCGGGGAGCTCGAGGGCGAGGGCGTCATCGTCTGCCTCGACGTGGCGGGACAGACGCGCTGGCAGCGGGCGCTGCACCTGGGACCGGGGCCGTACGCGCTGGCGAGGCTGCCGGGCGGCGTACTGGTGACGTCGGCGCTCGGGGCGGCGGCGCGGATGACGGACGAGGGCGAGGTGGAGTGGCGCGTGGGCGCGGCGGGCGAGCAGCTCTCCAAGGCGCTGCCCCCCCTCATCTCGCGCGGCGTGCTGCTGGTGCCCGGCGAGCGCGTGCGCGCGGTGGATCCGGACAGCGGCAACGTGCTCGCGGAGGTGCGGGCGGGAGCGGGCCTCTCGGCGCTCCAGGCCGATGCCCAGCTCAACCTCTACTTCCTGGACGAGTTCGGCACGCTCTCGGCCTACAAGCTCGTCTCGCACTTCACCGTGGTGAGCAACTGAGCCCTACGCATGCTCCTCCGTCACGGCTCTCAGGAAGGAGGGCTCCGGATGCGCCACGGGCACGGTGAAGAAGAAGGTGCTCCCCCGGCCCGGCTCGCTCTCGACCCAGATATGGCCCGCGTGCGCCTCCACGAGCCCCTTGGCGATCGACAGCCCGAGCCCGGCCCCGCGGCGATCTCCTCGCCGCACCTGCCAGAAGCGGTCGAAGAGGTGCTCGAGCGCCTCGGGGGGGATGCCTGGACCGGTATCCCGGACCCAGAAGCGGACCGTGTCCCCATCCACCCTGGCCCCGAGGGCCACCCGGCCTCCGCGTGGGGTGAACTTCAGCGCGTTGCCCAGCAGGTTGGAGAAGACCTGCAGGAGCCGCTCCCGATCCGCGCGCACCCACGGTAACGCCTGGGGAACCTCCAGGCAGAGCTGAACCTCCGACGCCAGCGGGCGCGCCGCCTCGAGGGCCTCCTGGAGGAGGAGTCCCGTGGACTCCGGACGCGCCTCGACGACCAGTTGGCCCGCATCCATGCAGGCCACGTTCAGCAGATCCTGGATCAGCCGATCCATGCGCCGGGCGGAGTTGAGGATGGAACGCAGGGGGGCCTGGGGCTGCTGCTGGAGCAGCATCTGCGCACTCAGGACGATGGTGTTCAGCGGGTTGCGAAGATCATGCGCCACCACCCCCAGGACGTCGTCCCGGGCCCGGGTGGCCTCCCGCGCGGCCCGGTAGAGCCGGGCATGATCGATCGAGAGTGACGCCCGATAGGCCAGCTCCTCCCCCAGCCGCAGCTCGTTCTCTCCATACCGGCGCCGGGGATGGGAGGAGATGAGCGCGAGCGCTCCCAGGAAGCGCCCGTGGGCCATGAGCGGCACGCACAGCAAGGAGCGGGGGTTGAGCTCCCGCAGGGCCTGGAGGTGCTGCTCGCTCTGCGCGATGGACTCGATGAAGCCAGGAAGCACCTCCGAGATCAGCTCCGGTCGACGCGTCCGCATCACGGATGCCAGCAGGTAGGGGCGTCGCCGCTCCAAGGGCATCCGCGCCAGGGTATCGGCGAGGCCCGCCTTGGCCGGGTCGCGATGCGCGACCGTCAACCGCCGCACCTGCCCGTCCTCCTCCACCAGATCGACGATGCAGCAGTCCCCCAGGGAGCACGCCACCAGCTCCGCGGTGCTCGTGAGTGCCTGCTCGTCGTCGAGCGTCGAGGCGAGGAGGTTGCCCACCTCGCTCAAGAAGTGATCCTCCCGCTCGTGCCGCACCCGCTCGGTGATGTCGCGGAGGATCAGCGTGACGAGCCTGGAGTCGCCTGCCCCCAGCCTGGAGAAGGCGGCCTCGATGGGAAACTCCTCGCCCGTCCTCCTCAGGCCGAAGAAGTCCGGGCGGCGCTGCGTGGGACAGAGCGTCGCGACCGGGCCGGAAGCGAAGTCGCGCACCTGCCGGACGTAGGTGGAGCGCAGGCGCTCGGGGATGAGGAGCGCGAGCGGATGCCCGAGCACCTCCTCCTTGGAGTAGCCGAACATCTCCTCCGCGGCATGATTGAAGAGGACGATGCACTCCGTCTCGTCGATGGAGATGATGGCATCCGCGGCGATGGAGATGATGCCCGAGAACCGGGCCTCCGAGACGCGGAGGGCTTGCTCCGCCCGCTTCTGCTCCGTGATGTCGATGCCGATGGAGATGGCCCCGATGATCTCCTCCTTGAGGCGGACGGGCGCCGCGTCCACCCGGAGGTAGCGCGCCTCTCCACCGGCCGTGCCGGGTATCAGGAACTCCCGGGTCGACACCTGGCCCCGAAGCGCCCACAGGAAGGGGCTCTCCTCGAGCTTGAGGGGCGCCCCACTCGTCCCGTCCTTCAGCCTCAGCCGCCTCACGACGTCCTGGAGGGTGCCTATCGGCTCCTCTCCTGACCGGGAGAGGCCCTGGATCTCCAGGGTGCGCGTGTTCGTCCGCTTGATCCCATGCGCGTCCCCAACGAGCACCATGCCGGGAATGCTCTCCAGGATGGCCTCGAGCTCGGCGGCGTTACGCTCGGCGATGAGTTGCAGCGCACAGCGTCGGCGGGCCTCCCAGGCGGCGAGTGTCGCCAGGAGGCCCAGCAGCACCACCCCCACGACGCCTATCCCCAGGTAGAGCCGGATCAGCAGAAGCGTCCCCAGCGCCAGCAGCACCGAGATGAGCACCAGCACCCGGGTTGGCGAAATGAACTGGTGCACGCGTTCGCGCTCCCCTCGATTGCGGTTCCGCTTGGCCAACGCGCACCGCTCGCGATGTACTCCTCACAACCCAGGAGGCGACCCCTCCACCCGTCCGCGCCACGGCCGCTCCGGGTCGAGGCAGCGTCCCGCTCCCTGTCGTTTCCCTCGGGACGACACACCTTTCCCGCACCTTCATCATGAGCGAATACTCGCAACCAGGGAGCGAGCACGCCGCTCTCACCGAGCGCTATCTCGAGGCCAGCTGGCGGGAAACCTCCGGGAAGCCTTGCGCCTCCTCGACAAGGCGCTCGCCCGAGGCGTCTCGATTACAGCGCTGCAATGCCACGTCATCCAGGTGGCGCAGCGCGAGGTAGGCGAGCACTGGCGGGGCAATCGGATCGGCGTGGCCCATGAGCATCTGGCGAGCGCCATCTCCCAGGTAGCGCTTGCCCACCTGTTCTCACGGGCCCAGCCCGAGCCCTCCCGGGGAATCTGCGCAGGACGATCGAAGGGGTGCGCAAGCGCCTGGGCGATCACCAGGCCATCCTCGTGGGAGGCCCCGCGCTGCTCAATGCCCGGGCCCTGACCACGAGCTGGGGGTGTGGACCGCGGGTCCGACTCCCCCCGAGCTGGTGGCCGGTGTCCTGGAGGCGCTGCGGCAGCGCCTCCACTGACCCGGGCGGCTACTTCTTCTGCGCCTTCGAGGGATCGATCTCCTCCTCGGCGCGCTCGGAGACCTCGGCCCCCTCCCACGTCTCGCCCGCGCCCAGCCGCCACTCGGAGGGCACGTCCAGCTTCCACAGGTAGGTGGCCGTGGCGTCACCGCCCGACGTGGAACGCGAGTTCACGTTGAAGGTGATCTCCATCTTCTTCACCTCGCTGGGCACGAGGTCCATGTCGTAGTGGCCGAGCACCATCTGCGGGGGGAACTCGGCGATGAAGCGCTCGGGGAAGTCGACCTTCATGGAGGGGTCGTCACCGTTCATCTCACCGATGAGCTTTCCCTTCTCGTCGGTGAGCTTCCACTGCGTCTTGAAGGAGGCGCTGGTGACCATCTTCTTCACCTTGCCGTCCACCCGCTCCTCGCGCTGGGCGCCCCAGAGCACGAGCTGCAGCCGCACCTGCGGCTTCTTGAGCACCATCACCACGTCCGAGGACAGCACGTCCAGGCGCATGCCCTTGTCGGTGGCGCTCCACATCGGCTTGTAGCGACCCTCGCGCATCTGGTCGAACACCTTGCGCGTGTAGTCGTAGAAGGCCTTCTTGTCCTGGGCCCGCTCGTCCTTGTCCCCGCGCTTGTCGAGCTCGACGAGGTACGCATCGAACTCCTTGCTCAGCTTGTAGCGGCCCTGGTGCGAGGAGACCTGCTCGAAGTATCCCTTGAAGAAGGAGTTGATCTCCTGGTTGTAGGACGCCGGATCGGGGTTGGTGCGAATCCAACCCACGCGCTCCAGGTAGTCCTTCTGGATGCGGGTGAAGTCCGCCTCACGCTGGGCCTCGAGCGCCCTGGCGCTGGAGGTGCGGTACGTCATCACCGCGGCGATGAGGATGCCGCCAATGACGACGATGAGTCCGAAGTAACGCTTCACGCGGAGCTGCTCCTGTCTCTGGGAATGACGGGCCTAGTGATATGAGACCTGCCTCGCGTGTACCAGACCACGGGCGGCGACACGTTGTCGGTTGCACTTCCTCTAGAGGAGGGCGACCTGCCAGGGGGCGCCTCGATTGTCTGGCACGCCCACGGCGAGCGCTCGGACGACAATGTTGCGCTGTTGCTGCACGACCTCGCGGACTCGCCCCAGACTGACCGCTAGAGTCCGGGCCATGAACGTCCTGCTCGACCAGTTGAACGCGCTGCCGCCCGGAGACGCCGTCTTCGACCTCGACAACACCCTGCTCGTCGGAGACATCGGCGAGGCCACGCTGCGCAGGCTGATCCACCGACTGCCGCCCAAGGCCGCCGCCCACCTCGGCACCACCGACCCCTGGGCCGCCTACGAGGCGCTGGCGGCTCGCGACTGGTGCGGCGCGGGGGACGTGGCCGCCCAGGCGCTGGCCGGGCTGAGCCCCGCCGAAGTCCAGGCGATCGCCACCGAGGTCCTCGACAGCGGCGACGTCCGGCTCAACCCCCACACCGTCGAGCTGGCCCGAAAGCTCTCGGAGCGCCATCGGGTGTGGATTCTCACGGGCTCGGCCGAGCTGCTGGGGAAGGTGGCCGCGGCGCGCATGGGCATCGAGCGGGTGATTGGCCTGCGCCTGCGCGAGGTGGAGGGCCGGTTGAGCGATGAGCTGCTGCCTCCCCGCACCTGCGGCGAGGGCAAGGTGCTCGCCACCCGCCAGCTCATCTCCGAGCGCCCCGTATTCGCCATCGGTGACTCGCCCACGGATCTGCCCGTCCTGCGCCTGGCCACCGTCGCGCGGACACTGGGGAAGATAGCCGGTCGGGAGTTCCCCGCGCTGGAGATGTGAGTATGTTCCCGCCGCCACAGAGAAAGGCGGAGACACACATGCGATTGGGAATGCTGACCGCGGTACTGCTCACCCTCACCGGGCTCCAGGCGAACGCGCAGGAGCTCAAGACCGAGGACGACAAGACGCTCTATGCGCTCGGGCTGTCGATCGGCCGGAGCATCAAGGTGTTCGACTTGAGCCCGGCGGAGATCGAGATCGTCCGCAAGGGAATGATGGACTCGCTCACCAACGCCAAGCCGGCCGTGGAGTTGGAGAAGTACGGGCCCAATCTCCAGAAGCTCGCCAGCTCGCGGCAGGACAAGGCCGGGCAGAAGTTCCTGGAGAGCGCCGCCAAGGAGAAGGGCGCCGTCAAGCTGCCCTCCGGCATCATCTTCAAGGAACTCAAGGCCGGCACCGGCGCGAGCCCCAAGGCCACCGACACCGTGAAGGTGAACTACCGCGGCACCCTCACCAACGGCACCGAGTTCGACAGCTCGTACAAGCGCAACCAGCCCGCCGAGTTCCCCCTCAACGCCGTCATCCCCTGCTGGACCGAGGGCGTGCAGAAGCTGAAGGTCGGCGGCAAGGCGCAGCTCGTGTGCCCCTCGAAGCTGGCCTACGGTGAGCAGGGCTCGCCTCCGACCATCCCGCCCGGCGCGACCCTCGTGTTCGAGGTCGAGCTGCTCGGCATCTCCGCCCCGGCCGCGGACGCCCCGCGCGCCCAGCCCCAGCAGAAGTAAGGGGGAGCGACCCCCGCCCCGTCAGCGCTGGGTGGCGGGGGTCAGCAGCTTCGCGCGCAGGGCCCCCACCAGCATCCCGATGGCGATGTCGTTGTTGCCACCATGGGGGATGATGATGTCGGCGTGGTGCTTGGAGGGCTCGATGAAGCCCATGTGCATGGGGCGCACGTGGCGCAGGTACTGGCTCACCACGTGGTCGAAGTCACGCCCGCGCTCGTGGATGTCGCGCTCCAGGCGCCGGAGGATCCGCAGGTCGTCATCCGTGTCCACGTAGATGCGCACGTTCATCTCGTCGCGCACCGGCTTCATGTGGAGCACGAGGATGCCCTCGATGAGGATCATGTCCCCGGGATCCACGCGCACCGTGTGCGACTGCCGCGTGGACGTGACGAAGTCGTAGACCGGCTTCTGGATGGGCCGACCCGACTTCAGCTCGCGCAGGTGCCCCACGAGCAAGTCCGTGTCGAAGGCGTCCGGGTGGTCGAAGTTGATCTCACGGCGCTCCGCGAGCTCCAGGTCCGACAGGTCCCGGTAGTACGAGTCCTGGTCGATGAAGGCCACGCGGCAGTCGGCGAGCGCCTCGCGGACCTTCCGAGCGACCGTCGTCTTGCCAGAGGCGGTACCACCAGCGATGCCAACGACGAGGGGTGACGACATGGGCCGCGAACTATCGCAGCGGACGGGCGGGCGCAAGACTGCGTCGGAAACCTGACACTCCGAGCCTCCTGGAATCCCTGGCTCGGTCACCTTTCCTGTCTCCAGCCGGGAAGCCCCTTCACTCGGAGCGAAGCGAGGCCCCTCCCCCCGAGCCTCACCCCCCGCGCAGCAGGCCGCGGGCGAGTCCCTCGGCCAGTCCGGGCGAGGGCACCTCCTCCACTGCCCGGGGGCCCTGGGCGAGCGAGCGCACCACCTTCAACACCGAGGGCGACGGCGCCAGCACCTCCAGCCCCCTGCCCTTGCGCCGCACGACGAAGCTCCACGGGCCCGGGGCCGGACGCCGGGCCACCTGCGCGAGCGACTCCAGGCCGCTCACGTCCAGCACCTCGCAGGCCCAGGCCCGCCCGGTGAGGTGGCGGCGCAGGGCCTTCGCGGCGAAGACGAGCTCGGTGAGGTCCACGGGGAAGGTGCCCACGCGCACGTCCTCGGCCAATCCCACCTGACCCGGCCCGGGCGCGGGAGGGGGCCTCATCATGAAGGTGCTCGGCAGGGCCATCTCGAAGGAGAGCGCCGCCATGGCCCCCTCGTCCGGCCGCTCGCGCACCCGACGCCGTGCCCAGGCCGCGAAGGCGTGCCCTGGCGAGCGCCCCAGCCCCTCGAAGAGTTCGCGGAACTCCCGGGACGCGGTGAAGGCGCGCAGCTCCTCCCGTGTCCCCGCGAGCAGCAGCCGCGACACCGGCCAGTCCTTGTCGAGCGTCTCGGCCACCACCGCGAGGCGGAAGTCCGTCTCCGCACGGGCTCCCTCCGCGTCCTCCCCCGGCTCCGGCTTCGCGCCGTACCCCGTCTCGAAGAGGCGCCACGGCTCGCTCTCGCGCGTGAGCGCCGGCGCGGGCTCCTGGACGGGCGTGAGGGAAAGGGGCGGCCTGGGCGCCACGGGCACCAGTTCGCGCAGGCGGCGCAGCGTGAGGGCCGCCACCTCGGGCGGGTGCCCATCCCCCTCGAAGGTGACGGCACGCAGCGAGGGACAGCGCGGCAGCAGCGACTCCAGCAGCGCGAAGAGTTCCTCGCGCACGGGCTGGGTGTGGTCATCCACGTAATAGCCGCGCCCGTTCCGCCGGGTGACGACACCGCCGGCGATGTGGAGCTCGATCACCTTGTCCAACGGGAAGCCGTCGAGCCCCGCCTCCAGGGGCAGCCCGGCCGCGAGCTGGTAGCTGAGCAGGTGCCCCAGGTCGAGCAGCAGCGGCAGGCCGGTGCGTGCCTGCACGCGGGCCATGAAATCCAGCACGTGCAGCTCGCCGCGCTTCGCGAAGGCGGCGGGGTTCTCCAGCGCGAGCGGCACGGACAGGTGCGCCTGGATGTGGAGCGCGTGCGCGGCGCTGTCACGGACACCGGCCTCGGTGAAGGGCGGCGTGAAGTAGAGGTAGCCCGGGAAGGGCTGCCCGCCCGCGTGCCACCAGCCGATGTCGTTGCCCACCCAGGCGCTGCCCACGGCGCGCGCGTGCGCGTCCAGGGCCTCGAGCGCCTTCACCGGCTCCAGCTCGGGGCCGTAGAGGTTGAGGTGCACGGGGTGGAAGAGCACCGGCACGTCGCTCCGGCGCTCCCACATCTCCGGGAAGAGCGAGGCGTGCTGCCGCGTCTCCTCGAACGAGAGGGGCGCGCTGTACTCCACGAAGTCGAAGAGGCCGGGGGACTCGGCGAGCAACCGGTACGGGTGGGGCTGATCCCCCGCGTCGAGGTTGCTGCTGAGGCCCAATCCCCGCCAGGGGAGCTGCCAGGCTGTCGCGTCGGGAAGGCTCATGAAGCCTCAACCCTACAGCGACCACGCGGCATTCTTGGTGTCCGAATGCGAAGAGGCGCACAGGCCGTTGGCCCGTGCGCCTCGGGGTGGAGCCAGGTGGGGCGATCAGCCCGCCATCTGCTCCGAGCCGCCCTCGATCATCAGCGTGGCCAGCTCGGCCTTGAGCTTGTCCTTGGCGCGGATCTCCAGCTGACGGGCGCGCTCACGCGAGAAGCCGAAGTGCTCGCCCAGCTCGCTCAAGGTCATGCCCGCGTCGCTCATCACGCGCTGCTCGATGATGAAGCGCTCGCGAGGGTCCAGCCGCGACAGGGCGCGCTGGATGCGCTCGCGGTTCATCTGGGCCTCCTGGCGGTCGGCGACCTCGTCCGCGTGAGAGGCGGCCTCGGACTCCACGAAGTCCAGGTGCGTGGCGTCCCCGTCCTCGCCCATCGGCGCGTCCAGGGAGAGATCCCGGCCACCCATGCGCTGCTCCATCTCGCGCACCTCGGAGGCCTTCACGTTCAGCTTGCGGGCGATCTCCTCGGCGTTGACGATGGTGCCGTCATTGGCGCCGAGCTTCTCCAGCTCGCGGCGGGTGCGGGCCAGGGCGAAGAACAGCCGGCGCTGCGCCTGCGTGGTGCCGAGCTTCACCAGGCTCCAGCTCTTGAGGATGTAGTTCTGGAGGTAGGCGCGGATCCACCACACCGCGTAGGAGATGAGGCGGATGCCCTTGTCCGGATCGAACTTCTGCACGGCCTTCATCAGGCCGATGTTCGCCTCCTGGATGAGGTCGGACATCTTGAAGCCGTAGGAGCGGTACTCGTAGGCGACCTTCACCACGAAGCGCAGGTTGCTCGTCACCAACTGGTGGCCCGCGGCCAGGTCACCCTGACGGAAGCGCCGCGCCAGGGCCTGCTCCTCGGGCTGCGTGAGCAGGGGGTAGTGGCTGATCTCCGAGAGGTAGGTCGAGAGCGAGTCGGGGGAGTTGAAGGACGAGGAGGCCTGCATGGTTTCTCTCGGTCGAAAGGAAGTCGGTGGGGGTGGCACCCCGTTGGGGCGCGTAGGAGCATTGAGCAAGGGGAATGCCAAGCGATTCAGACAGCGTCCCCCAATGAATA
>NZ_DASVWK010000915.1:0-7763 GCF_036389735.1 Archangium sp. | reverse complement strand
CCACCGGCCCCTGCTCGGCCACCCAGTGCTCCTCGCGCAGCCGCTCGTTGCTCCGGTCGAAGACCTGCCGGGACAGGGCGTTGAAGGGCCGGATGTGGCGCACGCGCGTCACCGGGAAGCGCAGCAGCCGCACACCCTCCTCGGTCCGCTCCTCGCCCGGAGGGAAGGCGTTCTCCCAGGTGAGGTGGTTCTTCGCGCAGGTGGTGAGCACCGTCACGTCCCAGTGGGGCGCGAGCTGCTCCACCACCTGCTGCGCGTGGCGCTCGGCTCCGCCCGTCACCTCGCCGTAGCGCTGCACCACCACGCCCACCCGGGGCTTCTTCCTCGCTGGCGGGGCGCGGCGCCTGGGGCGCTTGTCCTCACCGAGGGCCTTCGCGAGGGCCTTCTGGGTCTCCTCGGCGGAGAAGTGCTTCAGCCGCCGGGCCTGGCCCGCGAGCAGGCGCTCGCGCAGGGACGCGTCCTCGCACAGGTCCACCACCAGCTCGGCGAGGAAGGCGAAGCGCTTCTGGTCGAAGGCGATGCCCGCGCCCCCGAGCGTCTCCGGCACCGCCGCCGCCGCGTACGCCAGCACCGGCACCTCGGCCGCCATCGCCTCCACCAGCGGCACGCCGAAGCCCTCGTGCTCGCTCATGGAGACGAAGACGTCCGCCGTGCGGTACGCGGCCACCAGCTCCGCGTGGTTGAGCCTGCCGAGGAAGTGCACCCCGGACAGCTCGCGCGCCCTGTGCTGGAGCGACTTGAAGTAGCGGCTGCCCGGCTCGTAGCCGCCCACCACCAGCAGGCGCGCGCCGGGCCGTAGCCGGAGTAGCTCCGCGTGCAGCGCCAGCAGGTCCTCGAAGCGCTTGTGCGGCGCCACCCGGCTCACCGAGAGCACCACCGGGCCCGGGCCGGACAGCCGCTGGAGCATCGCCTTGTCCGCGCTCGTTTCGGAGAAGCGCTCGGGCTCGACGAAGAGGGGGACGGTGTGGACGTGGCGGTAGCCGGCCTCGCGCAGCTCGGCACAGTTGTAGTCCGACACGCCCAGGGCCACGTCCACGAAGGGCGCCATGGCGGCGAGCTGCGCCCGTCCGGTGACGAGCGCCTCGGCCAGCGGGGTGCCCGCGTAGTAGCGCGCGGGGCTGATGTTGTGGAAGACGACGCCCCGACGGCAGGGCAGGTGCATCAGCCGGCTGCTCAGCGGCGAGGCGATGCCGTGGTGGTAGAGGACGAGGTCGTCCGGTTTGGGGCGCAGGGCCGAGGCCGGGTGGGCGAGGGACTCCAGGCCGGGGCCCACCTCGCCCGCGTAGAGTTCGCCGAAGTGGCCCAGCCGGCGCAGCAGCAGTTGCAGGTGCAGCGCCGCCTGTCCGGTGGCGTCGCCCGCCACGAAGCTCGGAATCAGCTGATGGACCGCCATAGGGGAACCTTGCCTATCACAGCGGCATGGTATGAGGCGCCCCGTGTCCATCGGTCCTGTCGCTTTCGATGCGAGCCTGTGGGACGAACCCACCACGGGCATCGGTCTCTACACCCGGTGTCTGGCCGACGCCCTGACCACCCAGGGGGTTGGCCTGGAGCGGCTGGGGGCCCGGGTTACCGGCGAGGATCCGCGGGGCCGCATGGGACGCACCGCCTATGTCCTGGGCCGGCTGCCCCAGGCGCTGCGCGGCTCGCGGGCACGGCTGTACCACGCGCTGGGCAACTTCAACCTCCCGCTGGTGCGCACCCCCGGCAAGGCGTACGTCGTCACCGTCCACGATCTCATTCCCCTGTCGATGCCCGAGACCGTCTCCCGGGCCTACCGCTGGCAGTTCCGCCTGTGGCTCGCCCGGAGCGTGCGGGTGGCGGACGGCATCGTCTGCGTGAGCGCGTGCACCCGGGATGACCTGCTGGCGCGCCACCCCGAGGTCGCCGACAAGGTGACGGTGGCCTACAACGGGGTGGACCACGTGGACCGCCACGTGCCGGACGCCACCACCGAGGACTTCCTGCGCTCGCTGGCGCTGCCCAATCGGTTCGCGCTGTACGCGGGCTCGCTGGATGTGCGCAAGAACGTGAGCCTGGTGCTGGACGCGCTGGAGCGGCTGAAGGCGCGGGGGCGGCCGGTGTCGCTGGTGTTGGCGGGACAGCGCTGGTTCGGCTCGGGCTCGGTGGAGTCGCGCGTAGCGCGCATGCGCTCCGAGGGCCATGACATCCGCCCACTGGGCTACCAGTCCGAGGCTGCTTTCTACGAGCTGATGCGGCGGGCGACGGTGTTCGTGTTCCCCTCGCGATACGAGGGCTTCGGGCTGCCGCCGCTGGAGGCCATGCGGCTGGGGACGCCGGCCATCGTGTCCACGACGGGGGCGACGCCGGAGGTGTGCGGCGAGGCGGCCCCGGCGGTGAGGCCGGACGACGCGGAGGGGCTGGCCGAGGCGATGGACCGGTTGATGGGCTCGGACGCGGAGCGGCGGCACTGGGCGGAGGCGGGGAGGGCGCGGGCGGCCCGGTTCACCTGGGCGCGCTGCGCGGAGGAGACGCTCGCCGCCTACGAGCAGGCCCTCCGGGGCCTTCAATTGTAGTCGACTACAATTGGTGTGGCACAAATCCCGACATCAATTGTGGTCGACTACAGCCGACGGCCCTCCGGGGCACGTCACATCAGCGCGGACATCTCATCGGGACCAGGGGCCTTCTGGCCGAGAACCTCGGGCAGGCGGTGCTTCTGGATCCACGCCTGGAAGTCCCACTCCGCGAGGAAGCGCCGGGCGGCCTCCATTCCCGCGCGGCGGAGCGCCTCGCCCTTCTCCGGGCGGAGGCCGAAGTCCGTGGTCTTCACCCCCAACGTGGGGATGGCGATGGTGCGGTCGAAGTTCTTCTGCTGGATGTAGCGCGCGTCGTGCGCCTCCATCATCGTGGAGAACATCGCCCGGAGCATGGAGAGGGGGCCTCGGATGCGGCTCGGCTCTTCGTGCACCTGCCCGTCGTCCTTCACCCGGTCCACCAGCTTGAGGCCGAAGGTGGGCCAGGGCGGGTTGGGCTTGCCGTTATCGAGGATGTCGACGGGGAAGTTGCTGAGCACGCCGCCGTCCACGATGTAGCAGGTTTCTCCCTGTTCGTTCTGGAGGCGCACGGGCTCGAAGAAGAAGGGGATGCTCATGCTCATCCGCACTGCCCGGGCCACGTCGAGCTCCTCGGGATTCATCCCGTAGTCCCGGATGTCCCAGGGCAGCACGAGCTGCTTGCGCCGGCTGATGTCGGCGGCGATGACCTGGAGCTTGTAGAAGTACTTCGACCCGGGCGTCTCGTCGTCCATGTGCAGGTCGCGGAAGGTGTGGACCTTGCGAGGGGCCTGGGCCAGCAACTCACGCAGCCAGCTCTCGAAATAATCTCCCTCGTAGAGGCCCTTCTCCCGCAGCAGGCTCAGCGCCGGGCCGAGCAGGGGCACCCGGTCCAGCTTGCTCAGGTCCGTGAAGCGCTGGAAGTCGAGCTGCTGCATGATGGTGCGCAGCTCCGTGGCCGAGTACCCGGCGGCGACGAGCGCCGCGACGATGGCTCCGGCCGAAGTGCCCACGACGTTCTGGAACCGCAGGCCGGCCGCTTCCAGGTGCTCGACCGCACCGACCAGTCCAATCCCCTTCACCCCTCCGCCCTCGAATACCGCGTCCACTTTGTCGAGCTGTGCCATGGCGCCCTCCTCCTCAGACTGAGTGCACCGGGCTCCAGATGTGACGGAAGGGCGTCAGGCCCGCCCCCAGGGGAGGTGAGGTGTTGGACGCTCGCTCGGTCGCTCGCCCTCGGCGGGGGGCTCGTCCAGCGTGGCCCTCGGGCGCAGGAAGAGGGACACGGCCATGGCCACGAGGCCCGTGCCGCCCGCCAGCATGATGACCTGGGAATGGGAGAAGCCGGCGTGCTCGACGAGCGCCGCCATGCCGGTGGGGACGAAGGCCGCCAGGAAGGCGCCCACGTGGAAGACGAGCCCCACGCACTTGCCGCGGATGCTCGGTGGGAAGAGCGAGGTGAGCAGCAGCGGGGCGATGCCCGGAGGCGCCGCGCCGAAGAGACCTCCCGCGAAGGCTCCCAGCCACAGCAGGCTCGGCACCATGCCCACGTACAGCGCGAGGAAGGGCAGCACGCCGAACGCGGCGATGCCCACCGCCTTGGCCACGCCCAGCCGCGTGGCGAGGGCCCCGCACAGCGCCGTCCCCAGCAGCATGCCCACGTTGAAGAGGACCACCAGTGCCGACACCCCCTGCGTCGTCAGCCCCAGCTCCGTCTTCAGCAGCACCGGGTACAGGCTGGTGAGCCCGTAGTAGCCCCCGAAGTTGAAGGCCATCACCAGCGAGGCCCACGCGAGCCGTGTCACCAGTCCCCGGCCCGTCAGCGTGTGCTCCGACCGGGCCCGCCTCGCCGCGGCGGCCTT
This sequence comes from Archangium sp., assembly GCF_036389735.1. Taxonomy (GTDB): domain Bacteria; phylum Myxococcota; class Myxococcia; order Myxococcales; family Myxococcaceae; genus Archangium. The sequence goes on along the minus strand of NZ_DASVWK010000915.1, from coordinate 3,385 downwards.
CTCGCGGTCGAAGCTCTCCGGCACCCAGTAGCGGATGGGCAGCGCGAGCAATGCTGGCACCGCGGCGAGGAAGAAGAGCGCCCGCCAGCCCCACAGCGGCACCACGAAGGCGGACACCACCGCCGCCAGCAGGTAGCCGATGGACCAGCCTCCGTGGAGGATGCCCGAGGCGATGCCCCGGCTGCGCTCGGGCCAGTTCTCCATGGCCAGCGTGGCGCCGCTCGTCCACTCCGCGCCCATGCCGAAGCCGAAGAGGGTGCGCAGCACCAGCACCCAGGTGAAGGTGGGCGCCAGCGCCACCGCGCCGTCACACAGCGCGAGCCAGATGACGGAGAGCATCAGCGGCAGCTTGCGACCCCACCGGTCCGCCACCGCTCCGGCGGCCACTCCGCCCGCCAGCCGCAGCAGCAGCGTGAGCGTGATGGAGCCCGCCAGCGCCGTCACCCCGACGCCGAACTCCTTGGCCATCTCCGGCATCACCAGCAGGTAGATGGTGAAGTCGAAGGCATCCAGCACCCAGCCCACCCAGGCGGCCAGGAAGGACATCCACTGGCCCCGCGTGGGCTCCTTCCACCAGGGCAGCTCATCCGTTCGCATGCCCGCGAGGATAGCGGAGCGTCCCGGTACCCGTCCCGCGTACGCCCCAGGACGGAAGCCGTGGCGGGACGCGTCATTCTGACCGGGGGTCGACCTTCCCGAGGGTCTCCACCTTGCGCTCGCGGGCGGGCGTGGGCACCACGTTGCGGCGCGAACTGCCCAGGAGGCCACCGTGCGCTCGAGGACATTGCTAGCCCTGGCCGTCCTTCTTCTCGGCCTGCCCGGGCTCGCCCAGCAGGCCGTTCAGGTTCAACCCACGGTGGAGACGCGACCGGTCGTCTTCTCCGGTACCGCCATCCAGGGCGCCGCCCTGTGGGTCCACCCGACGGATCCGGGCAACAGCCTGCTGCTCGCGGCGGAAGGCCAGAACGGGCTCTTCGTCTACCAGCTCGATGGCACCCAGCGGGCGCAGCTCTCCCAGGGGGGCGCGCTGGGCGTGGACGTGCAGGAGAACTTCCGGGTGGGGGGCATCACCCAGCAGCTCGTGGTGGTGGCCAGTCAGTCCCTCCAGTCGCTCGTGGCCTACGTCGTGGATCCCACGACGCTCGAGGTGCGTGGCGCGGGGCTGGCGAACATCACCACCCAGGGCTTCAACCCCAACAGCGTGGCGCTGTACGCGAGCCCCACCTCCGGGCGCTTCTTCGCCTTCGCGGGGAGTGGGACGGGCACCGTCTGGCAGTTCGAGCTCACCGCCCAGACGGATGGAGGCGCCACGTCCAACCTGGTGCGCACCTTGAATGTGGGGGGCCCCGTGGTGGGCCTGGCCGTCGACGATGCCCAGGGCACGCTCTACGTCGTCGAGCAGAACGTGGGTATCTGGCAGTACGGCGCCGAGCCCACCGCGGCGGATGCCCGCACCTCGGTGGACGTCGTCACCGGGGGCGGCCTCGCCGCGCCGCTGGGGGCCGTGGCCCTCTACGCTCCTTCTAGAAGCGGGGGCTACCTGCTGGCGGTGAGCGGGGGGGCGAACGCGGTGCGTATCTATGATCGGACGCCCTCCGCCCATACCTTCCGGGGCAGCTTCACCGTCGTCGCGAATGGAGCCATCGACAGCGTGGAGAACCCGCGGCACCTGGTGGTGAGCAACCGTGCCCTGGGCACCCGCTTCCCCGTGGGAGTGGTGGCCGTCCAGGACGGGCTCAACGCCGCCGAGAACGAGAACTTCAAGCTCATTCCCTGGACGGCGCTCTCCGCCCAGTTCACCCCCAACCTCCTCGTGGACACCAGCGACGCCCAACCCGTCACGGACGGGGGGATGCCGGATGGCGGAGGAGCGGATGGTGGGGGAGGGGGGACTCCGCCCATCGGCCCGCCGGGCGGCGCTCCCGGCTCGTCGCCCGAGGGGTATGAGTACGGGAACTCCAGCTGCAACTGCGCCTCGGCGTCCTGGCCGGGCACGGTGCTCTTCGTCCTGGCGGGCGTGCTGCTGCTCTCGCGTCGGCGCCGCCGAGCCTGATGCGGGTTGCCTCCCAGGGGGCGGCTGGGCTCAACTCGGCGCCCCCATGTCTTCCTCTCGATTCCTCCGCGCGCTGGTGGCCCTCGCGGCCGCCGGATGCGCCAGTGCTCCGCGTCCCGCGCAGGCTCCTTCCCAGACTCCTGCCCCCCAGTCCGCTCCCGCCGCGCCCCTCCGGCTCACGCTGGTGGGCACCAATGACTTCCACGGCTGGTTGATGCCCCATGACGCCCCTCTGCCCGGCGGCCTCGTGGTGCGCCAGGGCGGGGCGGCCGTCTTCGCCGGCTACCTGGCCCGGCTGCGCGCGGACAACCCCGGCGGCGTGCTGCTGCTCGACGCGGGTGATCTCTTCCAGGGCACGCTCGCCTCCAACCTCACCGAGGGCGCCGCGGTCATCGACGTCTACAACCACCTGGGCTACGCCGCCGCCGCGCTCGGCAACCACGAGTTCGACTATGGGCCCGTGGGTCCCCGGGCGGTGCCCGGCCCGGGCGAGGATCCCTTCGGGGCCCTCACCGCGCGCATCCGCCAGGCGCGCGTCCCGCTGCTCACCGTCAACGTGCGCGAGGCCGCCTCCGGCCAGCGCCCCGCGTGGCTCGGCAATGACGGCACGCTGCTGGTGACGCTCCAGGGCGTGAAGGTGGGCGTGGTGGGCCTCACGACGCCCACGACGCCGCGCATCTCCAACCCCGCCCTCGTGTCCACCCTGCGCTTCGACGACATGGTGCCCGCCACGCTGGAGGCCGTGAAGGGCCTGCGCGCCCAGGGCGCCGAGGTGGTGGTGGGAATCGCCCACGCCGGTGGCAAGTGCGCGGACCTCTCCAACCCGCGCGACACCTCCAGTTGCGACCGGGCGGACGGGGAGATCTACGGCCTCGTCGAGGCGCTGCCGCCGGGCACCCTGGATGCCGTCTTCGCCGGCCACACCCACCAGGCCATGGGCCACTTCTTCGGGAACGTGCCCGTCCTGTCCACCTCGGGCCTGGGCCGCTCCTTCGGCGTGGTGGAGCTCTTCGTGGACCCGGTCACCCATGAGGTGCTGCCCGAGCGCACCCGCCTCCAGGCCGCCATCCCCGTGTGCGCCCAGGTGGATGCGACGAGCGGGAGCTGTGATCCGCGCAAGCTGAAGGACGCGGGGGCCTCGGTGCGGCTCGTGCCCGCCACGTTTCTCGGCGCGCCGGTGGTGCCGGACCCGGCGGTGGAGGCCCTGGTGACTCCCGCGCTCGCGCGTGTGGAAGAGGAGCAGCGCCGGCCCCTCGGCATTACCGTCACCAGCCCCCTGGGGCGTGACTACGAGGGCGAGAGCGCGCTCGGCAACGTCCTCGCCGACGGGCT
>NZ_DASVWK010000914.1:0-2575 GCF_036389735.1 Archangium sp. | reverse complement strand
CCTTAAAACCAGCGATGAGGGGACGGGCCGCGGTTCGACAGCCCAGGTCCAACCCCCGGGGCCATGCCGTTCGGCGACCGGCCGGAGCCCCCAGGCCCCGGTTGGTGGCGCGGCGCGGTGGCCGGGGGCGTGGGCCCGTCGCGTCCCGGCCCTCGCGCCGCAGGCGGTGGCTGTCCGCGGCCCTGCTGTTGCTCCTGGTGTTCTGGTTGTGGCCCTCCGAGACGCCGGCGCCCGCGCCGGTGCCTCCGCCCGAGCCGCCTCCCGCGCCCGTGGTCGCGAAGCCGGTGGTGAAGAAGCCCGCGCCGAAGAAGCCGGCTCCCGCCCCCGTCGCCGCACCACCCCCCGCCGCCCCGGCCTCCCAGCGCGCCCTCTTGCGCAAGGCCGTGGAGGCGCGTGCCCCGGACCTGCGCAACTGCCCCCTGCCTCCCGGGGTGCCGACGACGCTGGGGGCGAAGATCCGGGTCGTCCGGAGCGGCGCCACGCGCGCCGTCTCCCTGTCCACTCCGCAGCCGCTCCCCCGTGAGCTGTCGGAGTGCCTGCGCCAGCGCATCCTCCAATGGGACTTCGCGGACGTGGGGTTGAGCTCGGACGTGGAAATCCTCGTCAACTTCGCGCTGTAGACCGATTTCGCGCGTCGTCCGTTCACTCCGGCATCCCATCCGTCCGGAGGTTCCCATGGCCCGACTGGCCCTGGCCGCGCTTTGTCTGATGCTGTCCGCTCCCGCGCTCGCGACCGAGAAGTGCGACGTCCAACCCTCACAGGGGGCTTCGTCCCGGGGAGACCCGAAGGTCCGCCAGTCCGCCCACAAGGGGCTCACCTACCTCTCCCGTGCCAGCGCCCAGTGGACCGCGCGGCACCGATGCTTCGGCTGCCATGTCCAGGCCGTCACGCTCGAGGCCCTCACGGCCGGCAGGCACCACCAGTACGACGTCGCCCCCAAGGACATCGACGCGATGGTCAAGGCGCTCAAGCTCGGCGTCACGGCGGGAGGCCAGGTGACGGGCGCCGCCTTCGAGGGCTCGGCCTGGGCCCGGTACGACCGCTGGGTGGACGCGAAGTTCACGGATGACCTGCTGAAGTACGCCAAGCAGCTCGTCTCGCTTCAGGCGTCCAACGGCGGCATCCCGGATGACGACGCGCGCCGCCCGGTGACCGGCGGCACCATGCAGACGACCTACCAGGCCGCCCAGACGTGGCGGCAGGCCTACGCGCGCACCGCGGATGCGAAGTGGCTCTCGCCCCTGGGCAAGGCCGAGTCGTTCCTCACCTCGACGAGTGCCCAGTGGAAGCGCTCGGGCGCGGACGTCTACCTCCAGGACATCAACTTCGCGCTGCTGGGAATGAGTGCCTCGGGCGTGGGCCGCGCCGAGCCCGGCTCGCTCCGGCTCCAGCGGATGCTGCTGGAGCGGCAGAACCAGGACGGCGGTTGGGGGCTGGAGAAGGGCAAGAGCGATGCGTTCGCCACGGGCCAGACGGTCTACGCCCTGAAGCTCGCGGGCTACTCGGACTCGGACGCGCCGATTGCTCGCGCCATTCGCTACCTCGTGCAGCGCCAGGACGAGTCCGGTGCGTGGCGCACGTACGCGAGCGGGCAGGGCGGCGTGGACAAGGCCGAGACGATGTGGGCCGTGCTCGGGCTCGTCACGGTGGACGTCGCGAGCATCGCCGTGAACGGGCTCGTGGACGGTCAGCACGTCACCGACCCGATGACCATCCAGGTGGAGGCCACGGACAACCAGTCCGGCGGCATCGCGAAGCTGGAGCTGCTCGTGGATGACGTGTCGGTGCACAGGGCCTGTGGCGGGAAGCTCTCGTACGCGTGGAAGACGGCGGGGCTCAAGGACGGCAAGCACGCCCTGGATGTGGTGGCGACCAACGCGAAGGGCCAGACGAGCCGGCGGCGCTTCGAGGTGTTCGCCGGGAACGTCTTCATGACGCAGGTGGGGGCGAACTTCGACGAGGCCTCGCAGCGGACGCTCGTCACGCTGCGCAACATCGCGGATCCGAACGCGGGCGGCACCATCGAGCTGGAGATCTGGGACGTCGGCGAGGGCAGCGAGGCGAAGCCGAAGTCGAAGGTGTTCTCCACGTCGAGGAAGGGAGAGATGGGCGCGTTGGAGATCGCCTGGGACGGGAAGGGCGGTGACGGCAAGGCGAAGCCGCGCGGGCGCTACCAGGCGCGGCTCGCGTACCGGGACGCGGCCGGCAAGGTGCTTCAGACGGAGAGCACACTCTTCTTCCACGACAGCGAGTCGGTGCGGCGCCAGCGGTACGCGGAGGTCGAGGGCCAGCTCTCCCTCCAGGGAGGCCAGGCTCAGTCCGCGAACACGGTCATCGAGCTCGTGGATGCCCAGGGGCGTGTCGTGCAGTCGACCGTGACCACGGAGCAGGGCAACTACCGCTTCAAGAACGTGGACAAGGGCCAGTACCGCGTCCGCGCGAAGAAGGAGGGCTTCCGCGACCTCGAGCAACCCGTCGCCGCCGAGCCCGCCGCCCCCGCCGCGAAGGCCGTCATGACGTGGTGACCGGCCGGCGCCGTGCCCAGATTCCCCCGGGCCTTTCGGGGCCCGGGTG
>NZ_DASVWK010000913.1:0-11530 GCF_036389735.1 Archangium sp. | reverse complement strand
CCTCAAAGTGCCGGCCCATCCAGGCCAGGAGGCGCCGTCCATCTACGTTTCCTGGCAGGTGGTGACGACGCTTCGCTTCGAGGCAGAGGTCGATCGGGCGAAGACGAAAATCTTTGCGTGGGAAGGGCGGTTCGAACCCCTGCTTGTCGGAAGCAAGAAGGTGGTTATCGAGCCGCTGCGCGACCTCGACAGCGGCGAGGCGCTGCCCCTGCTCGTGACGCTCGTTGACGGGACGGAGTTCACGTTCCTTGTGAAGCCCAAGAGCCGCGAGGACTGGGGATGGATCGACTATCAGGTCAACGTGTTCAAGGACACCGACAGCTACAACGTGATCCTCTCGTCCCTTTATGACTCCCTCAACCGCGAGCGCATGCTGAGCGAGGAGAACGAGCGGTTCAAGAAGGAAGAAAACTCGGTCGATCACGCCTTCGCGACCCTGCTCGCGAACGGGCAGGTGAAGAAGACGCCATTTCGGCGTGCGAAGTTCTGGCGCTCGAAGAACGAGGACATGGACATAATCGTCGAAGTCTTCTCGGGCCCCGGCAAGGCGGCGGTCGTGATTCACCTGACGCTGAACCATCCCCTCATTTTCGCGTCGTAACCCCTTGTTTTTATTGAGTCCCCGAGGGAACTTGGGCACGGGGCTACCCCGCGTCTGGGGTTGGCGGGAGATGCGGCCATTTGTAAGTGGTTGAAATTGTTGAGCATTTCGGCCGAAAAATGAGGGGATGGCTCAGCACCTGACGAACACCCTCTACGGCGAGTCATGGAAGCTCGACGGTGCCTATCTGACCCGCGACTTCACCAGTTACACCGCTCGGCCCTTTGCGCTCCGCATGAACCGGAATGAGATCGTTCCCGGTCAGTCGGGGAAGATCGCGGTCGTTGTGGATAAGAGCGCCTTCGAAACTGAGGGCGGGCAGCTCGCCGATCTGGCCCTACAGATCTTCCGTGGCGATGGACTCCTACAGGTGGCCGTGGCGATGGATCACACGCTGATTCGGCAGTAGAAGTGCCGTTCATGCCCACGACCAAGGCTCTGCTGCTCAGCTCCATCGTCCTGCTTGCCACGTCTTCCGGATGCACAACGACCAGAGGCGTGGCACTGCGCCCGGACGGCACTCCAGGTCCGCAGGAATGCCCGGCGAAGGCGCTCGAAGTCATGCGGTATCTAAAACTGCGCGTTGGGGATGCTGCGCTGGTGGAGCTCGACGCAAACCAGATCGACGCGAGGCGCATCTCTCTCTACGACGGCCCCATCGAGAGCATTCTGAAGGATGACCTCGGCACGCTTGAAGCGACGACCCGCTTGTACGGGCAGGTTTGGACGAGCGGCCCGCAGGTTGTGATCCGGTATTACGAGGCCCACCCGCCAGACAGTGACAAGGTTCCCATCTGCGCGGTGGCCCGGCTTAGCCGCGACCAGATGCGGAAGCTGCCAGAGTCGAAGCCCGGGATGGCCATTCTCGACGGCTCCATTGCAGCGGCCTACATCGTCGATGCGTTCCGGTGACACGCTCGCTCGGCTCACCACTCCCTGTGCCGCTGCCTGAGTTGCTTCGCGCACGGTGGTTGGGACCGACCCGGGCGCGTGCGTAGTGGCTTGAGCGGGCCCTGACGCCTGCCGCGAGCGCGCAGAGCAGTGGGGCAGCCAGCAACTCCCCCCGCGAGCCGTGCCCCTCAAGGGGGGGAGCGCCCGCCGATCTCCGGGAAGCGCTCGTAGGCCCGTTTGAGCGCGTCCAGGTGGGCGGGGTTGTCCAGATCGAGGGACGCATCGGTGAGCCTGACAACCCACCCGCCCGTCGCGGTACGTCGTGAGCGCGAAAGCAACTCCGCGTCGCGGGCCGGGTCCGGGAAGCCGATGGTCCGTGCAGCGGCAGCCGACCAGTAGTTCAGCCACCCGAGGCGATGCGGAATCTCAGGCGAGCGGATGTTCCATGGGAGCTTCAGCGCTGGCAGCCCTCGGGGTGGAGGCTGCGGATTCGCCGCCCAGTTTTTCGTCTGGCGCGCAATATCCACTCCCGCGTTGAACGGCGTTGCGTGCCCCCAGAACGCGCGAGCACCCTCCGCAATGGCTTCCAGCACTTCCGCTGCTGCTGCGATGCCGTCTACGGTCAGAGGCAACACCGCATGAATATCAAGTTGGGCTTGGCCACCCGGCGAGCTGCCCGCTGGTAGTTCCAATCCAGTCACAGTGACTCGGAAGTCATCATCCCCGTTTCGGAGGAGCGGAAATCCACGTCCGTTTGGCCTCCCTCGGGCGAGAAATGCCTCGCGCTGCGGCACTGGGATGCGCTTCCCCTCACTAGAAATCGTCCAATCCAGGCGCAAGCCAGGGAGTGCGCGCTCCATTCCATGAACAACGGCCAAAGGGCGACCATCATTGCCCATGAGTGCAGGCGCATAAACGGTAATGGCAATTTCATTTTCTTGTGTGGCTGGCATCTCAGCACCACTCCATGACGACGATCACTCCATCGAGCTCCGGGGCCGCGCGTTCCAGTGCGGCTTTGTGCGCGGGGCTCCGCACGCCGACCCGGAAGTCAAATCCACAAGCCAGAGCGAGGGCGCGCTCATGCCGCAACTTTTGCACCTGACTCTCGATCACAATTTCTCGAAGGTCGGGCGGGTACGTGTCGAAGTTGTCGGTCTTGACCTCCCAGAGCGTGCGCGTGGCCAGTTGCAGCGCGTCGAAGTTCTTCCCATTCACGAATACATCCCTGCCGGGAAAACTATTGTTCGGAATTCTGTCGGCGCATTTGTCGTGCAGTTTATTTCCACCAAGGTGGCGCTTCGCTGGGACGGGCTCGCACCTGCGGCGATCTCGCTCCGAGGTTTCGGTTGGTCCCACGGGAGGGAAATCCGGTCCTTTGGGCTCCGGCTTTGGCCTTTTTTTCGGTGAGGGCTTCTGCGGGGCGGGCGCTGTTTCAGGCACGGGCCTTACCTGGGGACGGCCTCTCTTCTCCGCGTAGGTATCCATCGCTTCTTTGATGGCGAAGCCCACCACCACAACGCCCGCGACGATTACCGTTCCCACGGCGATCTCCGGCGCCGCCAAGACACAGACCCCGACCCCCAGAGCAGCGGCACCCGTGGAGGCCACAGCGCATCTTCCCGTGGTGTCGTGAAACTCGATCCGGTCATGGTCGAGGGCATGAAAGCACCGCTCCACCAGCACGGGCCAGGGCTCGGAAGCCTCCTGGACGGCGCACCGTCCCCCATCCGTCCAGGGCAGCGTCGCCGCTCGCTGGAGGTTGGCGAGCCTTGGGACGCGGGCCGCTGGTTCTCTTGGGCTCGGCGCTGACGTGGCGCAGGCTGAGACATAGAGCAGAAGTGCGATGCACGCTCGGAAACGCATGGCTACGTCCCCCAAACAAGCTAGGACCAATCAAGGTCATCCAGGAGCTGATGGGCCACGCGACCATCGAGATGACCATGCGCTACGCCCACCTCGCGCCGGAGGCCCGGGAGAGCGCGGTGCAGCAGCTCGACCGGCCTGTGCCCCAGCTCCACGTCGCACCGGCCAGAGACGCCGGAGGGGCACACGGAGGGGACATGAGGAACAGGGGACAAAAGAAAAGCCCAGCAACTCCTCGAGATTGCTGGGCCTTCCAGATTGTCCCCAACGGGATTCGAACCCGTGGAGGAGGGAGGACGAACTCAGCTCGCCTTGGCGGCGACCGGGTTCTCCACCACGATGTCCCCGCGGGTGCTGCCGACGATGGCGAAGAGCTCCGCCTGCTCGGCCTCCGGAACCTTGTACTCGTCCAGCACGCCCTTGAAGATGCCGGCGAACACCACCCACTCCGAGGCAGAGATGTTCAGGTGCTTGTGCGACTCCTGCATCGTCTTGCCCGTGTAGCGCTGGGGACCACCCGTCACCTGGCACACCATCTCCGTCACCAGGTACTTGAAGCCGGCCTTCGGCACGCGGTGGTGCGCCTCGTCCACCAGCGGGTTCGCGTTCAGCTCGGGGGCGACCATGATGCGGTCGATGAACGTGTCCACAACCGCGGCGATGGCGTAAACGCCCCCCAGCCGCTCGTACAGCGAGGGCTTCTTCGTTTCGGTGCTCATGTCGGCTCCAGATTGGGCAGTCCGAGGTTCATCCCCAGGCCGCCGGGGCCGGAACATTACGGCAGGACGGCCGGCGCGGGAAATCCGCGACCCTGGACGCCCGCCTACCAGCTCGTGCGGACCGGGCGGCCCTCCTCATAGCCCGACTGGCTCTGCACTCCCACCACCGCGTCGCGGTGGAACTCCTCCAGCGTCCGCGCCCCCGCGTAGGTGCAGGCGCTGCGCACGCCCGTGATGATCTGATCGAGTTTGTCCTCGACCCCAGGGCGCTCCGCCTCGAGGTACATGCGCGAGGTGCTGATGCCCTCCTCGAACAGCTCCTTGCGGGCGCGATCGAAGAGCGACTCGCCCCGGGTGCGCGCCTTGACCGCGCGCTGCGACGCCATGCCGTAGTTCTCCTTGTAGAGGCGGCCGTCGCTGTCGCGCATCGTGTCCGCCGGGCTCTCGTAGGTGCCCGCGAACCAGGAGCCGATCATCACGTTGGCCGCGCCGGCCGCCAGCGCGAGCGCCACGTCGCGCGGGTGCCGGATGCCTCCGTCGGCGCAGGCATGCTTGCCGAGCTTCCGAGCCTCCTCCGCGCAGTCCAGCACCGCGGAGAACTGGGGCCGGCCCACACCGGTCATCATGCGCGTGGTGCACATGGCGCCGGGGCCCACGCCCACCTTCACCTGATCCGCGCCGGCCGAGATGAGATCCCGCGTCCCCTCGCGGGTGACGACGTTGCCCGCCATGACGGGCACTCGGGGGGACAGGCCCCGGACGATCTCCACCACCTCGAGCATCTTGCGCTGGTGGCCGTGCGCCGCGTCGATGACGAGCAAATCCGTGCCCGCGCGCAGCAGCGCCTCGGCCTTGCCCTTCACGTCGCCGTTGATACCGATGGCCGCGCCGACCAGCAGCTTTCCGTCGCGGTCGAGCGCCGGCTTGTAGAGCGTCGAGCGCAGCGCGCCCTTGCGTGTCACCACGCCGATGAGCCGCCTGCCGCGCACCACCGGCACGCAGGAGAGCCGCTTGCTGGCCAGGCGCTCGAAGATGGGCTCGAGCGGTGTGCCCTCGTCGACGCTGACGAGTTCGGTGGACATCACCCGGTGGAGCTGGGTGAAGCGGTCGAAGCCGGCGGCATCGTTCTCGGTGAAGATGCCGACGGGGGCCTCGTTCTCGTCCACGACGATGACGGCGCCGTGGGCGCGCTTGTGGATGAGGTTGAGGGCCTCCTGGATCGTGTCCGTGGGACGCAGGGTGATGGGCGTCTCGTACACGGGGTGCCGCGACTTCACGTAGGTGATGTTCTGCTCGACGATGTCGAGCGGGATGTCCTGGGGCAGTACGGCGATGGCGCCGCGGCGCGCCACCGTCTCGGCCATGCGCCGCCCGGAGACGGCCGTCATGTTGGACACCACGACGGGAATGGTGGTGCCCAGGCCATCGAGCGGCGTCAGGTCCACGTCCAGCCGGGAGGCGACCTCCGAGCGGTTCGGCACCAGGAAGAGATCGTTGTACGTGAGATCGTGGGCAGGCTTCTGGTCGAGGAACCGCATCAAACCTCCAAGGCGGGCGTACCCTACCTGAGTGGAATCCGCCCGGTGGGCCGCGTATTTTGTCCCACATGCAGACAGCGCAGCCGAGGTCCGAGTGACGGCGCCCGTGTTGGAGGTGGAGGGGCTGGAGAAGGGGTATGGCGACGTACAGGCCGTGCGAGGGCTGACGTTCCAGGTCGCCCCCGGTGAGGTGCTCGGGTTGGTGGGGCCCAACGGGGCGGGGAAGACGTCCACGCTGCGCTGCCTGGCCGGCATCCTGCCTCCGTCCTCGGGGCGTGTGACGGTGGCCGGCCACGACATGGCGGCGGTGCCGGTGGAGGCCAAGCGGGCGCTGGCGTTCCTTCCCGACGAGCCCCGCCTCTTCGAGTACCTCACCGTCTGGGAGCACCTGAACTTCGTGGCGCGGCTGTACGGGGTGGAGGGCTGGGAGGAGCGGGCCCGGGCGCTGCTGGACGAGATGGAGCTGGCCGGCAAGGAGAAGGCGCTGCCCGGAGAGCTGTCGCGCGGCATGAAGCAGAAGCTGTCCATCGCGTGCGGCTTCCTGCACACGCCTCGGCTCATCCTCCTGGACGAGCCCCTCACGGGGTTGGATCCGCTGGGCATCCGGCGCATGAAGGGCTCGTTGCGCCAGCGGGCGGAGGCGGGGACGGCGCTGGTGCTCTCCTCGCACCTGCTGCCGCTGGTGGAGGAGCTGTGCCACCGCATCCTCGTCATCGCCGGGGGGCGCGCGGTGGCGCTGGGGACGCTCTCGGACATCCGCGCTCAGCTCAGCGGTCCGGAGGGGGAGGGCGCCTCGCTGGAGGAGCTCTTCATCCGCATCACCAGCGCGGCGCCCGAGGCCCGGCCCGAGCGGGAGGTCCCGTGAGCTTCCCGCGTGCGATGGCGTTCCTCTGGGTGGCCTCGACGTACAACCGGCTGCGCCGCCAGCTCCAGCGCCTGCGCCAGCCGAAGTACCTCGTGGGGGCGATCGTCGGCGGGATGTACGTGTACTCCCTCTTCCTGCGGGGGGTGATCTCCCGGGGCCAGGAGGGGATGCCTCCGCCCATGGCGCAGATCTTCAGCCAGTTCATGCTCACGGCCGCGATGCTCGGCACGCTCCTCTCCGCCTGGGCGCTGGGGCCGGATCGGCCGGCGCTGAGCTTCACCGAGACGGAGGTACAGCAGCTCTTCCCCGCGCCCGTATCCCGCCGGGGGCTGCTGCACTACAAGCTGACCCGAGGCCTCGTGGGCGCGGGAGTGGGCGCCTTCTTCGCCACCCTCTTCATGAGCCGCGTGGTGTCGCCGAACCCCGTCCTCTTCTTCCTCGGAGCCACCGTGACGCTCGCCACGGTGAACCTGCACGTGATGGGGGCCTCCTTCGTGCGCACGCGGCTCGCCCGGCGCGGCGGCGTGGGCGTGGTGCTGCGCTGGGGCACGCTCGCGGCCGTGCTCGCCCTGTTCGTCGGCGCGGCGCTGTCCGTGCTGCGCGAGCACCCCTTCCCCCCGGAGGAGCTGGCCAATCCCCGGAGCATCCAGCGGTGGCTGGTCGCCCTGATGGACGCGCCGGCGTTGTGGCCGGGAAGGGCGCTGGTGGCCCTGCCGCTCGCACGGGACGTGGGAGCCTTCGTGCGGGCCCTGCCGCTCGGGCTCGGGCTGCTCGCCGTCCACTACGCGTGGGTGATGAGCGCGGCGGTGCCCTTCGAGGAGGCCGCGCTGGTCCGGGCCGAGGAGCGGGCCCGCCTCCGAGAGCAGATGGGACGTCAGGGAGGCCGGCCCACCCCCATCCGGTTGCGCGCGGCCTTCTTCCGGCTGGCGCCCACGGGTCGTCCGGAGGTGGCGCTCGTCTGGAAGAACCTCATCGCCGGGCGGCGGCTGGGCGGGGCGGGGCGGCTGCTCGTCGCGGGGCTGCTGGGGGGGCTCGTGGCCGCCGTGGCCTCGGGCCGGGGCGCGGATGTGCTCGCCAACGTGCGCCTGATCATGGCCCCCCTGTGCGCGGGGCTCGCGGTCATCCTGTGCTTCTTCGGCCCCTCCGCCGTGCGGATGGATCTGCGGATGGACCTGCCCCGGCTGGAGCAGCTCCGGGCGATGCCGCTCACCGGACGGCAGGTGGTGGCGGCGGAGCTCGCCGCGCCCGCGCTGCTGCTGGGGGTGACGCAGGTGGGGCTCGTCGTGCTGGCGGTGGTGCTCTCGACGGTATTGGGAGAGCCGAGAGGGGGGGCCGCGTGGTGGGTGGCGGGAGGCCTGTGCGCCGTCTGGGTATTGCCGGCGGTGAGCCTCGGAGGGCTCTTCGTGCAGAACGCGGCGGTGGTGCTCTTCCCGGCGTGGCTGCCCCCCGAGGGCGAGCGGGTGCGCGGCTTCGAGGCGCTCGGCCAGCGGGTGCTGACCCTGATGGGCACGCTGGTGGCATTGATGGTGGGGCTGCTGCCCGCGGGGGTGCTGGCGGCCCTGGTGGGCTTCGGCCTGAACCACTTCCTGGGCTTCGGGGTGTGGGCGCTGCCCTTCGCGGGGTTCGCCGCGGCGGCGGTGCTCGTGGCCGAGGTGGCCCTGGGCGTGGTGGGCCTGGGCCGCGCCTTCGATCGGCTCGACGTGTCGAGCGAGGGGCCCGAGACGAGCGTCTGAGTCCCGGGCCCTCGTGGCTCAGTGAGGCCCGGCCGCCTCCGGCTTCGGGGTGAGCGTGCGCACCACCAGCGAGCGGCATGCTCCGCACACGACGCCGGAGCGCTCCCAGTGCACCTGCTCCTCCATCTCCTGGGGCGACTCCGGGCTCTCCTCGAGCTGCTTGAGGAGCAAGGCGAGCTCCTCCTCCGAGCCCGTGCCACCCCCGGGGGTGTCGATCGCGTCCTGCTCTCCCTGGAGGACGAGGGAGAAGCGGTAGTACACCTCGCGGGGGGAGAGGCCGCGCCCGCAGGTGGCGCACGTCTTGGCCCGAGGGCCCGTCATGCGACCGTCCCGCTCAAGGGGCTCTGCTTCAGGGTGCGCTCGAAGCCCTCTTCCCGGAAGAGGAAGACATAGGCGTCCGAGCCGATGTCCAGCGAGAGGATCCGGCGCGGGTTTCCCGCCGCCACCAGCAGGGTGTTGAGCCAGGCCACCAGCGGCTCGAGCCCCTCCGACACGGTGATCGTCCGCTCGGCGCCGGACGCCTCGGCCACCACGGCCCGCGCGCCCTCCATCCGCCGGAGGGAGGCCAGGCCCGGCGCATCGGTGATGGAGAGCAGCTCCGCGACGACGTCCGAGGTCTCCTGACCGAAGCGCCAGTCGAGGAACAGCAAGCCATCCTCCCGGCCCCGTTCCTGGAGTCCCGTGGCGTAGTACGTCTCCAGGAGCGACACCGCGTCCTGATCCGTCAGCGTCTCGGGAACCTCGCCCAGCACCTCGCGGAAGGCGGCCTGGCACTCACGCACTTCCCAGCGCGAGAGCAAGCCCAGCGCCTTGAGCTGCTTCACGCCCTTGGCGAGGGCGGGTGCGCGCTCCTTCGCTACCTCGAAGCTCCCCATTGTGCCTCCGGACCCGGCTTCGTCAGCGACCTCGTGCGTCCAGTGTGCGCATCGAGGTCCGCCCGACCATGATATCGACGAGCTTCTTCACGCGACGGAACACGTTCTCCTGCACGTAGGGAACACCGTGCTTCTCGCAGAGCGCCTTCACCCGGGGCTGGAGTTCCCTGTACTTGCGCATGGGCAGGTTGGGCCAGAGGTGGTGCTCGATCTGGTAGTTGAGCCAGCCGTGGAGGAAGTCGACCACGTCGCCGCCGGTGGTGTAGTTCACCGAGCCGATCACCTGCCGCACGGAGAACTCCGCGTGGCTCCGGGCGCGATCGTGGAACCGGTAGAGATCATCGCCCGCGTGGTTGGGCGCGATGATCATGAAGCTCTGGAGGTTGGTGAGCAGCTCGGCCAGCACGCTGTTGGCGAGCACGGAGAACACGGCCCACGCCCCGAGCGGCGCGAAGAGGGCCGGCAGGAGCACGAAGCGCAGGGCCGCGTAGGGCAGGATGCACGTCGCCCAGAAGGCCCGCCCCTCGGCGCGCAGCGGGTTGAAGGCCGTGATGAGCGGCGGCGAAGCGCCATCGTCGGGCACGCCCGCGCGCCGACGCTCGGCCCGCTGCCACTCCAGGAAGGTGTTGGGCGCGTAGTACGTCAGCTTCCACGTGAAGGCGAAGAAGGCGACGATCGCGTACTTCACCGGCAGGGGCATGGACGAGCGGCGCAGGAAGCCGGTGGTCTCCTCCACCAGGTCCGGATCCGCCGTCTCGCCCGTGCGCCCATGGTGGAGCGCGTTGTGCTCGTGGCGCCACGCCTCCGGGTGGATCCAATCGGGCCAGTCGAGCATGCGGCGCCAGCCGGTGGCGAAGTGGCGGTTGGTGATGCGCGCGGGCACGCCGGGCACGCGGTCATAGCCGCGATGCGTGGAGTGGTGCGCCATCATCGTCCAGCGGGCCGTGTTGCCCTGGGCGATGAGCAGCGCCGAGAGGGGATTGGGCGCGAGCCACGCCGTCGCGTAACCGAGCAGCGAGCACACCCGGCCCCAGCGCTCGATCTTCCGGAAGTGCGCGAGATCCTTGGGCCCTAGAGAGGCTTCCGCCTCGGTGCGGAGGGTTTGAAGATCACGGGCGAAAGCCTCTTCGTCGAGAGACGGAAAGGCGGCCGGGGGAACGTCCTCCGCGCGCGAGGCGACTGCGGTGCTCATGATGGGTGTACTGGCTCCTGGATGTCCGCTTGAGAGCACCTACCATATCAGATGGGTGCTCGCGCCATGTCGCACCGCGTCACCCCTCAGGGCGTGACGATCGTCGTCTCGACGGCCGGGCATTGCACCGGCATGGCCCGGAACCCATCCCGGGTGTGGGGCAGCTCGGCCTGTTTCGTCGCGACGTCCAGGAGTTCGTTGCGGAAGGCGATCCGGTAGTGCCCCGGCTGCGTGAAGTCGTAGGCCAGCGACGCCTCGACGGTGGCGTCCGCCGATGCGCCCGGGGCGATGGAGACGTAGTCCTCCGCCGTGGGATCTCCGCGCTTGAGCATCGGCCCCTGGTAGGGGATGTCCACGCCGTCGCGCGTCACCTGGAGGAAGTTGTTGAGCAGCCCCTCGAAGGGCGTGTGCCAGTCGAGCACGAACAGGGGCCGCGCCGTGGGGTTGGTGAGTTGGAAGCGCAGCATCACCGGCTCCCCCACCTTGAAGCGAGGCGCCACGCTGAGCGAGCAGGTGAGCGATCTCGGAGTCTCCTGCTGTCCCATGGTCGGTGCCTCCTTCTGCTCGGTGGGCCGAGCCTGGGGCTCCGCCGCTTCCTTCCGCGATGCACACCCCCAACCACCGACGGCCAGACAGGCCCCCAAGAACCACCCAAGGTTTCCACGCGTCATGGACCGATGCCCTCCCAAAAAAAGAAAGACGGGAGCGTCGCCGCTCCCGTCTTTACGCCACGGCCTGGCCGAGCTTACGGCAGGGAGGGGGTGTTCTCGGCGAAGTACTCGTGGTTGTCCGCGTTATCCAGCGCCTTGGTGGGGCTGGAGGTCGCCAGGCTCTTGGCCGCGCTCTGGCCGTAGGCGTGGTCATCCGTGGCCGCCACCACGTTGAAGTGGCTCATCTCGTGGACCAGCGTGCCGGCCTTGGAGTCCGTGCCCGTGTTGGGGGCGCTCCAGAAGGCGTTGCACACGTAGATCTTGTACGGCGAGGCCGGGTACACGTAGGCGTAGTAGCTGTCGTTGCAGCTGCAGTCGACCACGACCGCCGCGTTGGCCAGGGCGTTCTTGATGTTGGTGAAGTGGTTGCGCGCCGTGGTCAGGTTGGTGCTCGAGTAGGCGCCGAACCAGGTGGTGTAGCGCGTGGTGCCCGAGGAGATGCCGTTGAGGTAGTTTGACGCGTTGGTGGCGTAGGTGCGGGCCGAGCCCATGGCCGTGGTGATGGAGGACTGCTCGGTGCTGGTGCAGGCGCCGGAGAAC
>NZ_DASVWK010000912.1:0-2269 GCF_036389735.1 Archangium sp. | reverse complement strand
ATTGCGGCTCCCCCACCCGCGTCCGCCAGAGGACCCCGCCAGAAGGATGAGTCTGTCTCGGTTTAGTGGACGTACCCCGTAAGTCGGCTACACGGGGAGGTAGTGTCCATGGAGCGAAGGAAGAGGCGGAGTTTCACCCCGGAGTTCAGGGCCGAGGCGGTCCGGTTGGTGCGCGAGGGCAGCAAGAGCCTGCCCCAGGTGGCCAAGGACTTGGACCTGACGGAGTCGGCACTTCGCAACTGGGTGCGTGAGGCCGAGGGCGGAGAGGGCAAGAGCACGGCACCTGGTCCTCAATGCGCTCGACATGGCGCTCAAGGGTCGGCAGCCAGCACGAGGATTGCTGCACCATTCGGACCGAACCAGAAGGCGCTGGCTGCTCGTGGGATTCAATGCAGCATGTCGCGCAAGGGCAACTGCTGGGACAACGCCGTGGTGGAGAGCTTCTTCAGCAGCTTGAAATTGGAGCTCGTCTACACCACCGACTTCGCCACGCACGAGCAGGCCCGGCTGGCCCTCTTCGAGTACATCGAGGTCTTCTACAACCGCCAGAGGCGGCACTCTTCACTGGGCTACGTCAGTCCAGTGGATTTTGAGCTTGCAGCCTTACCGCAGAAGTTGGCATCTTAATCCTACTGTCCACGCAACCGGGGCAAGCCCACCTTCAGTAGCGTGACGTTCCCGTAGGGGATCAGAACCACACCTCTCCTGGTCCTCGTTCACGCAGGCTGTTCGCGGAATAGAGCTGAGATACGGCTCTCGCGAATCGCCCTCATCGAA
The DNA here is from genome assembly GCF_036389735.1 of Archangium sp. Taxonomy (GTDB): domain Bacteria; phylum Myxococcota; class Myxococcia; order Myxococcales; family Myxococcaceae; genus Archangium. The sequence goes on along the minus strand of NZ_DASVWK010000912.1, from coordinate 1,492 downwards.
AGGCGCGAGCGAACGCCTCTAGGGCAGAGGTGAGATCTTCCAGAGCTGGATCACTTTGAGGGAGCTTGTTCTCCGGCTGTTGAAAGAACGTTTCAGCGCCGGAGAGAACAGCCCGGCACAGGGTCGTGGCATCCACTTCGCCGAGAGGGCTCGCTCCGCATTGGATGGCGATACGTTCCCCCTTCGCCTTCCGGAAGCGCACGGAGAACGACGAGTCGGCTCCAACGAAGGTGTATTCGCTTCGCCTCTCCATCAGGAACCGACGCAGTCCATCGAGAAGCTCCACGATGGCGATGGCGAGCATCATGGCTTGATCCGGTGTCCTGCCCCGCGAGCTACAGATGCCTTTTTCGCTCACGAACGTCATGTGCCCCAGGTCAAAGCCCGAGCGTGTGGAGGTCCTCGGTCCATCGGCCCACTCACATTTGAACTGGAACATCTACCCACCCCTGACTGGGAACATCGTGATGACCCGGTTGGCGTCGTCCGAATCAACGATGACCCGCACCAAGTCTCTCACACCGTTGATCTTTACCTTCATCTGGAAGACCTGGATACGCCTGCCAGGTTCCGAGATGCGGTTTCCATTCTTGACGATGTCCTTCGCTGCTTCCAGGAGTTGTGCGCGAGAGGTTCCCGGCGCGAAGAGGTCGCCCGGCCCGGTTGGATGAGTGCCGGTGATGTGCCTTGCTTCGATATGCTGCCAGCCCTCCTGAGGGTTGCCATCCTCGATCCGAGGCTCCGCCCTGTTGGGTGACCTCGCGGGCCTGGGGGGGCCCGCACCAGTCGCGCGCTGTCCCTGGCTGGCCATGTGGAGGATGGAGACGGTGCCCACGCCCACCTCCAGCGTGGTCGTCACCGTGCCCGCTGACACCGCCACCGTCCTTACCGCCAGCAGGCCCTCGGCCGAGAGGGACAGCACCGGCATGGTGTCCTCCAGCCCACCCAACGTTCGCGTCAGCGTGCTGGCCGTGCCTCCCGCCGTGCCCAAGGTGAGGATGAGGTTCGTCGTCAGTTTCGAGATCGCCTTCACCTGCTCGCCCCGAGTCATGTACCGGAAGCGCTCGAGGTACTCCGGCGAGGAGGCGATGAGGGCCGCGACTCCCGCCGGGAGGTGTCGCAGCGAAGCGATGCTGTCCGACGGGTGGGAGAGCAGCTGGCCCATGGCGTGGTACAGGTCGACGAAGGCTTCCTCCGCGCCATCCAGCGAGCGGCCAATGTAGTCGGCGTCGTCGTACACCTCGGCCAGCCCGGGCCCTTCCATGAGGGGGCGCAGTTGCGCGTCCGCCTGCCGGAAGACCCAACCGCTGACGGTGTAGAAGCGGCCCAGTTCGAACGAGCCAGCGCGAAAGGCTTCCTCCTTCCACTCCACCAGCCCCACCTTCTGCTGCGTGCGTCCGTTGAGCGTCCAGGCCAGGTAGCCATCCGGCCGCAGCACGGCCACGCTCTTGAAGCGCTCCACGCGGCGCAGCAACTCCTCGCGGGAGACATC
>NZ_DASVWK010000911.1:0-5075 GCF_036389735.1 Archangium sp. | reverse complement strand
CTTGAGCTCGGTGACGACCTTGCCGCGACTGGCGAGGATCTCGTAATCGGGCTGGAACGTCTCCAAGTCGACGCCCATGCCCTTGCTCGGCAGGTCGCGCACGTGCCCCATCGACGCCTTCACGATGAAGTCGTCGCCGAGGTACTTGTTGATCGTCTTCGCCTTGGCGGGCGACTCGACGACCACGAGGTAGTGCGGTCCCTTGCCCCGCCGTGCGGGGGCCTCGGTCTCCTCGCCGTCCTCGGCGGAGGCCTCCACGGTGGCCAGGGCCCCGTCAGCGCTCTTTCGGCGCGAGGAGGCCTTCTTGGCGGTCGTCTTCTTGGCGGCTGCCTTCTTGGCGGCCGTCTTCTTTCGCGCTGCCGGCTTCTTGGCTGCCTTCTTGGGGGCCGCCGTCTCCTCGACCTCCAGCTCGCCTGCCGTTGCCGTCTTCTTCGTGCGCGTCGCCATGATTCTCCTCAAACCTTCTCGTACAACCTTCCAGGGTGCTGAATGACGAGCCCCGACAGCTCCAGCTCCACCAAGGCGCCAATGAGCGCCGCGGGCGGGAGCCGGCTGTGGGCCAGCACCTCATCGAATGACCTGGGAACCCTATCCAACACCTGGTAGGCCCCCCTCGCTTCCACCGAGAGTTCCCGCCACGAGGAACCCTCTCCTGGCGGCACGATTCGATCGGGGTGGATCCCCACCGTGCGCCAGACCTCCTCAACCGAGAGACACGCCCGGGCATGACCATCCCGGAGGAGGCCGTTGCAGCCAGCCGCTCCCTCGTTCATCACGTCACCAGGCAGGGCCAGCACCGGCCGCCCCTGCGCACGGCCTGCTCGTGCCGTGTACAGGCTGCCCGAGTCCACTCCAGCCCGAAGGACCAGTACCGCATCCGATGCGCCCGAGATGAGCCGGTTGCGCCGGGGGAAGGTCGTGGTGCTCGCCCGGACCCCTGGCGGAAGCTCACTGAAGAACACGCCCCCCCGGGCCAGGAAGTGGGGCAGCAGCTTCGCCTGGGCGGGATCCAATTCGTCCAGCGCGGAGCCGAGGAAGGCCCACGTCTCCCCACTCGCGTCCAAGGCGCCCCAGTGACAGGCCCGGTCCACGCCTGCGGCGGCGCCGGACACCACGCCCACCCCACCCTCCGCCACCTGCCGGGCGAAGGTCCGCGCGAAGGGCAGGAATCCCTGGTCCGGGTGCCGGCTGCCCACCATGGCCACGCGGCGGCGCGGTGGTCCCACCTGCCCCCGGTAGAAGAGGAGCGGCGGAGCGTCGTCCACCTCCGCCAGCCGGGCGGGGTAGGCCCAATCGCCCTGGAAGGCCACGCCCATGGCCCCCGCCGCGCACTGCTCCAGCACCCGCTCGGATAGCAGGCCCAGCACGGGGACCTGCAGCAGCCGGCGACGCACCGGGGTGGGCAGGGGTGAATCCCCGAGCCAGTCCCTCACGGGGCAGGCGGCCAGACGAGCGAGACTTCCCCCGGCGAACGCACGCAGCCCGGCCAAGGCCCTCGGGCCCAGCCCGGGAACCGCCCAGAGCGCCAGGAGCGCTCGCTGCTCCGCCGTATATCTGTCCGTCGTGTCCGCCATACCCGACCCCCTCCTGGGCCCACCTATATAGAAGATGGGTCCGACGGAAAGGGGCGGGACACATAAACACCGGATAGCCGGTGGTCAAGCCGCACGTCCCCTGTAGTAGGGGTCAAACGAGCCGATCCCCGGGGTTCTGTGTCCCTTCCAGCGGACCTGTCGTCCCCGCGTCGGGGTGGCTCAGCGCTGGGCCGAGGGCTGCTGGGACACGCGCATCACGGCCCGATCGCCCGGGGCGATCTCCTGCACGGTCTGGGTGAGGACGCAGTTGGAGGTGCGCTCCTTGACCTCGGTGACGAGGCACAGGCCGACGTTCTCCGTGGGCAGCGGCGCCGCCTGGCTCTTCTTCTTGTCGAGCGCCAGTGGCGAGTCGAGCACGGCCTGGCGCGCGGGGTCACCCGGGCGCGTGATGGTGAAGACGTTGCCCACCTGGACGCCCTCGGCGCTGCCCTTGTCGATCACCAGGAAGTGGTGCTCGGCGGTGAGGGTCAGGTACGGCACGAGCGCGGTGATGACGTAGCCCTGGAGCTCCTTCTCGTTGCGCCGGGGCACCACCTGCTCCACCATCTGCTCGCCGTAGGGGCCCACCAGGTCCCCGCGCGCGATGGCATCCCACGTGTCGGAGATCTGCGCGGTGACGTAGTTGTCCCCCAGCGCCACCACCCGCAGGGTGCCGATGAACTCGGTGAGGAAGCCCACCGGCTTGTTGGTGGCCGGGTGCTTCACGGCCTGCACGGTGTGGAACACCACGTACCGGTCCCCGAGCTTCGCGTCCGCCTTGCGCTTGAAGCGCACGTAGACGTTGTCCGGGAAGGAGAGCATCTCCGCGCCCGTGGTGGCACCCTCGATGCGTCCCGCCTCGTCCAGCTCCCGCGCCGTGACGAAGCCCTGCGTCATCACCGCGCGCGAGGCCTTGGGCTGGTAGGTGATCTTCCCGGTGACCTGCACCAGATCCTCACCGCTGGGGGGCACCTCGGTGCCCATGGCCTCTTCCCCCGTCTCGGCGGCCACCGGAGGACCCGCACCCGTCTCCACGCGCGAGGGAACCTCCTCGCCTCCGGCGAAGAAGCGCACCTGGTTGCCCGGGTAGATCCAGTGCGGGTTGGCGATCTGCGGGTTGTAGGACCAGACCTTGGGCCAGTACCAGGGGCTGCCCAGGTACTTCTGGGACAGGTCCCAGAGCGTGTCGCCCCGCTCGACGCTGTGGACCTCGCCGGGAGCGGACTCCCGGCCGCCCTGGCCCGGGGGAATGGTCACCTTGCCAGACCGGTCTGGCTGCTCATCGACGACCTCGGAGCCCTGGGTCTCGTCGCCAGCCTCGGGCTCCTGCGGGTCTTCCGCTTCCTGCGCCCATACCGCGGGGGGCGCCAGGAAGGCGGCGAGAAGGAGCGAGGAGAGGATCCGCGAGCGCATCGGATGACTTCCTTTCGGACTGCTAGTGCGAGAGGGACGAGAGCCGCTGCTCCGCCTGCGTGGCGGCGGCCGTCCCTGGGAACTGGGTGAGGATGCGGGTGTAGAGCGCCCGCGCGTCATCTTTCTGGTTCAGCCGCAGCCGGCATTCGGCCAGCCGCAGCATGCCATCCAGCACGGCATCGCCGGCCGGGTAGCTGTCGATGAGGCGCACGAAGATCTTCGCCGCGGCGGCGTGATCCTTCAGCCCCATCTGCCCGAGCCCGCTGAAATACAGCGCGTTGTCCGCGCGCGGGTTGCGGGGGTTCTCCTCGGCGAAGCGCAGCAGGCGCTCCACCCCGCCCTCCACGTTGCCGGTGCGCAGCGCCGCCACCGCCTGCTCGAACTCGGAGTCCAGCACGGTGGTGTCCGCCTGCTCCTTCGGCTCGTCGGCCGTGGAGCCTCCGCCGTCGCCCTCGGACGCGGGGCTGATGAACATCTCCATGTCATCGGGAGCGGGCTCGACCACGGCCACCCGGGTGGGCAGCGCGGGCGCGGGGTCGTTGCGCGGCTTGAGCTTCACCACCGTCAGATCCCCCGGCGTGTCGAGGCCCTTCGCGGCGGCGGCCTCGGGCGAGGTGGCCGACGGCGTCTGGGCCGGCGCGCTGGAGCCACGGGCCTGGCTCATCACGCTGGTGTGCAGCTCCATGCGCTCCAGGCGCTTCTCCAGGCGAGCCTGGGTCTCGCGCATGGCGCGCACCTCGGCCTTGAGCTCCGCGAGCTCCGACGTCTTGGCGGAGCCAGCGGTGGCACAGGCGGACAATGCGCAGAGGGGCGCGATGCAAAGCAGTCGGCGGATGATGCGGCGCTCCAAACTCGGGCCTCGGGGGTTGGCTGGGAGGATAGGAAGCGCTGTCCGACACCGTCAAGAAAACGGCCGGACGCCGCTCAGAACCGGTGTACCACGAAGTTGAGGTGCCGGCCCGTGAGCCCCGCGTCACGCCGGTGCGAGAAGAATCGACCCCCATCACACGCCGTGCACTCGGGGAGCACGTCCACGTGGGCCGCCTTCAGCCCCACTGCCAGTAGCGTGTCCCGCACCGCCCGTGACAAGTCCAACCTCACCTGCGCCCCCTCGCGGGCCACCACCTCGGAGCCGAAGCCCGTGGTGAAGCGCTGGCCCAGGTCCTCGGAGACGACGTAGCAGCAGCGCTGGATGCAGGGCCCCACCGCCGCGAGCAGCCGCTCGGGCCGGGAGCCCCGGGCCACCAACGCCTCCACCGTACGCGCCACGATGCGAGCGTCCGTGCCCTTCCAGCCCGAGTGCACCGCCGCCACCCGCCGCCCGTCGGGATCCACCAGCAGCACCGGCACGCAGTCCGCCGTCCCCACCGCCACCCAGTGCTCCTGCCGCTGCGTCCACAGCGCGTCCGCTTCGCCCGCCTGGGGCCTCAGCGAGCCCGTGCCCTCACCTTCCCCCACCTCCACCACCCGGTCCCCATGCACCTGCTTCACCGTGTGCAGCGCGTCGAGCGCCGCGCCCACCGCCCCGGCCAGCCGGCGATGGTTCTCCTCCACCCGCTCTCTCAGGTCACCCACCGCGAAGCCCAGGTTGAGGGAAGCATAAGGCCCCTCGGACACACCGCCAGCGCGGGTGGCGAAGCCGTGCGGTACGGGCAGCCGAGAGGAGGACACGAAGGAGGGGGCCTGGGCGGGCATGTTTGTCTCCGAGTGGAGTACACTACCTGAATAATTTCCAAGGACGTCCGTTTGACAGTCTGCGTCAGCCGATCTGACAATTGACTTATCACTCACAATAAGGGGCTTGATGGCAACGGGTCGCCGGCCCCTGCCTCCACGCACATGGCATTGGGTCTCGATACCGTAGGCAGGAAGCTCCTGTGGAGCGTTGGCCTGCCCGGGCTGCTCGCGACCCTGTTGGGCCTGGGCTACTTCTGGCACGAGGCCAGACTGGCGGCGCGACATGCCACGCACGACGAGGCCCTGGTCCTCGCCGAGTTCTTCGGTGCCACCTTCCGGCTGCCGACGCCCGCGGGCACCCCCCCCCACTCCCCCGTCGCCGAGCTGCTGCGCTCGGACACCCGGCTCCTC
>NZ_DASVWK010000910.1:0-2457 GCF_036389735.1 Archangium sp. | reverse complement strand
GGAACCCAAGCCGTCGATCTTCCGCAAGGAAGCGCTGGAGTACTACAAGCAGTACCAGCGGCAGGAAGGCGACGTGCTGCTGCTGGCCCCGGGCTGGACGCGCTGGACGTTCTGGGTCCTCGTCTCCATGCTGGCGGTGGGCCTGCTCCTGTGCCTGGTGGGCACCGTGTCCGAGTACGCCGAGGGCCCCGCGCTCGTGCGGATGGAGCGGCGCCGGGACGTGATGGCGCAAGGCGCCGGAGTCGTGGCCACCGTGGAGATCCAGCCCGGCCAGCGCGTGGCCGCGGGGCAGGTGCTGGTGACGCTCCAGGCCGAGGAGGAGCGCTCCGCCCTCGCCCGCATCGAGCAGGAGATGGAGCTGCACCTCGTGCGCTACATGAGGGACCTGTCGGACCAGTCCGCCCGGCTGGCGCTCACGGCGCTGCGGGCCGAGCGCGAGCAGGCCCAGTCCCGCATCATGGCCCGGGCCCTGAGGGCTCCCGTGGCGGGCATCGTGGGAGACCTGCGCATCCAGCCCGGCCAGTACCTGGCGGTGGGTACGCTCGTGGCCTCCATCGTGGAGGACGAGGCATCCGCGTACCTGCTGGCCCTGCTTCCCGGCTACTACCGCCCCTACCTGCGCCCCGGCATGCCGCTGCGGGTGGAGCTGGACGGCTTCCAGTACGAGTACCGCGAGCTGACCATCGAGTCCGTGGGCGAGCAGCTCATCGGTCCCGGGGAGCTCAAGCGCTACCTGGGGCCGGACCTGGCGGACACGGTGGAGATAACGGGCCCCATCATCCTGGTACGGGCGACCCTCCCCACGCGAACCTTCTCCGTGCGCGGCCGGGTGCTGGGCTACTTCGAGGGCATGCCCGCGCGGGCCCAGGTCGCGGTGAGGGCCGAGCCCATCTTCGTGGCCATGATTCCAGGACTCAAGGTGCTCTTCCCCCATGACGACTGAGCAGAAGCCCACCGGCAACAGGCTGGAAGAGGTGGTGCGGAGGTTTCCGGCGCTCCAGCGACTGCGGGAATGGCGCAAGGAGCTGCCGGAGGTGCGCCAGTTGGCCGCCACGGACTGCGGCGCCGCGTGCCTGGCCATGGTGCTGGGCTACCACGGCCGGCAGATGACCCTGGACGCGGTGCGCGAGGTGACGGGCCCGGGTCGCGACGGCATCTCCGCCCGCACGCTGATCGATGCTGGCCGGCGCATGGGGCTGCGCGGGCGCGCCGTCTCCATCGACCTCACCCGCCTCCCCTTCCTGCCGACCGCCTCCGTCCTCCACTGGGACTTCAACCACTACGTCGTCTTCGAGCGGATGGTCGGCAACGAGGTGCAGATCGTCGACCCCGCCCAGGGCCGGCGCCTGGTCTCCATGGAGGGCTTCAGCCGGCACTTCACCGGCGTGGTGCTCCTCTTCGAGCCCAGCGAGGACTTCCAGCGGCTCGCCGCGCCCAGCGCCGGGGCCTTCCGCTACATCCTCCCGCTGCTGGGCCAGTCGGACACCCTGGCACGCATCGTCGTCCTCTCCGCGGTGCTTCAGCTCTTCGCGCTCGCGGTGCCCGTCCTCACGGGCATGTTGGTGGACCGCGTGGTGCCACGCGGCGACTACCAGTTGCTGTCGGTGCTGTCGGTGTCGATGGGCACCCTCGCGCTCTTCCAGCTGCTGTCCTCGCTGCTGCGCGGCCATCTCCTTCAGGAGCTGCGCACCCGCATCGACGCGAGCATGACGCTCGGCTTCCTGGACCACCTGGTGGACCTGACCTTCGCCTTCTTCCAGTTGCGCCCCTCGGGCGACCTGATGATGCGCATGAGCATGCAGGCCACCGTGCGGGAGATCCTCTCCTCCACCGCCATCTCCACCCTGCTGGACGGCACGATGGTGGTGCTCCTCTTCGGCATCCTCTTCGTCGCCAGCCCGTTGCTGGGGGGAGTGGTGCTGGTGCTCGGCTTCCTGCAACTGCTCGTCTTCCTGCTCACCCGCCACCGCCGCGGCAGCCTGCTGTCCCAGGGCCTCGAGCTGGATGCGAAGAACCAGAGCTACCAGATCGCCATGCTCACCGGCATGCAGACGCTCAAGTCCTTTGGCGCCGAGCAACGCGCCGTGGAGAACTACTCGCACCTCTTCGTGGACGTCCAGAACATCACCCTCCAGAAGGGCCGGCTGACGATCCACGTCGACTCCATCTCCAACACCCTGCGGCTGCTCGCCCCCATGGTGCTGCTCAGCCTGGGCGCCTACCAGGTCCTCGAGGGGCACCTGACGCTGGGGGAGATGTTGAGCCTCAACGCCCTGGCCGGGGCCCTGCTGGGGCCGCTGGCCAACCTCATCGGCACGGCGGGTCAGTTCCAGATGCTGGGCAGCTACCTGGAGCGCATCAACGAGGTGCTGGATGCGCCCCCCGAGCAACCCCGGGACAAGCCCCGCCTCGCCGCGGAACTCAAGGGCTCCATCGAGCTGGAGAAGGTCTCCTTCC